>JBARDN010000273.1:0-40064 GCA_049795175.1 Binataceae bacterium (SeqCode) | reverse complement strand
ATCTCAAAGTAAAAAACCCTTGATCTAGTTGAACAATCTAAAATGCAAATCATCAAAATCACTGGAACGAAGCCACGGCTACCGAACGCTCGTTAGGCTGCACTTGACGCGCGCGCAAGCGCACGCTATCGCTGATCAAACGAATCCTTGAACGAATGGTATGGAAGTGGCCCAAACTTTATCGATTGTTACCGACTCGAGCGTCGACTTGCCGGCCGCCGAAGTCAGCCGCCTCGGTATCGAGGTCGCGCCGATCCAGGTCGCCTTCTCGACCGAGTATTTCCGCGACGACACCCTCGCGCGCGGCGAGTTCTACCGCCGCTTGCCGAGTGAGCCGCGGTTGCCGGTTATCGCAGCCGCGATGCCGACGGATTTTCTCGCCGCGTTTCGCAAGGCGCACGAACGCGCCCCGCAGATCCTGTGCCTCATCAATCCTTTCGAATCGTGCTCGACCTACACCGCCGCATTCTCGGCCGCGGTCGTCGCCAAGCGCGACAGCCAGATCGCCGTCGAGGTGCTGAATACCGGCCGCGCGCTCACCGCCTTGGGCGCGATCTGTATCGAGGCGGCGGAGATGGCGATGCGCGGGGCGTCGCTTTCGGAAACCGTCGCCGCGATCGAAGAGGCGACTGCGCAGATCGACACCTTTCTGGCTCCCGCAACCACCGAGTATTTGCAGCGCGACGGGCGTATCTCGATCTACGAGATGAATGTCGGAAGCCTCAAGGGCACTGTGCCGCTCATCCGAATCTGGGGCCGCGTCGCGGTCGTGGACAAGTCGAAAACCCAGGCGGAAAATATCGAGAAGATGCTCGCGCGTGCGCAGAGCGAGCTTTCTGGCGCCGAGGCGACTGTAGTGATCACTCACGGCGCCAATCCCGACGGCGCGGCCAAGCTGGCCGAGTCGGCGAAGGCGCGGCTTCGATGCAAACGTATCGTCATCACCGAACTGGGACCCTCGGCCGGCGCCTACTGCGGCCCGGGAGTGGTGGGGCTCGGATGGTGTCCGAGCCTGGTGAAGCTCAACTGATTGTAGTGTCGAATCTTTTCGGAGTGCGAATATGAAATTCGGAATCTTCTATGAACATTCGGTGCAGAAGCCATGGACCCGCCAGTCCGAGTTGCGCGCGTATCAGCAGGCGCTCGAACAGATCGAGCTTGCCGACGAGCTCGGCTTCGACCAGGTCTGGGAAGTCGAGCATCACTTTCTCGAGGAGTATTCGCATTCGTCAGCGCCCGAGGTTTTTCTCGCCGCCGCCGCGGCGCGGACCAAGCGCATCCGGATCGGCCAGGGAATTGCGGTCTGCCTGCCGCCGATGAATCATCCGGCGCGGATCGCGGAGCGCGCCGCCGCGCTCGATCTGATCTCGAACGGCCGCCTGGAATTCGGCACCGGACGCTCGGCCACCTGGACTGAAGTCGGCGCGTTCGGAATCGATCCCGACGCGACCAAAGAAATGTGGGACGAAGTCGTCCGCGCGATTCCGCGGATGTGGACCGAGGACGAGTTCGAGTGGAACGGCAAGTACTTCAAGATGCCGCCGCGCAACATACTGCCCAAGCCGATCCAGGATCCGCATCCTCCTATGTGGGTCGCGGTGTCGTCGCCCGAGACCGCCGTGCAAGCCGCCGAGCGCGGAATCGGGATGCTCGGCGTGACGCTTGGAACCCCGGCCGACTACAAGCGCCTGGTCTCGGACTACCGGCGTATCATCAAGCATTGCGATCCGGTCGGCAAATTCGTCAACAACCAGGTCAACGCCGCGAGCTGGATGTATTGCGGCGAGGACGAGAACGAGGCGCGCGCGGTTGGCGGCGGCGCGGCGTTTAATTTCTTCCGCACCGCCGCGCATCTGGTGGGACTCGGCGGCATCTATCCGTCGCACGCGTACACTGCTCACGCCAATGCAACCGCGTTGCTCAGCCAGGCGGAGATCCAGTCGCTGCGCGAAGGCTTTCCGGTCGGCACGCCGGAGCAGATCATCGAAAACCTGCGCTACTGGGAGGAAGTCGGCGTCGAGCGCGTGGTCTGCATGATCAATTTCGATCAGCAGATACCGCATCCCAAGGTGCTGGCGAGCCTCGAGCGCTTCGCGAAATACGTGATGCCCGAATTCGCCGACGGCAAGCAAGCGGGCAAGGCCGCCGAGAAGTCAAAGGGCGGACCCGAAGCCCCGCCGATGCCGGCGTGACGGCGCAAAGCGCAAATCGAACAAGTTGAAAGAGAAGCCGAGGAATACGATCAGTGCCTGACGAAGGACTCGCCCGCCACGAAAATTATCGAATCGCGCTGCCCGCCGAGCGCGTCGCGTATCCTGCGCTGCCGTGGAAGTGCGCGAACGCGACGATGCTCAACGTTTATTTCGAGGTGCGCAAGGCCCCGTTGCTCGAGCGCTTGCCGCCTGAGTTCTGCCGCACCTCGCCGGCGTATTGCCGCCTTACGATTATCGACAACGCCGATTCTCCGGCCGGCCCGTTTCGCGACGCTACGCTCGGACTCGGCTCGCGGCTCAACATGATGCCGGCGGTGTTCGTCGCGGCGTCGATCACCGACAGTCGGCAAGCGCTGAGCGCCGGAGTGTGGGAGCGGAGCTATCCGAATGTGCTCGGCAAAATTGACTTCGAAGCGAGCGTCGGACGTGCGCACGCGATAGTCAGTGATGCGAAAGGTCCACTGCTGGAAGTCGAGATGCCGCAGTTGCAGACGATCGAGCCGAGCCGGCTCGCCTACGATCACGCCGACGGATTTCGCACTCTTCCCGATGGCAAGACCGAGCTAACGGTGATTGGCCCGGAGATGACGATCGAGCGCGCGGCGATTTGCAAGAACGCGACGATCACTTATCCGGCTGAGCGCCCCGACTCGCCGTGGCAGATCCTGGATTGCCGCAACGTCGTAAGCGCGCAAGTAGTCCACGGAGCCCGCGACTTCAAGAAGGGCCATCCGCCACGCTGACGAACGGGTCTTCGCTGAGACTCTTGCAGCGGCACCGCGATTGCTTCTGTCAGCAATCGGCGTGACGCGCGGGTGAGGGCGGCCTTGCGCTGAACTTGGGAAGAAATCGAACGTTCTATTTCTTGCGCGCGATTGTCAGGCCGTCCGCCAGCGGCAGCATCACCGCTTCGACGCGAGCGTCGTGCGCAATGAAATCGTTCAGCGCGCGAATCGCCTTGGTGTCTTCGGTCTGATTCGCGTTGTCGATCACCGCGCCGTTCCAGAGCACGTTGTCGATCAGGATCAATCCGTCGCGCCGCATCCGTTTCAGAATCTCTTCGTAGTAAACGCGGTAGCTCGACTTGTCGGCGTCGATAAATGCGAAGTCAAAGCTGTGCGAGGCTGGCAGCGCGCGCAGCGTCTCGGCGGCCGGCCCGAGCTTCAGCGTGATCTTCTTCGCGACCCCCGCCTTCTCCCAATAGCGCCGCGCGATGCCGGTCCAATCCTCACTCACGTCGCAGCACAGCAGATGGCCGTCGTCGGGCAGAGCGCGCGCCACGCACAGCGAGCTGTAGCCGGTGAAGGTGCCGACCTCGACTGCGGATTTCGCGCCGATCGATTTGGCCAGGATTCCCATGAAGGTGCCCTGTTCCGCCGCGATTTCCATCATGCTGATGGGCCCGAGTTTTTTGGTCTCTTCGGAAAGCTCGCGCCGGATCGGATCGGTGCTATGGCCGTGCTCGACCGCGTACTCGTAGAGTTCGGGAGAGAGGGCCGTGAACTTGTTTAATACTGCCATGCCGCCAAGGATTGCACCTTGCGCGGCTCCAGAAAAGCAGAGCGCGCGGATTTCCCGCGCGCCCTGACTCGTATCTGATGCAGACGAAAACTGCGGGTTACTTGCCGCCCAGATAGGCGAAGTCGCCGTGCTCATTCACCGTCAGCGTGCCGGTGAAGATCGAATGGCGATGCGTCGCGGTCGAGATCTTGTAGATCAGATCCTGTTCGCCGACCTCGAAGAACGCACCGTCGCCGCCCAGCTCGTAAAGCTTCTCGTTCTCGTCGGAGTCGGTCGCGCCGATGAACATCGTGCCGTCCGCCGTGAGGACCGGGTCGCCCAGCGATTCGAGCTGGGTCCCAAACGGAGTGAGCTGTCCGCGCTGGAGCCGCAGGTCGAGCCGCTGATGCGACAGGCGAAACACCGCGGGCTCGCGAGCGCATCCCGCGAGCACCGCCGCCGTGCCGTCGGTCATCAATCCGGGACGTCCCGGCGAAAGATAGGTCACGGGGCCTTCGGGCGTGAGTGTGCCGGTCGGCAGAATTCGCGCCATCGTGCCGCCGCTGTATAGAAACAGCGCCGCGCCGGATTCGGTTTTGGCCGTGAACGCGATCAGCGTTCCCTGCACCGAGGGAAGTGCCATCGGCAATCCGAACGGGCGCGCGTAGCGGGTATGATTCGGACCGTAATCGCCCTCGACTGCGAGCTCGTTGATACCGCCGGTGCGAGAGGCAATCAGCAGCGCCTGGCGATGCGCGATCGGCGCGCCTTTGGCGTCAGGCTTGGCTGCGGAATAGTCGTTGAGCCATGCGTTGAACACGACCTCACCGCTGTTGCCCATTTGCGGGCTGCCAAAGCTGAGCACGGCGATATCGTGCCCCTGCGCGGTCTTGCTGCCCAACCGGGCAAGGCAGGTCAGGGTTCCGTGCGAGTCCAGCACCAGCGCGTCGGACTTGGCCGGCAGGTTCGCCATGAACGCGATATTTCCGTCCCCATCGGCAACAGGATACGGATCGCCCTTGAGCTCGGGCGCGCAATCTTTCGAGGGTTTGAGATCGACCGCGCGAGTGACGCGATAGACGGGCGAGCGGTCGGGATCGCCGGTGAAGATCGCCCAGTGAGTCTTGCCGTTCTTGGCGGTCGTTTCGGCGCCGAACAGCACGCGCCCGTCGGCCATCATCGAGGGCACGCCGACTTCGGTGAAATCGCCACCATCAGGTGAGGGCAGGCCGACCTCGGTCACCAAAACAGATTTGCCCGAGCTGTCGCTGGCGTAGAGCGCCTCTGAGTTTTCCATCGCGAGGCCGGCGCTCTCGCCCTGCAACGTCAGCGAAACCGCGTGCGCATAACCGGCGCAGGCAAGCATCACCGCAAGCGCAAGCGCCGGGATAAATACGCGTTGTATCATTGCGATGTCCCCCGTCCGCGAATCAGTTTCACATCTCCACCAATGTAGTAATTCTTATACTCGTGCGGCCCTCAAATGCGCAACCGGCGCCGACGTGAGCCCCATATGGTCCAAACAGGCGAGGCTAGTATAGCATTGTCGCGTGGTTTAGGGTGCGCCTCACGGCTCGGCCTCGAGAATCAAGAAGGAGACCTCGCGATGACCGAATCGCGTATCACATTTCGCTCGGACGATCTGACGCTGGAAGGAATGCTCGCGCGGCCCGAGCGTGGCGGCGCGTCGCCGGGCGCGGTGATTTGCCATCCACATCCGATGTACGGCGGCTCGATGAACAACAACGTGGTCGAGGCGATCATCGGCGCGATGTGGCGGCGCGGGCACGCGACGCTGCGCTTCAACTTCCGCGGCGTCGGCGCCAGCGAGGGCGAGTACGACGGCGGCGAAGGCGAAGCCGCGGACGCGCGCGCAGCGGTGGAATTTCTGGCCGCGCAATCCGATATCGATCGCGACACAATCGCGCTGGCGGGATATTCCTTCGGCGCCGCAATGGCACTCCGTGCGGGGTTCGGCGACTCCCGTGTCGCGCGGGTCATCGCCGTCGCGCTGCCGGTCGCCGCGATGGATCTGGGAATCAACACGGCGGCGGCCAAGCCGGTGCTGCTCGTCTCAGGCGATCGCGATAGCTATTCGCCGATCCCGGCGCTCGAACAGGTGATGCAAAAACTCGGAGCCGCCGCGTCGCTCAAGGTGATCGCCGGCGCCGATCATTTTTTCGGCGGCTACGAGCCTGCTCTGGCTGGCGCGATCGAAGGTGTGCTCGCGGGCGGCTGAAGATCGTCGGAAGTTTGGGGCGGCGCGTTTAGCGATGCCTGCCAGATTGCGTAGAAGGGGTCGTCGGGATTTGCTTTGGCGATTTCGATAATCCCTGCGATGGTTTTCTCCAGGTCGTCGTGCTCGATTCGGTTGAGCGCGGCGAAATTGTCCAGGTCGTGAAAGTAGATCAGATAATTCACCATCACGGCATTGTTGAGCGGCTGCTTGTCCAGGTCGAAGCGCTCGAGACCGTAGAGGCTGGGAGCCAGCGCCGCGTAATCGGACTTGATCGCTGCGAAGGCGGCCTCGCGCTGTTTCAGGATTTCGTTCCTGGGCGCGCCGCTGGTGTAGATCTTCAGCAGGCGGGCCTGTCCGGTCAGCAGGAATCGGGAAAACTTCAAGTTACTGTTTAAGATTGCGCGCGCCTCGATCGTGGCGGGCGACGCCGCTCCTTCGGTCGCGGTGAAGAATGCGACCGCGCCGCGATCGCCCACCCAGTTAGCCGCCGACTCGTCGAACATCGCATTGCTGGCGAGATAGTAAGTGCGATGGAACAGCTCGTGAATCAGCACGCCTGCCAGCTCGACGCGGTCGAGCTTCAGCAGGTTTGTGAGCACGGGATCGTCGAAGAAACCGAGGCTGGAAAACGCGACCGCGGGCCGGACCATCGTATCGTAGCCGTTCGCCTGCATCTGCTCGGCCTCGGCGTCGGCGTCCGATTGCTGGAAGTAGCCGCGATAGGGGACCGCGCCGACGATCGGAAACCACCACGTGTGCGGCCGCAGCGAGTCCTGCTCCGCCGCCATCACGACGTAAACGATCGCGTTATGATCGACCGGCGCGATCGACTCGTAGGCGCCGCCGACGTTCATGCCAAGCCGGTCCGCGGCGAATTGGCGGACTTTGAGGACGGTCTCGAGTTTCTCGCGCACCTCGGGAGTCAGATCGTTTTGCGCAAGCTGCCCGGAAATCGGTTTGCGATTCCACAGGATACGTCCGCCCTCGTAGGCTGCGTGCGCAAGGTAGCCGACGTTGCATCCGGCAAGCGCGATCGCGAGGGCGGCCGCCGTCGCAGCCAATACGATCGCATGCGGCCGCGCGCGCGATGAACTCCTAACCGGCAGCCTCACTCGATGCCTCGGCGGCAGCCGCGTACTGAAGTTCGAATAGGCGGTAGTACAAGCCGCGCTGGGCGAGCAGTTCTTCATGCGTGCCGCTCTCGCGGACCACGCCGCTGGCGAGCACGAGGATTCGGTCGGCGCGCTCGATCGTCGAGAGGCGATGCGCGATCACAACCGCGGTGCGGTCGGCGAGTAGCTCGTTTAGCGCGAGTTGGATGAGGCGCTCGGTCTCGCTGTCCACGCTCGAGGTCGCCTCGTCCATCACCAGGATGCGCGGGTCGTAAGCGAGCGCGCGCGCGAACGAGAGCAACTGGCGCTGCCCGGCCGAGAGGTTCGCGCCGCGCTCGCGAATCTGCTCGCCAAGGCCCGCGGGCAAGCGCTCGACGAAGCGGATCGCCTGCGCGCGTTTGAGCGCGTCGCGCACCGCGTCTTCGCTAAGCTCGGTCAGTCCGAGCCGGATATTTTCCATCACGTCGCCGGCGAACAGGAACACGTCCTGCTGCACCAACCCGATCGTGCGGCGCAGCGCGTGCAAGTCCCATTCGCGAACGTCAACCCCGTCCACCAGGATGCGCCCGCGCTTCACGTCGTAAAAACGATTTAGCAGCTTGATGATCGTGGTCTTGCCCGAGCCGGTCGGTCCGACGATCGCGATCTTCTGCCCCGGCTCGACGGTGAAGCTCACGTCCTTCAGGATCGGCTCGCCGGGCCGGTACTCGAAGTCCACGTGGTCGAACACGATCGATCCGCGCGAGACCGTGGGCAGCCGCGGTGTTTCGGGGCTCGAAATCACCCGCGGCTCTTCCATTAGTTGCTCGATTCGTTCGACCGCCGCCAGCGCGGATTGCAGCGTGGTGTACTTGTTCGAGATTTCGCGCAGCGGCATGAAGAACTGCTGCGCGTATTGCATGAACGCGATAAGGGCGCCTAGCGTGATCACGCTGCGCAGCACCTGGCCGCCGCCTTCCCACAGGATGACGGCGACCGTGATCGAGGCGACGGTATCGACCGCGGAGAACAGGCCCGTCTCATAGATGTTCGCCGCGATTTGCGCGTCGCGCGAGCGCACGTTCAGCACGTCGAACTCGTCGCGGCTGGTGCGTTCGCGGGTGAAGAGCTGAATCACCACCATCCCGGCCAGCGACTCGGACAGGTACGCATTCACCTGCGCCAGGCGCTCGCGAATCTGGCGGTAAACCACGCGCGCGCGCACCCTGAAAATATTGATGAACAGCAACAGCGGTGGAATCGCGATCATCGCCCACAGCGCCAGGCGCGGACTCTTGAGCCACATGATCACGACGATTCCCGACATCGTCATCACATCGACGAACATCGTGAGCGACCCCTGCGCGAACATCTCATTGATCGCATCGATATCGGTGGTCATGCGGCTGACCAGACGCCCGACCGGTGTGCGATCGAAAAACGACATCGGCAAATGCTCGACGTGGTTGAACACCGCCAGGCGCAGGTCGGACAGCGAATACTGCGCGACCATCACGGTCAGATAGAACTGCCCATAGAAGGTCGCGAACTCGCCGGCGACCAGGATCATGTAGATCGCGCCCATCTTGAGCAGGCTTTGGCCTCCGGTCGCGGCGAAGATCGCGGCCAGCCACGCGGGCGGTGCTACATGATGATGCTGCAAAAAGATATCGACGATTAGCTGGATGATATACGGCTGCGAGAGCGCGAACGCCGAGTTCAGCGGCATCAGGATGACCGACAGGAAGAACAGCCCGCGGTACGGGCGCACGTAGGTCCACACGAACCTGATGAGCGCAAAGTCGCGCGCGCGTCCGAGCTGTTTTTCTTCGCTGGTCTGCATCGCTAGTACTGCGCCAGCTCCTCTTCCATCAGTTGGCGATGGAACAGCTCGGCATAGGTTCCGCGCCGCGCCATCAGCTCGGCATGAGTTCCGCGCTCGGCGATCGCGCCGTCTTCGAGCACGATAATCTCGTCGGCATCGCGCACGGTCGAGGCGCGATGCGCCACCACGATGGTGGTGCGTCCGACGACGCTCTCCTCGAGGCTGTGGAGGACGGCTTTTTCGGTCTCGGTGTCGACGCTCGAGAGCGCGTCGTCGAGCACCACGACGCCAGGTCTGTAGGTGAGCAGCCTTGCGATGGTGGTGCGCTGCTTTTGTCCGCCCGACAGCGCCATCCCGCGCTCGCCGACAATCGTGTCGAGTCCGTGCGGGAGCGTTGCGATGTCGGGCTCGAGTCCCGCAATCCGTGCGGCCTCGCGAATCTCATCGGCGGACGCGTCGGGGCGTCCGAAGGCGATATTGCGCGCCATCGTGTCGGAGAACAGCACCGGCTCCTGCGGCACCACGCCGAGCGTCTTGCGCAGCGAATGCAGCGGAATTTCGCGGATATCTTTTCCATCGAGCAGGATCCGGCCGCTGGTCGGCTCGAACTGCCGCGTCAGCAGCTTGACCATCGTGGATTTCCCCGAGCCGGTGCGTCCGACGATCGCGAGCTTGCCGCCGGCCGGAACCGTTACCGACACATCCCGCAGCGCGTAATCGTAATGATGGCCGTTGGAGCTGGAGCCGTTGGATTCGGCGACTGCGCCTTCGATCTGGTCGCGCAAGAAGTAGCTGAACGAAACGTGATCCCACTGGATCGCGCCGCGCACTTCGAGCCGCACTCCTCCGTCATCGAGCTCGCCGGGCTGCGCAGGCGCCGAGAATATCTCGTTGATGCGCTCCATCGCCGCTTTCGCGCGCTGATAGATCGAGATCATCCATCCAAGTGAGGTGACGGGCCACGCCAGCCGTCCGAGGTATCCCATGAACGCGACCAGGTCGCCGATCTCGAGGATGCCGCGCGTCACCAGCGAGCCGCCATAGATCAGCACGACCATCACGGCGAAGGCCGACGTGCCGCGGATTATCGGGAGCATCGCGCCGCGCAGGCGCGCGAGCGCGAGGCCGAGTTCGTTGTAGTCGTCGTTGGATTTGCGGAACAGCGAAGCCTCGTGATCTTCGAGCGCGTAAGCTTTGACCACGTGAATTCCGGCCAGGCTTTCCTGCACCTTCGATTCAATTCCGCCAAGTCCCTGCTGAACCCGCAGATTGCGCACCATCAACGCGCGCGACAGCCGCTTAATCCCAAGCATCAGCAGGAGGTAGGGCGTGATCACTGCGATCGTCAATCGCACGCTCACGCTCAGCATAAAGGTGAGCGCGAACACGGTCGTCGCGGGGGCGTCGGCAAAAGTCACCACCCCCATCCCGACCATCATCCGCACCGCGGTGAGATCGTTGACCAGCCGCGACATCAGGTCGCCGATCTTCTGGCGATCGTAAAAGACCGGGCCGAGATGGGTCAGATGGACGAACAGGTCGTTGCGCAGATCGTACTCGATATCGCGGCCGGTGTTGAAAATCGTAAAGCGCGAGAGCCACCTGGCAGTGCCGCCGATTAGCGCGGTGATGCAAAGCATCAGCACGATTCGTCCTAGCGTCTCGTGCGCGGGCAGGCCCAGGCGCGCAAGCGTGCCGAAGGTCATCGCATGATGGAACTGGATCGACTTGATCGCGGCGCCGCTTAGGTAGGCGACGGTCATTCCGCACGCGGAAGCGATGAGCGTGCAGAGCATCCCGAAGCCGTACCAGGCCGAGTAGCGGCGCACGTAAAGCAGAAGACGTTTCATGGAGCCGCTGCCTAACTTATCAGGATTGCGCCGCGAGAGAAGTGACCGCCGCCGCGCGCGCCAGTCAGTCGGACGATTGTATCGGAATATTGAGGTCGAGGATCTCCCTAATCGCGGCCGCGACACGCTCTATCGCTGAACCGTCAAGCGTGACCAAAGGTCCTTCCCCAAGACGTCCGTTGTCGATTGCTCGAAGCTGGTCGATGAGCAAGTCCGAGTCGCGTCGCAGCGCCCCTTGGGCTGGCACGCGGATGCGCAGCGGCTCGGCGTCGTCAATGAGATTGCTTGTGAGGGGGACGACCAGCGTCGAGGGATGGCCCGCGTCAATTAGGGCCTGTGCTTGAACGATGAGAACCGGTCTACGCTTGCCCGGTTCGGTGCCGTGGCGTGGGTTGAGGTTGGCAAGCCAAACCTCACCACGTTCAGGCATCTGGATCGCGCTCGAAAGCGGCGAATTCAGCGTTCACTCGCATACTCTCACGTCGAACCCGGCGCGACGCCCTGGCCAGACGAGCACCGCGTTCGCGCGCTTCGGAATCCCGGTTCATTTTCTCGAGCGCGCGCCGTATGTATTCGGCTCGCGGGATACCTAGCGCCCTCGCGCATCGGCTGCTCGCCTTGAGAAGGTCATCTGGAAGCTTGAGCGATATGGCATTCATCGGAAACATCCCGCAGGAGTATCTTCAGGGAGTATTCCACGAACATGGGCACAACGCAATATAATCGAAGGCTCAATCGAATTTAATCACCGCGCATGTCATCTCGGGTGGCGGTCGTGGATTCGGCGTTCGTACATTTTGGCGTACTTGAGGAATACGTAGAAGGCCGCGGTCATCGCCGCGTACAGGCCGCGGCCGCCGTCGCGGAAACCGCCGCGCAGGATGTAGAAGTTGAAAAATCGCCAGATCGGATTCGCGATCATCTTGATCGGTGTGAATGCGGTTGGCTGATGCTCGAGTGCGGCGCGCGTGCTGAATCGGTTGATCGTCGCAACGTGATCGGCGACGTCGCGATAGCTGAAATGCAGGAGCGGCGCCGCGAGCTTGCCAACCTCGCCCTCGACCACGACTTTGTCGTGCGGGTCGCGTCCGCCGATATGGCCGCGCTCCCGCCGGAAGAGCCTCACGGGAGTGTCGGGATAAATCCCGTGCGGATAGTAGTGATCGAGGTGATACAGAATCCGCCGGATGCGGTAGCCGTCTTTGGGCGACGCCGCCGCAACCGTGCGCAGAATCTCCTCGCCGAGGTCGTGGGTCGCCTGTTCGTCGGCGTCCATCAACAGGACCCAGTCACCGGTCGCGCGATCCAGCGCCATCTGCTTCTGCATCACGTAGTTGGTGAACTCGTGCTGATAGACCTGTGCGCCGGCGGCACGCGCGATCTCGACTGTGCGATCGTCGGAGAACGAATCGACGACGATCTTCTCGGTGCAGAACCACGCGCTCGCCAGGCACTGGCCGATCAGCGCCTGCTCGTTTTTGGTGATCGTGATGAGCGAGATGGTTGGCGAATCGCTCATTAGTATAGCCGCGCTCGCATCAATTGCGTGCGGTGTCGATACTCTGGATCACTTTTGCCGCGATTTCCTTGAACGCGCCCGAGATCGCGTGCCCCGGATTCACCGCGACGATTGGACTCGCGGTGTCTCCGCCTTCGCGCAGCTCGCGGATGATTGGAATCTCGCCCAGAAACGGCACGCCCAGCTCGGCCGCGTAGCGTGCACCGCCGCCGTGCGAAAAAATTTCGTGGCGCCTGCCGCACTTGCGGCACAGGTAGTAGCTCATGTTCTCGATCACGCCGAGCACGGGAACATTCACCTCGCGAAACATCTCGACGCCGCGCTTCACATCGACCAGCGCAACCTCCTGCGGCGTCGTGACGATTACGCCGCCGTCGAGCTCGACCCGCTGCGTGATCGTCAGTTGCGCGTCGCCGGTGCCGGGCGGCAGATCGAGCACCAGGCAATCGAGCTCGCCCCATTCGACGTTGAACAGAAACTCGGTTTCGAGCTTGGTGACCATCGGCCCGCGCCAGATGACCGCGGTCTCGTCGTTGATGAACAAGGCCATCGAGACGTAGCGGATGCCGAAGCGCTCGAGTGGGATGATCCGCCGCTCGGGCGTCAGCGTGACCGCCTTCTCCGCCCCTACCATCATCGCGATCGACGGACCGTAAACGTCCGCGTCCATCAATCCGACGCGCCATCCGAGCGCGCGCATCGCGAGCGCCAGATTCACCGCGACGGTGGATTTGCCGACTCCGCCTTTGCCGCTGGCAACCGCGACGATATGCGCGACCCCAGGAATGCTTCGGCGCGCCATCGTCTGCTGCGGCCGCGCCTTGGCATCAGGGGCAGGTTGTTCGAGCCGTACTTCGACGGCAGAAGGAGCGCCGGACATCGCGCGAATCGTGCGCTTCACCTCTTCGGCGATTTGACTCACGACTTCGGGCTTCGCCGACGGCGCTGCGACGACGACCGTGATCGCGGCGGATGCGACCTCGATATCCTTGATAATTCCGAACGACACGATATCGCGCGTGAAGCCGGGATATTTGACTTTCTTTAATTCGGCGAGAATCTCTTTGGGACTAGGCATCTGGAGGCAATCTCGCGAGGCTTGAGGCTCGGGTATCGATCGGTACTAAATTCAACCAGTCATGTTATCATTCCCCGGTATTCGCCGCGACAATCGCGGCACGCGCGGTTTGGAGTGAGCGGGTGAGCGCAGATCGAGAATCAAAAACGGAATTCCCGCGAATCGTGGCTGCTGGCGCCGCGATCGGCACTCCCGCGGCGCGCGTCACTGCGACTGCGGCCGCCGAACTCGCGACCGGTCTCGCTGCGATGCTCTCGCGTCCGGTGGAGGTCGCGCACGACGCCGCGCTCGGCTCAAATCGGATGCGAATCGAGTTGGGCGCGCAGCATAGCGGCGGTCTGGCGGATCCGTTCGCTGGCGACGCGCTTGCCGGAGACTCCTTCGCGATCGCGCGGGCAGATAGTTCCGCGATCACCCTCGGTGCCGGCAGTGCGCGCGGGCTGATTCACGCCTGCGCCGATCTGCTCGAGCATCTGGGCGCGCGCTTCGCTCCCGGCGCGAGTGCTCAGTACCCACGGATCGGCGCGGAGGCGCTCCGCGCGATTGCGCCGTATCGGGTTACACCGTCGTTTTCGCGCCGCGCATTTATCTCCGACATCATGACCTGGAATTACGGCTTTCCCGATCGGCTCGAGCTCCATCTGCGCCATGACCGCGAGTTCATCCCGTGGCTCGGGCGGCGCGGCGCCAACGCGTTCTCGTATATCCGGCACGCGCACGACACGCGCCTTAAAATCGACGAGATTCAGCCGCTGTTCGAGGCCTATGGAATCGCGCAGGAGTACGGCGGCCACGTCCTGCAGATTCTGCTCCCGCGCGAGCGCTTTCAGAGCGACCCTGCGATGTTCCCGGCCGGCGACGACGGCGTCAGAATGGCGCGCGGAAATCTGTGCGTGTCGAATTCCGCCGCGCTCGAGCTGGTGCGAGAGGGCGCGCTCAAGTACGTCGGCGACTATCCGGAAAACGAGCTGTTGCACATCTGGGGCGCCGACGTATGGAAGGGCGCGTGGTGCCGATGCGGCCAATGCCGCGAGCTCGCGCCGCAGTTGCAGTATATGGATGTTGTCAATGCCGTCGCCGAGTCGCTTGCCGAGCGCGGCGCCGAGGCTGCGCCGGTTGCGTACCTTGCGTATCACGACACGCTCGAGCCGCATCCGGGGTTGCGTCCTTTTCCGAATGTGTGGTTCGAATGGGCGCCGCGTGAGCGATGCTACTCGCACGCGATCGACGATCCGGCATGCGAGATCAATCCGCCGTTGCTCGAGTCGCTCAGGCGTTACCTCGAAATCTTTGACGGACGCGCGCATATCTTCGAGTACTACGCCGACGCGATATTGTTCGGCGGACTCGCCTTCGCAACTCCGGGCGTCGTCGCGCGCGATCTGCGCGCCTATCACGCGCTCGGGATCACTAGTATCTCGTGCCTGACTTTCGGCGCGTACAGCACGCTGGCCTATCCGGTGAATCTCGAGGCGTTCGTGCGATGCGCTCGCGATGTCGCGTTCGAGCCCGGCGCCGCGATTTCCGACACCGCGCTCGGACGGCATCCGCGATGCGCCCCCGCGCTCGACGCGGCCTATCGTGCGGTCGAGCGCGCGTCGCTTTTGTCGCTCGATTTTGCCGATGTGATGCGGCCACAAATGTCCGCGGAAAAAGGCCGCCGCAAACGCGGCGAGTTGAAAAGCGCGGCGCGTGCGTTCCACGATGCGATCGCGGCCGCCGAGACGATCTCCCGCGCCGGTGGGATTCCGCTCGCACGCGCGGAGCAGCAATTATGGACCTATAGCGAGCGGGTGCTCGACGGACTGTCGGCCTATCTTGCGGCGAAAGAAGTAAGCGGCGCCGAACGGAAAAGGATCGGTGATGCCGCGATCGCCCAAATCGCCGAAGCGATCGCGCACGTCCGTGAAATCGATCTCGAGATCAAAGGAACCTGGGGCGCGTACGACCTCGAATGGATTCGCGAGCTGTGGATCGCGGCGTTGAAGCGCGGACTCGAGGAGCAGGCGCACGCGCACGAGGAGATCTTCTGATGGACAGTGGCTATCAAATTCCCGAAGAGCTTGCGGCTCTGCGCGATCAGGTCCGCCGCATCATCCGCGACGAGATTATTCCGATCGAGGCCAAATGCGATCCCGACGCGCCGGAGATTCCCGAAGACGACTACTGGCGGATCGCGAAGAAAGTCCAGGCTGGCGGAATGTGGTGTATGGGCGCCCCCAAAGAATACGGCGGCCAGGGACTCAACACCTTCGAGATGTGCGTGCTGACCGAGGAGATGGCGCAGCATCGCATGGGCCTCTACAACCCTGGCGCGGGAGTGTTCGGGCGAAATCCGCCACCGGTCATCTGGGCGGGCAATAAAGATCAGCTTGAGAAATACGCCGCCGGAACGATCAAGAACGCGTGGTACACCTTCTTCGCGGTCACCGAGCCTTCCGGCGGTTCCGATCCTGCCGGCGCGATCCAGTGCCGCGCGGTGCGCAAGGGCGATACCTACGTCATCAACGGGACCAAAATTTTTATTTCGCACGCGCATGAAGCGGAGTGGGGCGTCGTGTTTACCCGCACCGATCCCAAGGCGGGACGCGCCGGAATCACCGCGTTCATCATCAAGAAGGGCCAGCCTGGATTCACCGCGCGCCCGATTCGGACGCTGCGCACCTCTGCGATTCCCAATGAAGTTTCGTTCGAGGATTGCGTGGTGCCGGTCGAGCAGCGCCTCGGCGAGGAGGGGCAGGGACTCAACTTGGCCCTCGATCTGCTGACTCGTCTGCGCTTCCCCTATTCGGCGTGCAATGTCGGCGTCGGCGTCGCGGCGCTCAAGATGGCGATAGCGCATTCCAAGACTCGCAGCACCTTCGGCGAGTTGCTCTCGAAGCGGCAGGCGATCCAGTGGATGCTCGCCGACTCGGAGGTCGAATTGCGCGCGGCACGTTGGCTCACCTGGGACGGCGCATGGAAGGCCGGCCGCGGCGAAGATTTCCGCACCGAAGCGTCGATTGCGAAACTTTATTCGAGCGAGGTGCTTGGCCGCGTGATCGATCGCGCGGTGCAGATTCACGGCGGCTACGGCGTGAGCAAAGAATTTCCGCTCGAGCGATGGTACCGCGAGGCGCGTATCCGGCGAATCGGCGAAGGACCTTCCGAGGTGCATCGGATGGTCATCGCGCGCACACTGCTGCGCTAGGGCATATTCAAATGGCAGTATCGGACAAGACTCTTCCGCTCGATGGAATTCGCGTGATCGATTTCGGCCAGGTGTACGCCGCGCCGTATTGCACGATGCAACTCGCCTACCTGGGCGCCGACGTGATCAAAATCGAACCTCCCACGACCGGCGAGGTTTTGCGCCGCCCAGATTCTCCCGGCGGCGTCGGCTATTCGTTCCTGATGCTCAATGCGCAGAAAAAATCTGTCACGCTCAACCTCAAGAAAAAGCGCGCGCAGGAGATCGCGCTCGAACTCCTCGAAGACGCCGACGTGCTGGTCGAAAATTATCTCGACGGCGTGATGGCGTCGTTCGGGCTCGCGTACGAGCAAATCAAGGACCGCGTTCCGCGCCTGATTTACGCCTCAGGAAAGGGCTACGGCTCGGACAGCCGATGGGCGAAGCTCGGCTCGATGGATAACACGATCCAGGCTTCCTCGGGTTTTATCAGCGTAACGGGATTTCCCGATGCCAAGGTCAAAACCTCGGCGACTTTTATCGACATGGGCACCGGCAGCCATCTGGTGAGCGGAATTCTCGCGGCGCTCATTCAACGCGGCAAAACCGGGCGCGGGCAGAAGGTCGAAGTCGCGATGCTCGATGTCGCGATTCCCGCGCTCACCAGCGCGACCGCGCCGGCCCTGCAGGGGATGAAATTCAAGCGCCTTGGAAATCGCCATTGGGGCGCGTGTCCGACCAATATATATCCAACCGCAGATAGCGAGATTCTGATCTTCTGCTTGACCGAAGCGCATTGGAGAACCATCGCGAAGCTGATGGATCACGAGGATCTGCTCGCCGACCCGCGCTACGCAAATCATGGCACTCGTTTGCGAATCGCCGACGAGGTTGACGCTCTGGTCGGGGGATGGACCGCGAAACACGAGCGCGATGCGCTGGTCAGAATCCTGATCGAGGCGGGCGTGCCTTGCGCTCCGGTGCGCAACGTCGAAGAAGTGATCGCCGATCCTGAAACGGCGATGCGCGGGATGCTGGTGGAGAGCAACTATCCTACCCGCGGCGCGATTCGCGTCTCTGGCTCGCCCGTGAAACTCTCTGCGGCACCTCAGCCCAACCGCGATAGTCTGCGCCGTCCGCCCGAGCTCGGAGAGCATACGGCGGAAGTGCTCGGGTCGATAGGAATCGACGCGCGGGAGATAGAGCGGCTCCGCGCCGCCGGGGTGATCTGACTAGCGGCGCAGTTACGTTAGGCGGTGCCGCGATTACTCATTTCGTATTCGCATAATATCAGCATAATTCGTCAACCCTGGCCCAAGAAGCGAAATTCCGGCGCGCAGGAATTCCGCGTGGTGATGACTATAGCTCGTTGTCACTAAACTTGGCTATCTGTGAACTTCTGGCCTCGACTATGACATTCGTGTAAATAAGGATCATGGCGAATCAAAGGGGGATGCGCCAGGCCGGCGCACGAGACGTTATCGTGCTCGAGCCGGCGGCATCAGAGCGCGCTGAATTGGAACTCACGCCGCGCGAAAATACCGTCGCGTCATTCGTGATGACCCGCGCGGCACGGCGGTCGTGGGAGACTATCAATCGCGTGATCGCCGGCCCCCACGGTGCGATGTTCTGGATCGGCGGTCCTGCGGGCTCGGGTAAAACTCATTTCCTCAACTACGTGCTTGCGCTCGAAAGCCGCGCGGCTACTCCTGCCGCCGAGCCGGGGCGTCATCTGATCTGCGGCTTCGAGTTGGCGGGCAGGATTCTTGGCGGCGAGCTCGAAGGATACCTGCTCGATAGTCTCGGCGAGCAGATTGGCGCCGAACGCGCGAGCGTGGCGCTATGGCGCGGGCTTGGTGGCGCGGAGGCGGTTTCGTTGGCGCTGGAACATGCGCGGCGCATGGGCGTGCGCGCGCTTACGATCGCAATCGATTTCAGCGCCTCGGACGCCGAGCCGGGCGCGGCATACTTCCGCGCGCTGGCGAACCTGGCGCGCACCTGTTCGATCGTCCGGCTGAGCATAATCGGTGCGAGCCGCGCTCCCGCCCCCGACGGAGCGATCGGCCTGGCCGTGACGCCCGAGAATCGCGACGAGTTGATGCAAGTCGCAATTGCGCGTGCGCGTTCCGTTACCGTTGACGTTCAGGAATTGATTCATGAGTCGTACGCAGGCGTCGATCTGCGCGGCTTTGATCCATCGGCAATTTTTCCGTTTCATCCGCTGACAGTCGGCGCGTTGGGCGCGCTCGCGGAGCCTCCCGCAACCGTCGGTCTGGCGACGCGGCTGGCGCGCGAGGCGATCGCCTCGGAGCTCGAGAGCGGGGGTGGCGCGCATCCGCGCCTGCTCTACTGCGCCGATCTGATGGAGAGCGCCGTGATCAGGCGCCGCGTCGAGGCGCGCCTGGGCGACGCCGGCCGCGCCGCGCTCAATAGGGCGGCCGACGCACTCGCGGCGTTTCACGGCAACGAGCGGATGCTGGCGCGCGAGATGGTGCACGCGCTCGCGGTCGAATACACACTCCGCGGCATCAAGCCGCTGCCGCTTGCCGAGCTCGAGGCGCGAGTGCCGATGCTCGCTGCCGGCCCAGGCGCATCCGCGGGGGTGCTCGCGGATATCCTCCGGCGCTTCGAGGGCCGCACCGCGGGCGTGATTCGCACCGACGAATCCGGCGCGATCGTGTTTGATCCTGCCGCAGCGCTGGCACCGGAAGCTGCGCGGTTCAACGCGGCGCTCGCGCTGGCCCGGCGCTTCGATCCGTCGCTCGAGCTTGCGCGCGACGCCGCGTCGGCAGGTGCGGCAACCACGGCCCTCGCCGAAGCCATGGCTGCTTCGGTTGAAGCGGCCTTCCGCACCCGCGATACGCTTGCCGCTGCGTTCGAGGAAGCGAATCTCGCGATTCCGGCCGAGCAGGCCGCGATTCTCGACAACTACGCGGCGCTAGCCGAAGGCGGGGCCGAGCGCTTGATCGATATTGGCGCCGATCCGGCGCGTCGCGAAACTGCGATGCAGGCCGTGTCCTCATACGAACGGCTGGCGGCCGCCGCCGAGGTTGCGCCGCGGATGCGCGCGATGCGCGAGTTCGCGGAGGCGACCGGATTGCGTATCCCCACCGAAGAAGAGCCGGCGCACGACCCGCGTGTCAGCGCGCTGGAAACCGAATGCCATCTGCTGCTCGCCGAACTTGCGCCGCGGATGCTCGGTGGCGCGCCGCGCGGGCTCGACGCGCTCGAGGCGCGGTTCCAGAAATTCAAGTGGACCTATGTTCAGCTCTACCGCCCGCTTCACGGCGCGTGGAAAACCGCGATGGAACGCGACGCGCTGGTTGCCGACGACGCGCGCCGGCGCCTGGACGCGCTGGTCAAGCTCGACGCGATCGGCGCGCTCGGCCCTGCGATCGGCCCCAGCTTCGCGATCCAGACCGCGGCGCTCCTGCGCCGCGTGATCCGATGCGACCGCGACGCACCGCAGCATCTCGAGGTCACGCCGCGATGCGCAGGCTGCGGTTATCTGCTCGGAACCTCGTCGCCACGCATCGAATTGGAGGATCTGGTTGAGCGGCTGGATCGCGCCCTTCACGCCAAGCTGGCGACGCTCTCTCAAAGCGCGATCGCCCGGCTGATTCGCGAGCACGATCGGACGCATCGCCTCGATGGGTTGCTGAAAATAATCCAGGCCGCGCAAACCGACGCGCTGGCTCGCGTGCTCGACGACAGGCTCGCGCGCTACCTGGCGCGCCTGCTGGATGAGAACCTCGGAGCAAGCGATGGCGAGGTCAAAGCGCTGGTCCTGCCTGCATCAGCGGCGGGCGCAGGACTACGCGCGGCGCGGCGGCGCGATCGCGGATAGAATGTTCTTAGCAGAGTCGGGCGACAGGTACCGAAGGTCAGGACTGGATCACAGTGTGCTTCTTCGGTTGACCCGGTGGAAATGCACTCGAACGGCGAGTGCGCGGTTTCACGCCGATCTTATCCAGCGCTCTGAAGTACGCGTTGCGCACGATCTCGAGTCCCCAGAGCAGGCCCAGTCCAAACAGAACGCCGACACCGCGGCCGACTTCTTTCAAGAAGTTGCCCGGCGGCAGACGCTCATGATCGATCTTGTCGACCCTCGGCTCGGGCTTGATCTCGGGCTGTTGCGAATCGATTTCCATTACGATCTAACCTAAACTTCGGGTCGCCGTCGATCAACAGGCGTTCGCGGACGTAGCGAAACGGACGCCGGAATGTTCCGGCGCCCGTGCAGTCAAGCCTAAATCCGGCCGCGCGATCAATGCGCTGGAGGCGGCGGCGGTGGCGGCAGTGGGGGCGGAGGCGGCGGAATCGCCGCGCCCGGCGAAGACTCCGCAGCCGGCGCCCCGCTCGCCGAGGTTGCTCCCTCGGGCGGCAGGGTCAGCGTTATGTTGTCGAATCGCGCCTGCGAATCGTCGCTCGCCCACAGCCCGATCCGTCCCTTCGCGATCTTGCTGTCGTCGAAATCGTAGATCATCTTGTTGTCGTCGTAGCACATGAAATGTCCGCCCTGAGCTACGACTTTGATCTTGTACCAAGTGTCCCTGTCGGTCGGCACGACCGTCTGCTTCAGTACTTCAAACTTGCCGGCGGTTATCCGCGAGAGCTGGAAGTAATCACTCGGGCATCCGGCAGAGAGCACATAGAAGTTATTCTTGTCGACGTAGCGAAAGATGATTCCGCCCGAACAATCGAAGCGTCCGCCCGCTGATTTGAATGACGCTTCGAGCGTGAAGTCTGAGTATTCGGTCGGATCGGTGAGGACCGTCATCGGATAATACTGAAGCGCGCTCAGCAGCGACTGCATCATCCGCCCAGGAGGCAACCCGTAGGTATTAGGCTTGCTCGGCGCGCTCGGGTCGGGAATGACCTGCCAGTCGCCCAGCACCGCGGTCCATCCTGCGGCCGGAACCCCTCCCTTGTCTTGATCGAAATTCCACGCTTTGACCTCCGGAGTCGCAGTCGCGGTCGGAGTGACAGTCGGTGTCGCCGTCGGTTCGACCTTTTTCTTCGCCCTGGACCACGCGGCCTGACTCGTGAGGGTCATCGTGAACGCAACTCCCGCCGCGACCACGACGGCGCTCCTCAACCAAGCTTTCCCTGTCATCTTCAGTCCTCTCTTCGCCTGTATGTTCGAGGCGAAATCAATCCGGTTTATGCGATGAGGTAATTTGCGCGAGTTTCGCTAATGAGTGGCGGTCCTGTCAAGAAAGAATTCACAATACCCATTTCGCCAAGCGCGCGAACGTCGGCGCAGGTGCGCGCAGTTCACGTGAGTAGTATGCGCGTCGAATTAAGTATTCGTTTTTCTTTCGCTATTGATATTTCGAAGGATTACTCACTTTCGCAACACACCGTGAACCAATTTACTTGACTCTAGTGGTGAAGAGTGGGAGATTGTGGGGCATTCGGGAGGGTCAGCGGTGTTCAGCGGTCGGTTCGACCATGCGATCGATGAAAAGGGACGCGTCAGTATACCGGCGCGATTCCGTGACGTGCTCGCGCGCGAAGAGCATGATCGCTTGTTCATCACCAATAATTTTTACAACCGCGAACGCTGCCTTGACGTTTATCCTCCAGTTGAATGGGAGCAGTTGCACGCGAAAGTCGCGACCCGCAATCGCTTCGATCCATCCATACAGAAATTCGAAACGTTTTACATCGGCGGTGCGCACGAGGTTCCGGTCGATCGCCAGGGACGTATCCTGATTCCGACCCGGCTGCGTGAGTTCGCCGGCCTCGCGCGCGAGGTCACGTTCTCCGCGCTGCGCGATCATTTTCAATTGTGGGATAAGGCGGTGCTCGAGGGGGTGCTCCGTGCCAACGAGGCGGAGCTCCAGGATCCGGCTTTTTACGAAAAGCTCGATTTGTAAGCGGCGATGAGTTTGGCGGTGAAACACGACGACGGCGCGGCGGTCCGGAAGCATGTGCCGGTGATGGTGGCGGAGGTGCGCGACTTGGTTGCCGCGCACGGGCCGCGCGTCGTCGTTGATGTGACGCTCGGGATGGCGGGGCACGCCGAGGCGATCCTCGGCGCGACCGATGCGCGGATCGTCGGGATCGATCGCGACGCCGACGCGCTTGCGGTGGCGCGCGAGCGGCTGGCGCGGTTCGGCGATCGCGTGATCCTGCGCCAGGCCGATTTTGCCGATCTGGCGCGAGTGCTCGGCGAGTGCGGATTCGAACGTGCCGACGCGATCGTCGCCGACCTTGGGATGTCGAGCTTCGCGCTCGACGATCCGGAGCGCGGCTTCAGCTTTCGGCTCGAGGGTCCGTTGGACATGCGGATGGATCGGACGCAAGGGATTCGCGCGTACGATCTGGTGAACGAGGAAACCGAAACCGATCTGGCCAATATCATTTTCAATTTTGGCGAAGAGCGCGCCTCGCGCAGAATAGCACGCGCGATCGTCGAGGAACGCCGCCGCCGTCCGCTCGAAACCACCGCCGAGCTCCGCGCAGTAGTCGAGCGCGCGATCGGACCGCATCGCCGCAGCGGAGCGCATCCGGCGACGCGCACTTTTCAGGCCCTGCGAATCGCGGTCAACCGCGAGATGGAGAGCCTGGCCACGCTGCTCGCCGACGCGCCGGGCCTGCTCGCCGCGCGCGGCCGGATGATCGTGCTCGCATACCATTCGCTCGAAGACCGCGCGGTCAAGGAACGCTTTCGCGAGCTCAAACGCTCGGGCGAGTATTCCGCGATTACCGGCAAAGTACTGAAACCGCAGCGCACCGAGATCGTGAACAATCCGCGCGCACGCAGCGCGCGCCTGCGATGTATCGAAAGGATCGCGCAATGAGCCGCCGCGTGCGCCCCGCAAATCCTCCCTCGCCGATCCTCGCCGGAATCCTGATGATCGCGGTGGCGGCGCTCGGCTTTACCACCCTGATGATTCGGCTCGAAGCTACGCGCGAGGGTTACCGGCTCTCTGCGCTGCGCGAAGATATCGCGGGGCTCGAGGATCAGAACCGCACGCTGCGGCTGAAGGCGGCGCAGCTCGCCTCGCACGAACGATTGCGCACGCTCGCGCCGAAGTATCATCTGGCGCCGCCCGCCAACGGGCAGGTGGTGATGCTGCCATGAACGGATCGTTCAAACAGCGCCGCGCGCGCGTAGGATGGCTGACGCTGGTGCTGGCGTCGCTATTTGTGATGGCGGTGATGCGCCTGGTGGTGCTGGTCGAGTTCGACGGACCGCGTCTGGTCTCGCTCGCGAACAGTGAGCATACCGGCGAAACCGAACTCGCCGCGGTGCGCGGACCGATCGTCGATCGCAATGGAGAGCCGCTCGCGCTCTCGGCCGAGACCCGCTCGGTCTATGCGCGACCGCATCGCGTGCTCGACACCACCACTGCGCGCGAGCGCGGCAAACTCGCGGCTGCCCTCGGGCTCAGCTCGCGCGAGCTCGAAGCCAAGCTCGCCAAACCTTCTCCCTTCGTATGGCTGGTGCGGCGCGGGTCGGTGGACAAGGCGCAGGCGGCCGAGGCGCTGGGAATCGAGGGCGTCGGCGCGCTCAGCGAATACAAACGCTTTTACCCGGAGAGCAACCTGGCCGCGGCGGTGGTCGGGCTTGCGGGGATGGACGGCCAGGGGCTCTCCGGCCTTGAACTCGAATACAACAAGATGATTCGCGGAGAGCCGGTCGAGCTGAGCTTCTACCACGACGCGCTGGGGCATCCGATTTTCGACAGCCCCCTCGAGCTCAAGACGCCGGAGCCGGGTGCGCAACTCGAACTCACGATCGATTCTTCGATCCAGTCGCTGGCCGAGACCGAGCTTGCGGCCGAGGTGCGGCAAAGCGGCGCCAAGCGCGGTGCGGCGATCGTGCTCGATCCGTTCACCGGCGAAGTTATCGCGATGGCGAATATCGGCGCTGATCCGGCAAGCGTCCACGATCGTTTACACAACACCGCGGTGCAGGACGCCTTCGAGCCCGGTTCGACCATGAAAGGAATTCTCGCCTCGGTCGCGCTCTCGGACGGCGCGATCACGCTCGATAAGCAGATTTATTGCGAGGAAGGCCACTGGACGATCGATCGCCGCACGATCCACGATGACAGCAAGCACGGCTCGCTCGATCTGGCGGGTATTATTGAGGTCTCGTCCAATATTGGCGCCGCGAAGATCGCGCTCGGCCTCGGCGCCGAGCGTTACTACCAGGGCATGCGCGCTTTTGGAATCGGTCTGCGCACCGGAATCGATCTTCCCGCCGAGGCCAGCGGGATGGTCATGAATCCGGCGACGTGGAAGGAAATCGATCTCGCAAACCACGGCTTCGGACAGGGAATATCGGTGACGCCGATCGAACTCGCGATTGCGTACGCGGCGATCGCCAACGGCGGTCTGATCGTGCGCCCCTACGTGGTGAAGACCGCGTACGACGCGCAAGGCAACGTGATTTTACGCCATACGCCGCAGGTGATGCGCCGCGTGATCTCGCCCGAGATCGCGCATACGATGAATCTGCTGCTGCGCAACGTCGTGAACGGTCCCAATGGCACCGCGCATCGCGCCAAGGTTGACGGCTTTATCGTCGCCGGCAAGACCGGCACCGCGCAGATGGTTAATCCCGCGGGCGGATATTATCAGAATCGGCACGTGTGCTCCTTCGTCGGGTTTCTGCCCGCCGACGATCCGCGTCTGCTGATCCTCGTCGTGCTGTACGACGTTGGCCACGGCCACTTCGGCGGACTCTATGCAGCGCCGGCCTTCAGCGAGATCGCGTCCGGCGCCGTGCGCGATCTGAATATCACTGCGCCCGGCGGCAACTACGATGTCGCCGGGATGATCCCGATGCCTGCCGCCGCAAAGGGCGGGGCTCGCCTGGCCGACGTATCCGCGCCCGATGCTGACGACGAAATACCCGCGTTGACTGGCACCAGCTCTCCGACGACGCCGAATTTTTCCGGGATGAGTTTGCGTCGCGCGCTGATGGTCGCGCGCAAAATCGGCGTGACGCTCGAAGTGCGGGGCAGCGGCTACGTGGTCGCGCAGGATCCGGCGCCGAGTGCTCCGCTCAGTCATGCGGGAATAAAGCTCACGCTCGCGCCGATGCAACCGGATAAAATTGCGGCTGCCGACACTGGCGTCATCCGCACCAGCTCGGCTGCGCCCGGGGGCGGGATGTGAGGCTCGACGAGCTACTCGAGGGACTCGATGGACGGATTGAGGGCGATGCGGCGGTGGAAATTTCGGGACTCAGCTATGACTCGCGCGCGGTGGCTGCCGGCCATCTGTTTTTTTCTCTCGCGCGCGACCCCGAACGCCGCCGCGCGAACATAAGTGACGCATTAAACCGCGGTGCACGGGCGATTGTGATGGGTGGTGGTGGAGGTGGCGCCCGGCCCGCGGTGACCGTTGTCGAGAGCGCGCGGCCGCGCCTGCTGATGGGCGCGGCCGCGTCGCGGTTTTTCCGCGCGCCGAGCCAGCGCCTCGATCTGATCGGAATCACCGGCACCAGCGGCAAGACTACAACTGCCTACCTGCTCGCCTCGATCTTCGAAGCCGCCGGACATCCGGCGGGGATCATCGGCACGGTGGGTACTTTCATCCGCCAGAACAAAATTGCGAGCGGTCTGACCACACCTGAATCGATCGATATCGAGTCCGCCCTGGTGCGGATGGAACGCGAGGGCGTGCGCCACGTAGCTGCGGAAGCCTCTTCGATCGGGATCGCCGAGGGCCGGGTCGAGGCGCTCAACTTTCGCGCCGCGATTTTCACCAATCTCGGGCGCGACCATCTTGAGGAATATCACGGCACGATGGAAAACTACTTCGCCGCCAAGCTGCGCCTGTTCACCGAGATTCTTCCGCGCAGCCGCCGCAGCGATATCTTCGCGGTCGCGCGCGGCGATGATCCGTACGGCCAGCGCGTGCTCGCCGCCGTGCCGACGCGCAAGTTGAGCTTCGGTCTGGCTCCTGGGCTCGACGTTTATCCACAGGACTACTCAGTCGGCGCAGACGGAATTCGTGCGACGATGCTTGCGCTCGGAAAAAAAATCGCGTTTACTTCGCCGCTCGTCGGCGAACTCAACCTGATCAATATTCTCGGGGCCTCCGCCGTGTCGGTGGCCCTGGGCATCGAACCTGAGGCGGTGGCGGAAGGTGTGCGGCGATGCCCAGGGGCCCCCGGCAGGATGGAGGCGGTGCCTGTGCGCGCGGGAGTGCTGGTGCTGGTCGATTACGCGCACAAGCCCAATGCGCTCGAGGCGGTGCTCGATGCGGCGCGCAGGTTCACCCGCGGCCGCGTGATCTGCGTATTCGGATGCGGCGGCGATCGCGACCGCGGGAAACGCCCGATCATGGGTGCGCTCGCGGCGCGCCTGGCCGATCTTCCGATCATCACGTCGGATAACCCGCGCAGCGAAAATCCCAATGCGATTATCGCCGAGATCGAAGCCGGTGTTCGCGATGCGATAAAAGAACCCGGCGCGCGCGCGAAGAACTATCGCATCGAGCCCGACCGCCGCGCCTCGATCGCTCTCGCACTCAGTATCGCTGAGCCCGGCGACACGCTGATCGTCGCGGGCAAAGGCCACGAGAATTATCAGTTGGTTGGCGATCGCGTGCTCGCCTTCGATGATCGCGCCGTGATTGGCGAGATTGCACTGGCGCATGGTTACCGGACAAATTGAGACGCGATGCTGTATCTCCTGCTCTATCGTCTGCACGCCCATTTCCAGGGCTTCAACGTCCTTCGCTATGAAACCTTTCGCTCGGTGTTGGCGGGGCTGACGGCACTCGCGATCTCGCTCGCGATGGGCCCGTGGCTGATCGATCGTTTTCGCGCCGCGCATTTCGGGCAGACGATTCGCGACGTCGTTCCACAGAGTCATCAGAAGAAGGCCGGCACTCCAACCATGGGCGGCTTGCTGATTCTGACCGCGACGCTCGCCGCCACGCTGCTGCTCGCCAATATCACCAATGCCTATGTCTGGATCGTGATCTTCGTCACCGCGAGTTTCGGTGCGATCGGCTTTAGCGACGATTACCTGAAGCTTAAGCGCGGCAAGGGTTTGGGGCTCAGCGAATCGGCGAAGCTCGGCGGCACTTTCGCCTGCGCGCTGATCGCGTCGGTGTTTCTGTTCGCAGTGCTGAAATTTCCCACCACACTGACGATCCCGTTCGCGAAGAATCTGCATCCCGATTGGGGTCCGATCTTCTATATCCCATTCGCGATGCTGGTGATCGCCGGGTGCTCGCATGCGGTGAACTTCACTGACGGACTCGATGGCCTCGCGATCGGCCCGGTCATGACCACCGCGTTTACCTATTGGGTGTTCAGTTACGTCGCCGGCAACCTCAAGTTCGCCACCTACCTGCAGATCCCGCACGTCGTCGGCGTCGGCGAGGTCGCGATCTTCTGCGCCTCGCTGATCGCGGCGTCGCTCGGCTTCCTGTGGTTCAACGCGTATCCCGCCTCGATGATCATGGGCGACGTGGGCGCGCTATCGCTGGGCGGAGCGCTCGGGATGGTCGCGGTTCTGTGCAAGCAGGAGCTCGCGCTGGTGATGGCGGGCGGAGTGTTCGTCCTTGAAGCCGCGTCGGTGGTTATTCAGCGCTACTATTTCAAATGGACCGGCGGCAAGCGCTTCTTCCGGATGGCGCCGATACATCATCATTTCGAGCTCAGTGGATGGCCCGAAACTGTAGTGGTGGTGCGCTTCTGGATTATGTCGATCGTGTGCGCGCTGGTGGCGCTCTCGACCCTGAAACTTCGCTGACGCATCCGGCCGCGGCGCTATACTGGAACGATGACAAAACTCGCGGGCAAAACGGTGATGGTCGTGGGACTGGCGGCGACTGGAATCGCGGCGGCGAAATTCCTCGCCGCCCACGGCGCGCACCTGGTCCTGACCGATCGCAGATCGGATATCGATCGCGCGCAGCTTCCACCCGGACAATTGAAGCTCGGCGCGGAAAATCCGGCCTGGCTGGGCGGAGTCGATCTGGTCGTGGCGACTCCCGGCGCGGCGCTCGATTCTCCGCTGCTCGCAGCGGCGGCCCAGCGCAAGATTGAGGTGATTGGCGAGGTCGAACTCGCGTCGCGGTTCCTCTCCGCGCCGATCGCGGCGATTACCGGCACCAACGGCAAGAGCACCGTTACCGTACTGCTCGGCACGATTCTGAAAGCCGCCGGGATGCATCCGTTCGTCGGAGGAAACCTGCAACCGCCGCTGATCACTGCAGTGGATGGAGTTTACGACGCGATCGTTGCCGAGGTCTCGAGTTTCCAACTCGAATCGACCGTCCACTTCAAGCCCAAGGTCGGTGTCTATCTGAATCTCACTGACGATCATTTTGATCGCTATCGCGATCTCGCCGAGTACGGCGTCGCGAAGGCGCGGATGTTCGATAATCAGGACGGCAGCGACTGGGCGGTTCTGAATCGCGACGATCCCAATGTCTGGGAGCTGGCGAAAACGGTGAGCTCGCGCGTGTTCTCCTTCGGCTTCGTCGCCACCGGACAGGTGCCGGCAATTTGGCATGAAAACCGTTCGCTGATTTTCGACATGGGCTCGCGCCGCGGCCAAATCAGCATCGCGGGCTTCCGGCTTCCGGGCGAGCACAACGTCTCCAATGCGATGGCGGCGGCCGCGGCGGCGCTTGCGATGTACGTTGACGGCAATGTGATCGAGCATGTGCTGAGTCTGTTCGCAGGCCTGCCGCATCGCCTCGAATTCGTACGCGAGCGCGACGGCGTGCGCTGGATCGACGACTCGAAGGGCACCAACGTCGGCGCAGTGGTCGAGGCGCTGGGCGCAATCACGGCGCCAATCATTCTGATCGCGGGCGGAGTCGGCAAGGGCGGCGACTACAGCCCGCTCATCGCGCCGATGCGGCGCAAGGTCAGCCGCGCGATTCTGATCGGCGCGGCGCGGGAGCAGATGCGCGCAGCGCTTATCGGCGCGTGCGAGATCGAGCTGGTTACAACTCTGGCGGAGGCGGTCGAACGGGCGGCGCAGATGGCGCGAAAGGGCGATACGGTTTTGCTGTCGCCGGCGTGCGCGAGTTTCGATCAGTTCAAGGACTATGCAGAGCGCGGAGAGTTATTTCAAAAGCTGGTTCGGACGCTTTGAAGCGGTCGAATACCGGCGTCCCGACCCGTGGCTATGGCTACCGGCGGCGGCGCTGATTCTGTTCGGCCTGCTGATGGTGCTGAACACGACTTATTTTCTGGGTCTCGAAAAAACCGGCGACGCGTTTCATTTCTTCAAGCTCCATCTGGCGCATATCGTCGCCGGATTCGCCGTGCTCGTGATGCTCTCGCAATTCTCGATCGTCGGATTGCGCCGCCTGGTGATGCCGCTTGCGATTGTTTCGGTGGTGATGCTGCTGGCGGTCTATTTGCCGCATCTCGGATTGGTCCGCGGCGGCGCGCGCCGCTGGCTGCGCGTCGGTCCGATCATCCTCGAGCCTTCGGAGCTGGTGAAATTCGCGCTGGTCTTTTTCCTTGCCGACTTCCTGAGCCGCCGCCAGGATCGACTGCGAGATTTCATGCGAGGTCCCGCGCCGGCTTTCGCGATCGTCGGTGTGCTCGCAATTATTTTGCTCAAGCAGCCCGACTTCGGCTCGACCGTGATGATCTCCGTAATTCTGTTCGTGATGCTCTACGCCGCCGGCGCCGAGGCGAAACATCTGGGCGCGGCGGGCGCGATCGCGCTGGTCGGCCTGGTTGTGCAGATGTGCGCGAAGTCCTACCGGATGCGCCGCCTGACCGCGTTTCTTGATCCGTGGCAGGTCGCGCGCGGCGCAGGTTTCCAGTTGATTCAGTCGTTCATCGCACTCGGCGCGGGCGGTTTGCGCGGCGTCGGACTCGGCGCGGGCCGCCAGAAAATGTTCTACCTGCCGCAGTCGCACACCGATTTTATTTTCGCCGTCGTCGGCGAGGAGTTTGGAATCATCGGCGCGTGTATCGTGATCGCGCTGTTCTGCGCGATCCTGTTTCGCGGGATGCGGATTGCGCACGACGAACCCGACCCGTTCGCAAGCCTGCTCGCGGTGGGTCTCACCTCAATGCTCTCGCTGCAGGCGCTGATCAATATGGCGGTCGTGATCGGGATGATTCCCACCAAGGGTCTGCCGCTGCCGTTTTTGAGTTACGGCGGCACCGCGATCATGATGGCGATGGCGGCGCTCGGCGCATTGTTAGCACTCGGGCGGCGGCCCGCGGTCCGATGAAAAAGATCGCGACGAGAAATATCGGATGAGATTGATCATCGCCGGCGGAGGCACCGGAGGCCATCTGTTTCCCGCCGTCGCGGTCGGCGAGGAGATCATCCGCCAGCGGCCCGACGCGGAAATTTTGTACGTCGGCACGACCAACGGCTTCGAGGCCAGGTGGCTGCCGCGCAGCGGCTACCGCTTCGAGCTTTTGAACGTCCACGGGATTCGCGGCCACGGCGCCGCTGCGCGCCTGCGAGCGTTCGCCGAATTCGTGCGCGCCATCGGCCAGGCGCGCCTGGTGGTCAAACGAGTCCGGCCGCATTTGGTCGTATGCGTGGGCGGCTATGCGTCGGCGCCGGTCGGGGTTGCTGCCGCGCTCGCGCGGGTGCCGATCGTGATGCTCGAGCAGAACGTGTTGCCAGGCCTGGCCAACCGGCTTCTGAAGCGCTTCGCGACTAAAATCTGCATCAGCTTTCCCGATAGCCGGGCCTACTTTCCCGAGTCCAAAATTGAGCTGACCGGTAACCCGGTGCGCTACGTTCCGAGGATGGATCGGCTTCCGATCGAGGGCCGTTCGGCTCAAATCCTTGTTTTAGGCGCCTCGACCGGCGCGCATCGGCTCAATATTGGTGTCCTAGAGGCTTTCAAAATCTGGGGAAAAGGTGTTATAAAGCTGAAGGTCACACATCAGACAGGGGAGGCGGATGTTGAGGTGGTGCGGCGGGCTTACCGTGAGCTTCCGTTCGAGGCGGAAGTAGTTCCGTTTATAGAAGACATGCCGAGCGCGCTCGCGGCGGCGGACCTGGTCGTCGCGCGCAGCGGCGGCGGCACCGTCACCGATATCGCGCTTGCCGCCCGTCCGGCGATTTTTGTGCCTTATCCGTTTCATCGCGATATGCAGCAGCTCCACAACGCCCGCGTGATTGAAAAACTCGAAGGCGCAATTATCGTCAAAGATGACGACCGCCTCGGCGAGAATCTCGCGCGCGAAATCAAAACTCTGCTCGCCGATCCTGCGCGTCTGATCGCGATGGGTACGCGCGCGAACGGCGCGGTCTTCCCCGATGCCGCCGCGCGGGTTGCGCGGGTTTGCTTCAGCACTGCACGGGTGGAGAACTAGATCGAGTGGATACCGCGCTCACATCGGGATTGCTCGCGCCCAAGCGCCGCCTTCATTTCATCGGAATCGGCGGAGCCGGGATGAGCGGAATCGCGGAGCTGTCCCTGAGCTTGGGTTTCGCCGTCAGCGGATGCGATCTCGCGGCGAGCGCCGCGACTGCCCGGCTTGCGTCGCTCGGCGCGCAAATCGAGGTTGGGCATCATCCCTCGCATCTGCGCGCGCCGCTCGACGCGGTGGTGATTTCGTCCGCGATAAAATTTTCCAATCCCGAAGTTGCGCGCGCACGCGATCTTAAGATTCCCGTAATCGCGCGCGCCGAGATGCTGGGCGAGCTTCTGCGGATGGTGAAGCTGGGCGTCGCGGTCGCGGGCACTCATGGTAAAACCACCACCACTGCGCTGGTCGCGCTGATCATGGAAGAGGCGGGCCTCGATCCGACCGTCGCTGTCGGCGGCAACCTGCGCAATACCGGCACTAACGTGCGCCTCGGCCGCGGCGACTACATGGTCGCCGAAGCTGACGAGAGCGACGCGTCGTTCCTGCTGCTCTTGCCGACGATCGCGATCGTGACGAACATCGATCCTGAGCATCTGGATCACTACGGCTCGATGGACCGTCTGCGCGAGGCATTTGCGAGCTTCATCAACCGGGTGCCGTTCTACGGGCGCGCGGTGTTGGGAATCGACAGCGCCAACGTGCGCGGAATGCTCGCGCAGGTGCGCAAGCCCGTCATCACCTACGGCATTTCTGCGGATGCGGACCTGCGCGCCGAGCGCGTCGTGATCGACGGTCTCTCGACACGCTTCGATGTAGTCTTCAAAGGCGCCGCGCTGGGCGCGGTCACGCTTCCGACGCCCGGCATGCACGTCGCGATGAACTCTCTGGCCGCAATCGCGGTTGCGATCGAACTGGGAATTGATTTTGACGTTGCGGCGCGCGCGCTCGCGAAGTTCGGCGGGATCGGGCGGCGCTTCGAGATCAAGGGCGAGAGCAACGGGCGGATCGTGCTCGACGACTACGCGCATCATCCGGCAGAGGTTCGCGCGACGCTCGCCGCCGCGCGTGCCGGTTTCAAACGCCGCGTGGTCGCCGTCTTTCAGCCGCATCGATATACCAGGATGCGCGATCTGTTCGACGAGTTCGTGACCGCTTTCGATGACGCGGGCGTGCTCTATATTCTCGACATCTATCCCGCGGGCGAGGATCCGATTCCTGGGGTTTCTTCGCGCCGCTTGTACGAAGCGATCCGCGCGCGCGGCCATCTCGAGGTTCACTACCTCTCGCGCGAGTTCGAACCTGAGCGCGAAGTTGCCGATGCTTCCCGCACCGGCGATTTGATCGTCACGCTCGGCGCGGGCGATATCTACAAACTCGGCGACCGGATTCTCGGTGCGCTCGCAAGCGAGGCCAAGCCGCATGAGCATGCTTGAGCGCGATCTGCAGCAGCATTTCGGGGCCCGCCTCAAAACCGCGCGGCCGCTCGCCGACCTGACCTCGTTCAGAATTGGTGGCCCTGCCGATCTTTACCTCGCAGTCGAAACCGAATCCGAGCTTAGCGCCGCGATAGCATCGGCCTATCGCACCGGCACGCCGGCCTTCTGCCTCGGAGCGGGAACCAATCTGCTGGTGAGCGATCGCGGAGTGCGGGGATTGGTCGTCAGCTTGGGCGAGGGCTTTCGCAGAGTAGAGATCGATCGCACCCACGTCATCTCGGGCGCGGCCGTGGATTTCGGCGCGTTGGTCGAAGCCGTGGTCGAGCGAAGTCTCGGCGGGCTCGAGTTCGGCGAAGGCATTCCGGGGACCGTCGGCGGCGGACTGGTGATGAACGCCGGCGCGTTCGGCGGCGAGATCGCCAAAGTGGTGGTTATCGTTCACGGCGTCACGCGCGAAGGTGTCGCGCGCAATCTGACCAAAGACGAAATCAATTTCGCATACCGCCGCACCAAGTTGCCTGCGGGATTCGTGATTACGCGAGTCGAGTTCGAACTCGTCTCCGGCGATCGCGATTCCCTGCGCGCTCGCGTGACCGATTTGCGCACCAAACGGTCGGCGCGCCAGCCGCGTGGTGTTCCCAACGCGGGATCGATCTTTAAAAATCCGCCCGGTACGTTTGCGGGACGCCTGCTCGAAGGCGCAGGCTTAAAGGGTCTGCGCGTCGGTGGCGCGGCGTTTTCGGATCAGCACGCGAATTTTATCGTCAATCTTGGCGGCGCGCGTGCCGAAGAAGTGCGCGCCCTGATGGAACTCGCGCGAAACCGGGTCAAAGAGCAAAGCGGCGTCTGGCTCGAGCCGGAGGTCAAGCTGGTCGGCGACTGGTAGGTCGCGCGCGAAAAGTGGTGGTGTGGTGGCGGAGCGGAGAAAAGGAAAAGAGGCGGCAGGATGGAACCCACGGATGGTGGGTATCGTCCTGTGCGCTTTTTTTGTTTTCGGCGTGATGACCGGATTCAGCACTCCCGGACGTGTGCTCACGCTGCGGTGCGCGAATTTTTTCTCCGCCTATAGCGCGCGAATCGATCGCGTGACGGCGCCCGCAGATCCGCTCCTTAAGCGGCTGCGCAACGCCGCCGGCTCGATCGAGAGCCACGCCGGTATCGCGAGCGCGCCGGTCGCCAAGCTCGCCGGAATCAGGCAGGGCGGCGCGATCGCGATGGTCGAGCGTCACGACGGGTTTTACGCGCTGTTCGCCGACGGCGAGCTCGAGGGTCCGGTCTCGCCCAACGGCGAAGGCGACTTGCCGATTCTGAGCGGCGACCGGGTCGAGAATTCGCGCGGAATCGAGCTGGTCGGTTACGCCGCCACGATGGTCCGCGCGGAAGCGGAGCTATCGCATTTGGTCTCGGAGATGAGCGTCGATAACGACGCGGTCGCGGCGCTCTACCTCGACGGCGCGCGCACCGAGGTTCTGATCGATCTCGACAACGCGCCCGCCGAGATCAAGCGCGCGAACGAAGTGCTGGGAAAATGGCGCGGACGCGAGCGGATGATCGCCGCGCTGGATATGACGATGCCCGACGAAGCTGTCGTGCGCCTCGCTGCCGCCGACGCCCCGCTCGAGCATCGCCGCGGCGCCGTTCGCAAGGTGTCGATTCGTTCGCGCAGCTCGGCTGCGGACTTGAGGAGCCGCTGAAGCGATGAGGAACCTGCTCACAGGATTGGATATCGGCACGAGCAAGGTCTGCGCTCTCGTCGCGGAGGCGAGCCCCGAAGGCGATATCGCCGTGCTCGGCCACGGGGTCGCTCCGTGCACCGGCCTGCGCAAGGGCGTGGTGGTCAATATCGAAGCCACGGTCGAGGCGATTCGCGCCGCGCTCGACGAGGCGGAAAAAACCTCGGGCCTGCGAATCGGCTCGGTGGTCGCCGGCGTCGCCGGCCCGCATATCCGCGGACTCAACAGCCACGGGATCGTCGCGGTGCGCGGCGGAGAAGTTGGGCCGCGCGACGTCGAGCGAGTGATAGATGCGGCGCGCGCAGTCGCGATTCCTCTGGATCGCCAGGTCCTGCATATCCTGCCGCAACAGTTCGCAGTTGATGATCAAGACGGTGTGCGCGAGCCGATCGGGATGGCGGGCGTGCGGCTCGAGGCGCGCATCCATATCGTCACCGCCGCGCAGAGCTACGGGCAGAACCTGACCAAGTGCTGCGAGCGCGCGGGAATCACGCCGGCTGAGATGGTTTTCGAGCCGCTCGCCTCGGCCGAATCGGCGCTGTTTCCCGAAGAGCGCGAGCTCGGCGTCGCGCTGATCGATATCGGCGGCGGCACCACCGATATCATCGTGTTCCACGCCGGCGCCGTGATGCATACCGCCGTGCTGCCGCTGGGCGGAAATCATCTGACCAGCGATATCGCGGCCGGAATCCGCACGCCGATCGCGGAAGCCGAGAAGCTCAAGATCGCGTTCGGCGCCGCGACCCAGCAGGTCGTTCGCCGCGACGAGATGGTGCAAGTGCCGGGAGTCGGTGGGCGCGAGCCGAAAGCGATCGCGCGCCGGATGCTCACCGACATCCTCGAGCCGCGGATGGAAGAAATTCTCGCGATGGCGCAGCGCGAGATCATGCGCTCGGGCGTGGCCGACAGCCTCGCCTCGGGAATCGTGCTGGTGGGCGGAACTTCGCTGCTCGAAGGCACGCAGGAGCTGGCGGAACGGATTTTTGGAGTTCCGGTCCGGCGCGGTCTTCCGATCAATCTCAAAGGAATGCCCGAGGAATTGATGAAACCGATGTACACCACCGCGGCGGGGCTGATCCTGTGTCAGGGCACCGCGCGCGGGGTTAACGGCGTGGCCGGACGCTACGGGCGATGGGGCAGATTGCGCACCCGCCTGAGCGACTGGGTGAGAGATTTCTTTTGATACGCCGGCGAAAGAAAAATTTAAGTGGACAGCAAACTTTGCCTGTAGGTGGTGGAGGAGGTTCGCACATGATTGAGTTGGTGAGTAACCCCGATTTGGGCGCACGCATAAAGGTGATCGGCGCCGGCGGATGCGGTGGCAATGCGGTCAATCACATGATCGCGAATGGCGTCCGTGCGGTCGATTTTATCGCCGTCAACACCGATTCGCAGGCGCTCCAGAACAATCACGCGCCTCTGAAACTTCAGATCGGCGAGACGCTGACGCGCGGACGCGGCGCGGGCGGCAATCCTGAGATCGGCCGCAAGGCCGCGCTCGAAGATGAAGAACGAATCCGCGGCGAGCTCGCCGACGCCGAGATGGTTTTCGTCACCGCGGGGATGGGCGGCGGCACCGGCACCGGCTCCGCGCCGGTAATCGCGCGAATCGCGCGCGAACTCGGCGCGCTGACCGTCGGCGTCGTCACCAAGCCGTTTCAGTTCGAGGCGCGCAAGCGGATGGCGCAGGCCGAAGAGGGTTTGCGCGAGCTGAAGAATTCTGTCGACACCCTGATCACGATTCCGAATCAGCGCCTGCTCTCGGTCGCCAATCGCAACACCTCCCTGCGTGAGGCGTTCGCCAAGGCCGACGACGTTCTGCTGCAGGCGGTGCGCGGAATTTCAGAGCTGGTCACGGTTCACGGGTTGATCAATCTCGATTTTGCCGACGTGCGATCGATCATGTCGGAGATGGGGATGGCGATGATGGGCGCGGCCACCGCGTCGGGCGAGAATCGCGCGGTCGAAGCGGCGCAGCGCGCGATTTCGAGTCCGCTGCTCGAAGATGTTTCGATCAAGGGCGCGCGCGGATTGCTGATAAACGTGACCGGCGGCCCCGAGATGTCGCTGTACGAAGTCAACGAAGCCGCCAGCCTGATCCAGGAAGAGGCCGACGAAGACGCCAACATCATTTTCGGCGCAGTCGTCGATGAAAAAGCCGGCAACGAAATTCGCGTAACGGTTATCGCGACCGGTTTCGGCGAAAAGGATCTGCCGTTCTCGAAATATTCGCCGTCCGGAGCGCCGATCACCACGCCGATCGCGGCGGCCGCGACGCGCCCTGTGGATCCCGCCGAGATTCGCCCGACGCCCGTGCCCGCACCGTCGCAGATGTCCGGGCACGTGCGCCAGTTCCCGGTCGGCAAGCCGGTGCGCAGGATGGGTTTGATCGTTGACGACAGCAGTCTCGATATCCCGGCGTTCAAGCGCCGCGGCGCGGCAGATGATAGCAGTGCCGCGGAGCGGCTAGAACCCAACGCCTTGCTCGACGGCGACGACAAGCTCGACGTGCCGACCTTCCTGCGCAAGCACATCGACTAGCGCGGCGACCACAAAGCAGCGCCTCACCCGCGCGGCCTGATGCTTGCTCAAGAAGCGCAAGCATCACGCCGCGCCGCCACGTCTCGAATCAGTAGCGAGGGGGAAATAGCATCCGCTCCCAGCGGACGCGCGGATGCCTACAGGTCGCGAGTCATTGTGCGATGGAGGATTCCTGCTTCTTCGAAGATATCGCCCTCTGGATGGAACCCTTGCTTCAGGTAAAATCCTTCGGCGGTCAGTTGCGCATGCAGGATTGCGCGACGGTATCCGCGATTGCGTGCGGTCTCGATCAGGAATTCCAGTACAGCGCGGCCGATTCCGGAGCCGCGAAGCCGGCGCAGCGCCGCCATCCTGCCGATCTTGATCTCGCCCGGTCCGTGCTCGACGTAGCGGCCGCATCCTACGGGCTGGCCGTCACGAAGCGCCAGTGCATGGAACGCGCGCGCGTCCTCGGCGTCAAGCTCGATCTCCTCGGGCACGTGCTGCTCTTCGATAAAAACTCGTCGGCGAATCGAGTAAGCCGCTTCTAGCCGGGCGGACGAATCGGCCGCGACCACCTGGATTTGCTCTGCACTCATGCGACGCTCACTAGCGCGTGCCGTGCGGCGCGTCAAATCAAACGCTGCGCTGCACCGCTGCTATGGCCGCCAGCGTCGCAGATCGGCTATGGTCACTCGTCGAATTGTTGGAGGTCTGCATGATGGTCGCGTGCCGATGACAACCTATCTGCGATTGCGCCCGATACTCGCGGCTGCGTTCGCCGCCCTGATATTCACGACCGCATCGGCGTTGGCTGCACCGCCAATAGTTCCCAAACCCTTGCCTGCGCCGGTACAGTCGCAGGCGCCCGGAATCCGTCCGCTCGGGCGCGGCCGTCAGACGGTCTGGGGCATTCGCGTTTACGACGCAACCTTGTGGGTCGTCGGCGATCGCTTCGTCCCCGCCGAGCCGCATGCGCTTGACGTCGAAGCCGGCAAGAGCGTCAGCGCCGACACTCTCGTGAAAACCTCGATGGACGAGATGAGCAGGCTCAAGCTGGGCAACGCGGCGCAACTAGCGGCATGGCGCCAAGAGCTAAAGCGGCTGATGCCGAGCGTGAGGTCCGGCGATCAGGTCGTGATTTTCTGTCCGAACGAAGGCTCGACGCTGATCTATTACAACGGCCGCAGCCAAGGTGAGGTGGATGACGCAACCCTATGCCCGGCGATTATGAATGTGTGGCTTCATCCAGCCAGCCAGAGTCCCGAAATGCGAAAGTCACTGCTCGCGCACTGATTGTCATGACGTAGTCGACGACTTTCCATACGCAGGGCGTTCAAATCAGGACACGAGCCGCGTTCCTCAATCCCGGGCCAGGAGTAGTGGGGTGTCATTCCCCGCATGCGCGGCAGCCACGCGTGGCAATGACACTCCACTACTGCGGCTTCATCGGGTTGCGCGGGTTGTGCTAGGTTCGGTCGCATTGGGGCGATCATTCCAGGAGACGCGATGCCGAATCTTCCTGAGACAATCTATGCGCCGGAACTCGAGGGCGGGACCTGGATTCAGGGTGGTCCGGTATCGATCAAAGCGTTGCGGGACAAGGCTGTCGTGCTGGTCGATTTCTGGGATTACACCTGCGTCAACTGTATCCGCACGCTGCCCTATGTCGAAGGATGGAGCCGGCGCTACCTGAAAGACGGCCTGGTGGTCGTCGGCGTGCATGCGCCCGAATTCAGTTTTGCGCGCGAGGGTTCGCACGTAAAAGCGGCGGTGGCGGAGTTCGGGCTCGATTACGCAATCGTGCTCGACAACGATTACGCGATTTGGCGCGCCTACTCGAATCGGTTCTGGCCGGCGAAATATCTCGTCGATGCGAAAGGGCGGATTCGCTATTACCATTTCGGCGAAGGCGGTTACCAGGAATCCGAAGTAGCTATTCAGAACGCGCTGCGCGATATGAATCCTGCTCTCAGCCTGCCGCCTCCGATGCAGCCGGTGCGCGACTCCGATGCGCAGGGAGCGGTATGCTACCGCGTGACGCCGGAGCTTTACCTCGGTCACGTGCGCGGCCAATTCGGGAATCCCGCTGGAGCGGTGCGCGACCGCCCGGAGGAATACACCGATCCGGGGCGGCACGTGGAGGGGCTCTCCTACCTGGGCGGACGATGGCGGGTCGAGCAGGAGTCGGCGCGCGCCGAGGCGCCAAACGCGACTATCGCGCTGCGCTATACCTCGAAAGATGTGAACCTGGTGATGGCGCCCCCGGTCGGCGCAATCGCGCAAGTCGAGATCGCAGCGGGAGCGGACCAGAAGCTCGGCGACGACGTGAAGACCGCGAGCGGACGCCCGCTCGTGACGGTCGATCGTCCGCGGATGTACAATCTGATCGCGAATGATTCCGTGCTGCCGGGCGCGCTCGAACTCAAAGCGCTGCAAGCGGGAGTCGCCGCGTATGCATTCACATTCGTTTCGTGCGTGGTGAGCTGATGAAACCGGCAGACGAAAAATTCGCCACCGATGCGCATATCGAGCGCGCAGCCGAGCTGATCCTCGACGCCGAGTATACAATCGCGCTGACCGGCGCCGGAATGTCGGT
>JBARDN010000272.1:0-2267 GCA_049795175.1 Binataceae bacterium (SeqCode) | reverse complement strand
TGCATCGCCTCGCAAAGCGCGGCTTCCTTCCAACGCTGGCACTCGACGACGGCGTCGCCGGCCACTTCGTCGGCACAAGGCTCAAAGAGGTAGTCTCCTCGCGTCCGCACGCCCGCGCCTTCCGCGTAACCTCGACCGGCGGCAAAGTGATCGAGACTCCGCTGCCAGTCCGATATCTCGGCCGCCCACGCTCCACAAAATCACTCGGTTGAACTAACCGTAGTCTCAGCCAACTCCTCAGTCGTCATTTCGACCGAAGGGGAGAAATCCCGAAGCGTCCATGCAGTCACCCGCAACCAGTTCGCAAGCCAAGGGCCGAGCCCCGGATTTCTTCCCTTCGTAGGGGGCGGGTCGTGAGCCAGCCGCCTCCCGATCGAGACACGTCCGTTTACGACAGTCTGCCCGCCATCCTGAATGGTCGACGCTCATTTCGCCCCGTCCCAGCACTGGTTTAACGCATTTTTGCCGATGCGCCGCTTCCCTAACGATCGTTCGGGTTTTTGCCAGATTTGTTCATGGCTGAACTGTTCAGCCTTATGCCCGAATCCACTTCGTGCAAAAATGATTCCGTGGAAGCAAACCGCACACCATTCGGACTCCATTTCGCCCGCTCATTCCAAGGGGATGCCTTCGCGAGCAGCCGCAGTCATCAATCCAACCACCAGGACACGAAGGCACAAAGAAATAGATTTTCTTCGTGCCTTGGTGTCTTCGTCTTCCTTAGTGTCTTCGTGTTTAGTCTTTCTTGGTCGGAGACCGTCCAAAAATCGATGACCGAAAAAGCTACACGAAGGAACCCAATGTCGCAAAATCGGCAGCATTTTCAAGGAGTATATTTTTTGAGTCAATAGAAAAGATACCAAACGAACCCACCGAAAAATGCTCGATAACAAAAATCCAAGGCATTACTTTGTCCAGAATCAGCATAAGCGCGCACTGATGACAGCCTACCGGATTCTGGCTTAGAATCCCGCTCTCGATTGACGCGAGGGGCAGCACATGGCGGCAGGAACGAAGATCAGCGAAATCAAGGCGCGCGAGATACTCGACTCGCGCGGAAATCCGACCATCGAAGTTGACGTGCGGCTCGAAGGCGGAGCGTTCGGACGCGCCGCCGTTCCTTCCGGCGCATCGACCGGCGTCCACGAGGCGCTCGAGCTTCGCGACGGCGACCAGCGGCGCTTCAGCGGCAAGGGCGTGCTGAAAGCGATCGCGAATGTGAATACCACCATCGCCGCGAAGCTCAACGGTGCGGACGCCGGCGACCAGCAGGCGGTCGATGAAGCGCTCATCGCGCTTGACGGAACCCCGAACAAATCGAAGCTGGGAGCCAACGCGATCCTGGGCGTGTCGCTCGCCTCGGCTCACGCCGCCGCCGCCGCGCGCGGTCTGCCGCTCTATCGTCATCTGAATCCCGACGCGCATATCCTGCCCGTACCGATGATGAACGTGCTCAACGGCGGAGCGCACGCCGACTCGAGCGTCGATATGCAGGAGTTCATGATCGTGCCGCAGGGCGCACCGACTTTTGCCGAAGCGATTCGCGCCGGCGCCGAAGTTTTTCACGCGCTCGCCGCTGTCCTCAAGAAGGCCGGCCATTCGACCAACGTCGGCGACGAAGGCGGCTTCGCGCCAAGCCTCAAAAACAACCAGGAACCGATCGAGATGATCCTGCAGGCGATCACCAACGCGGGCTACAAACCCGGCGCCGAAGTCGCGCTCGCGCTCGATCCCGCATCGAGCGAGTTTTTCGACGACGGCAAATACGTCTTCGCGCGATCAGACAAAAGCTCGCGCGATGCGGCCGCGATGGTGCAATTCTACGGCGGATGGCTCGCGAAATATCCGATCGTGTCGCTCGAAGATCCGCTGGCCGAAGACGACTGGGCCGGCTGGCAGCTTTTGACCCGCGAGCTCGGCGCCAAGGTTCAAATCGTCGGCGACGATATCTTCGTGACCAATCGCGAACGCCTGGCGCGCGGAATCAAGGAGAAGACCGCCAACTCGATTCTGATCAAGCTCAATCAGATCGGCACGCTGACCGAGACGCTGGCGACGATCGCGATGGCGCGCGAGGCCGGCTTCACCTGCGTCATTTCGCATCGCTCGGGCGAGACTGAAGACACGACCATCGCGGACCTCGCGGTGGCGACAGGCGCCGGCCAGATCAAGACCGGATCGCTCAGCCGCAGCGAGCGCAATGCAAAATACAATCGCCTGCTCCGAATCGCCGAGGAGCTGGGCGCGCGCGCAGCGTATCCGGGCGC
>JBARDN010000271.1:0-3241 GCA_049795175.1 Binataceae bacterium (SeqCode) | reverse complement strand
CGTCGCGATGACGCCAGGACTGATTACGGCCGTGCAGGCGTTTGGTACAGAATCGAAGTGAGCGGCCCATCACATCGAAACGCCAGTCAGCCTCCTGGAAATGCAAATGGTAGGGTACGACCCTTCTGCTCTCGATGATTAGAATGTCCAGATCGGAACTGGCGGTCGGATCGTTGCGCGCGCTGCTCCCGAACCACAATGCGGCCACACAATCAGGAAAGCGTCTATCGACAAACTCTCGCGCAGCTCGGATTGCATTCGCGGAATTATTTTCAACAGGAATCGCACCTGATGAATTGTCGCACATACTTATCGATTGCAGGCTCATGGTCATTTACGCGCCTCCGCAATCTTAAGTGGACGGAACCCGCGCACTGAATTCAGACCCTCCAGAACGACTTGATGGTCACCGTTATTAAGCAGCGCGATCCAGGCAGCGGCGTACAAGATCGCGATGATAACGGCGACCGTCAGGCACTTGACCTCAAGATCCAGTGATAGAGCAGCGGTCGCCATGCTCGAGAGTGCGGCCAGCATAAACCATGCGAGACGACGTCCCCCATGAGCAATTTCTGGCAGCAGGACACGCGCCGCGATCCAGTTAGCTGCCGCGTCCGCGCCTGCGCGAACCAGGCAAGCGATGGCTGCGCCCTCGGCCCCGCGCCAGTAAACCATCACGCCCATGAAGCCGAGGTAGAGCGGAAGCTCAACCGACTGAATCTTGGTATTGACGTCCGGACGATGTGCGGCTGCATTCAGGGCGGCGGCGATCCTGCCCACCCCGTCAAACAATGCGGCGAGCGCGAGCAACTGGACCAGCAGCGCGCTATGCGCGGCGAATTCCGCACCGACCCACAGGGTCATCAACTCGCGCGCGAACACCACCACGATCAGCACGATCGGAAACAGGATCAGGACTGCTGCTTTCGCGCCGCGGTCGAACAGCATCCGGGTCCGCAGCCGGTCCGATGCCAAGCTGTGAGCGAACGCCGGATACAGAACCGCGGTGATGAGCCATGGGACGACGGTGAGCTTATGCAGAATTCGCGCGGGGACGATGTAATATCCGACCGCCTCCATTCCAGTCAATGCGGCAATCGTGAAGCGGTCGAAGCTGCCCATCATCACGGCGACCAGGTTTGAAGATGCGATCCAGAAACCGAAGCCGACCAGCCCCGGAACCATCGCCGCCCGAAAGCGCATTCGCTGCACCAGATTTGGAACTGTGTACATGCACATCGCGAAGTACACTAACCAGGTGATCGCATGCACACCGAACAGCACAGCGACAATCAGCGCGATATTGTGCGAAAACGGCAGCACGCATAGCGGCGCAAGCGAGGTCAAGATTGCGTTCGGGCTTTGTACGAGATTGATGACACCGAAGCGTTGATAAGCCGATAGCGTTCCTCTCAGAGTCCCGATTGGCACACAAATTGGTATCCCCAGCGCGAGCACATACATCGCGCTCAGCGTCTCCCCCTGCAGGCTTGGCGAAACCTTGAACAGATGGTTGACCACCGGATGCGCGAACGTGACCAAAACCACCGAGCCAACCAGACCGAAGGTCACCGTTGCCGCGAGCGCCGTGCCGAAGAGCGCTGGAATTTCATCCTCGGGTCCGGTAGCCAATCGATCGGAAGTAAGTTTGGTAAGTGCCTGACCGATTCCGAGATCGAGCAAACTGAAGTAGCCGAAGACCGTCCATACCAGCGCAAGGATTCCAAATCGTTCGACGCCGAGCGCGTGGATCAGAATCGGCATCGCGATGAACGCCGCGGCGAGCGGACCGATTTGGCCGGCACCGTTCCAGATGACGTTGAGGATCAAGCGCCGGCCGCTGGTCAGCGAGGTGCCGTTATTTGTGCCCACATCTTCCATCGTCGCTCAGCTAGGGTATCGTTGCGGCTTTGTTGATAATGGCCCGAAGCTGTATCGTCTGGGCGTTTTCCAGAACCCGCCAAGATAGCGGTCAAACTCTTTGGTAAGGAGGCTGTAGCCCGCCCCCGGCGTCATCGTCAGCTCTCCAAAATAGAGGCGCTCGCCGGTGTCATAGAAGTCGGCCCGGACAAAGTCCAAGTCCCGGCCTAGCGTTTCCGCAGCGGTGATCATCTCCGCGAAATGTGCGGGCGGTGGCAGGTCTCCTACTATATCGTCGTGCCCAAAGTGCGCACCGACTCGGACTCTCTTCCACGTCGGCGTGAACAGCCCTACCCGATGGTCGGTGAAACGCCCTGAATGGACCCTGATGTGTCGGACGGTTCCGTCAAAGACAAACAGCTTATAGTCATTTGGCGCGATTCCATTACCGTCGTCAATTAATTCCTCGACCATGATCCGCGGCTCGATATGCTTATAGGCCGGTTCTCGCGTTTCTTTGTAATAGCTTCGCTTCAGCCAGTCAGAGCAGAGTTCTATCAGTGCGGCTCGGTCCACAGTGGACTTGTCGGCGACGAGTTGCACCCATCCGGAGCCGTGCGTCGGCTTCACCACGAATCTGTCGGGAAGGTCGTCAAACGGGATCGTGTCAGGATGGCTAGTGAGAAAGTAAAGCTTTGGGAGAATTTCGGGACCAATTCGCTGTTCGACATAGGAGCGAACGGCGGCCTTGTCGGCAAGCTGCGTGAGCACCGCACGCCGGTCGAAGAGGATCCGGTGCAAGACCTTTTCATTGAAAGTGACCGGCCGAATGATCCTGGGAAAGGTTCCGTGAGCATTGCGCCAGCCTCGGAGCAGCACGCACCAATCGGGCAGTAGTTTTTTAATAGCCTTTTTAATTGATGCGATTTTGCTATCCGGCAGCAAAGAGCACGACGCAGAGGGTGGAATTCGATTTTGAACTTTCGAATCTCTGATCAGTGAGGTGTCGGTATGTGTTTCCGAATCTTGCATCCATCGCCGCTCAGCTAACGGATCGCTGCGGCGGCATCATTGATCCCGCCAGGGGCGGCGGCTTTCTTCTGAAATGCTTCATAGTCGGATTTGAATACCGCGTCGCCCGGATCGAGTTGCGTCGCCCGCGCGAGATCGTTTCCGGCTGCGTAGAATTGATAGTTCGCAGCCTCCGCGCGCCCGAGCCGGTTGAGCACCGACGCTGAATCCGGATGCAGTTCCGCGGTGCGTCTGAGCAGCAGTACCGCGTTGTCGAAGCGCTTTTGCTGCATGTAGAGATCGGCCAGGCGCGAGGCTGCGGCGTCGTCCGACGGACGCGTGTTGGACGCGTCGAGCAGCGCCTTCTCCA
>JBARDN010000270.1:0-5658 GCA_049795175.1 Binataceae bacterium (SeqCode) | reverse complement strand
CTTATCTGGGCGAGGGATCAGTTCAGAAAGGCGGATCAGAAATCACTTCTCCAGCGCGCCGGTTGCTTCTGCCATGATTTCGGACAGATCGCGCACGCGCATCGTGTCTTCCAGCGAGCGCGATTTTACCGCGTCTTCGATCATCGTCATGCAGAAGGGGCATCCTACTGCCACGCACTCGGGCTTGGCTTCGCTCAACTGATCGAGGCGCTTTTGATTGATTCGGGTGCCCTCGTGCTCTTCCTTCCACATGCATCCGCCACCGGCGCCGCAGCAGAAGGTCCGGTTCTTCGATTGATCTACGTCGGTGACTTCCGCGCCGGGAATCGCGCGCAGAATTTCACGCGCGCCGTCCCATTCGCGGTTGTGACGCGCCATGTAGCAGGGATCGTGATAGGTGACGCGAGCCTTTAAGATCTCCTTGGGCTTGAGGCGTCCCGCACGGACCAACTCGGCCAAAAATTCGGCTTCGTGCAGGACTGTGTAATTGCCGCCGAAATCTGGATACTCATTCTTCAAATTGTGGAAGCAGTGCGGACACTGAGTGACTATTCGGCGCGGCTTGTAGCGATTGAGCGTCTCGACATTCTGCGCCGCTACGGTCGCGTATAGATACTCATTACCCAATCTGCGCGCCGGATCGCCGGTGCAGGTTTCCTCTTTGCCCAGGATTCCGAACTTGACTCCCGCCTGCTGCATCAGGGCCGAGAAGGCGCGCGACACTTTCTGATTGCGCTCATCGAACGACCCGGCGCATCCGACCCAGTACAGCACGTCGAGGTCGGCGGGATCCTCGACCTCCGCCATCTCCGGGATGCCGAGGCCCGCGGCCCATTCGGCGCGCTTCTCGGCCGCAAGGCCCCACGGATTGCCCTGATTTTCGATTCCCTTGAATGCGCTGGTCGCTTCCTGCGGAAACTTGCTTTCCATCAGGACTTCGTAACGGCGCATATCGATGATGCGCTGAATATGCTCGATGCCGACCGGGCATCCTTCTTCGCACCATCCGCAGGTCGTGCATGCCCAGACTGCGATTTCGGTCGCGACTTGAGTAATCATGTCGGGCCCGTCCCATACCGGAGCTTCCGCGCCGTCGCCGCCCGCTTCTTTCGCGGCCGCCGCGGCGAGCAGAAACGGAGTCTTCTGCAGCAGATGGTCGCGCTGTTCCATTACGAGGAATTTCGGATTCAGAGTCTTGCCGGTGTTTACGGTAGGACAGTTGATCGTGCAGCGCCCGCATTCGAGGCACGCCGACATATCGAGCAACTGCTTCCAGGTGTATTGCTCGACCTGCGAGACGCCGAAGGTCTCGGCAGTTTCGAAATCCTTGATCGGCGCGAGGCGGCCGCGTGGTCCGAGATTGCGGAAAAACAAATTCATCGGACCGAACACCAGATGGCGAAGCTTGGTGAATGCGAAACACGCGAGCAGCACGTACACGAGCAGCAGATGCGTCAGCCACAGATAGCGATGATAGGTCGCGCCGGCGCCGAGCGCGCCTTCGAGTCCGCCGATGGTGCGCCCGATGTAGGCCCATTCGGTGAACTTCGGATGGGTCGCGTTGATGCGCGCGCCCTCGAGCATCAGACCGGTCAGCGCGACCAGCACCAGCATCGTCATCGGGAACCAGTAGCCGAGTCGGTTCTCTAAATTGTCGTTGACCTTGCCGGCGGGAGGCTGATTCAGCACCGACGGCTGACGGATTCGGCGGCGCGCACCTTCGGCCAGAATTCCCGCGATCAGGATCAGGAAGAAGGTGTCCATCGCGGCTTTGAAGAACAGGTAGAAATCGCCGTAGTAAAAATAGAGCTTGAGTCCGAACACCTCGACCAGGTCGCGCACATCGCTGTTGATCGCGACGATGGTCGTGCCGATCAGCAGGCCGACAAAGCCGACGTAGAACGAGTAATGCATCCATCCCCAGGACTCGCGGGTGACGTAGCCCTGTCCGAGAGCATCGCGAAGAGAAAGGAACACCCGGCGCGGAATCTGGTCGAGACGATTTTCGGCGACCCCCAGCCGAATCTTGCGGTACCATCCGAGACCTGCCCAGACATACGCGGCGATGAGCACCACCAGCAGCGAGTACATCAGGACGATGAATGGGATCGGGACATTCCAGAGAATCTGGCGGGTGACTTGCTCGTTCATTTGCGCTCCGGAAAGCTCCTTGGCCGTCTGTACCAGTCTTAAATCAGACCCGTGCGAGTAAATTCAATGCTAGCCGCCGCGAACCATCGAGGCGAACTAACCATTGCATCGCGGCGCGACCCGGCGCTCAGACCTTGAAGCGAATATGGATTATATCGCCGTCGCGCATCAGGTAGTCGCGGCCTTCGAGGCGGAGCTTGCCGGCTTCCTTGACCTTCGCGTCCGACTTGAGCGCGGCGAAATCCTCGTAGCTGACGACCTCTGCCCGGATGAACCCGCGCGCGATATCGCTGTGGATGACGCCGGCAGCGTCGAGCGCGGTGTCGCCGCGATGCAGCGACCATGCGTGCGCCTCAGGCTCACCGGCGGTATAGAACGCGATCAAACCCAGATGCGCGTAGAGCGCCGTGATCAGCCGGTCGCGCGCGGGCGCGTCGAGGCCGGCCGCACCGAGCATCTCCTTGCGTCCGTCGGCTTCGAGTTCCCACAGCTCCGACTCGAACGACGCGGCGAGCCTGAAGACCTCGATCCCGCGCGCGTGGACGGCGAGGCGCTCGGCCTCGGTGATATCCGCGGCGGCAGCTTCCATCTCGCAGTTGACGACCGCGAGCACCGGCTTGCGCGAGAGGAATCCGAAGCTCGAGAACACCGCGAGCTCTTGCGCCGTCATGTCCATAAGCCGCAGCGGCTTGCCCTCTTCGAGCCACTTGAGAACTTTTTCGAGCGCGGTCTTTTCGAACTCGGTCGCGCTGCGATCTTTTTTCACGCGCTCGAGACGGCGCTCGGCCTGATCGAAATCGGCGAAGACCAACTCGCCCTCGATACTTTCGAGCGCGGGCATCAGGTCTTTGTGCATCGCGGCGAACTGTGGAATGACGACCAGCAGCGCGTCAAGATCGCGGATGAGCGGCAGCAGGCTGGCGTCGAGCGCGGCACCCTCTTTCTGTTCCTTTGGATTGGGTGCGAAATCGAGAATCGTGAGTTCGACCGGGACCTTCTTTTTCGAGCCGTAGGTGGCCTCGAGAAAATCCAGGCGCGGATCGGCGACCTTTATCTGGCCGGGGCGGCCGCGATTCTTGCCTTCGGCGGCGCCGGGAATTGGCGCAAGCCCGGTGAGCGCGTGGAAGACGGCAGACTTTCCGGCGCCTCGCGCGCCGATAATTCCCGTTTTCAAAATGATCAACCCTCGAAACAATCGAGGCTGACATATCGTCGCGACCGACGAAAGTGCGCCGGTTTCCTGCTGCGAGCCAGTGTGAGAAATCGGGGCTCCAAATGCTGGTGCGTCATTCCCGCGCGGGTGGCTGCCGCGCGCGCGAGGAATCCCTTGTTCGGCCCTCTGCCTTCAGCCAACTCGCGGATGCATGCATGAACGCCCCAGGATTTCTCTCGGAGCCTGCCCTGAGCAGCGTCGAAGGGGTCGAAATGACGGATGTGGGTTTGGCAAATGAGGATCGTAGTCTCAGCCGAGCCCCCGATCGTCATTTCGAGCCCTGGGCGAGGAATCCCGAGGCGCCCGTGCTCAGAGCCAACGCCACATACAGCGCTCTCTCGTAGGGGATTTCCTTCGGCCTTGCTCAGGACAGGCTCTCGCGCGGCAGCCACGCGCGGGAATGACACCATAGGAGCGTGCAGCAACACCGAAAAGCGAGGCTTATCCGGCAATCAAACTGACCTGTTGCCAGTTTCCTGCTATAAGCCGGACGAGCGAGGTGAATGCGATGCCACAGGCGCCGGCTGATTATCCCGTCCGTTACCCAATCGATTTCGGCGACATCAATTCCGAGGTGCGCCATCGCGTGGTCCAGCTCTACGCCGCCGACCTGGGCAAATCGCGCGGTGTGTTGTGGATGCCGCCAAAGGGGAAGCCGCGCACCGTGGTGATCATGTCGCATCCGCGCGCCGACTTCTCGACCCATTACTCAGTTCCGTATTGGGTCGATGCGGGCTTCGCGGCGTTCGCGCTCAACACGCGCTATCTCAACAACGACGCGATGATGCTGCACGAGAATCTGCTGCTCGACCTTGCGGCGGGAATCAAATTTCTGCGCGAGGAAGAAGGCTTCGAGCATATCGTGATGCTCGGCAACTCGGGCGGCGGCTCGCTGTTCTCCTACTACGACGCGCAGGCGCGCACGCCGAAAGGCGCTCGCGTCGCGGCGCCTCCGGCGGGAGGTCCTCCTGATCTGAACCAGGCCGAGCTGCCGCTGTGCGACGGTTTCATCATGCTGGCGGCGCATCCGGGCCAGGGGATGGTCCTGATGAGCTGCCTCGATGCGGCAGTGGTTGACGAGTCGGATCCGTTCGCGTCCGATGCGTCGCTCGATATGTACGAGGAGATCAACGGCTTTCGCACGCCGCCCACCGCAAGTAGTTATTCGAAAGGGTTCGTCGATCGATATCGGGCGGCGCAGCGCTCGCGATGCGCACGAATCGACGCGATCGCGCACCGGCATATAGAGGAGGCGAATTCTTCGCGCACGGCGATGCGCGACAAGGATTTCGCCACGATGCCGTCAGCGCGCAGGAACTTCGTCGCTCGCCGCGCGATGGCGCCGACCTACATGGTCGTTTACCGCACGCAGGCCAATCCGAACTACTGCGATCTTTCGATCGATCCTTCCGAGCGCGCCGTCGGCTCGATCATCTCGGCGCGTCCCGACCTCGCGAACTACTCGGCCTTCGGCTTGGGGCGAATTGTCACGCCCGATGCGTGGCTTTCGACCTGGTCGGGACTATCGTCGTACGCGAAGACCGCGGTGAATCTGCCCAAGGTCACAGCGCCGACGCTGATCGTCGGTGCGAACGCGGACCAGGATATTTTTCTCTCCGACGTGCGCGCGGAATTCGAAGCGTCGGGCGCCAAGGACAAGACGATCGCGTTGGTCGAGGGCGCGGATCACTTCATGCGCGCCGGCGGCACCAAAGCGCATCTCGGCGATCCGCGTCCACGCCTGATGAAGGTGCTGACCAGTTGGACGCGCGAGCGTTTCGCACCATGAATGGCACCGCTTGAGTGCCGCTAATACGAAGTGTACGCCGACGGTAGCGTCATTTTTCACTGATCGGCGCCGTAAGCAGATCCGCAACCGGCTCGGGACCAGCCTTAGCAATCTATTTTGCTTGCCGCGTCGCTCTGTCCCTCGTAAACTCGCGGCCACTCACTAAGAGTTTACAAAGGTTGTTTTCAAGAACGCATTACAGATGACGCATTCCGAACGAATCGCCAACACTCAGGTGAACAGAACTAACTCAAACCCTAAGGGATGATCTCATATGCCGTCCACAACCGGTCAGGATCGCCGCAAGCTATCAAATCGTTATCGCAATTGCGGGCTCGATTGTCCAATATTTAAGGACGACTTGATTTCAACGCTGAGCGATTTTTTCGGCGTGTTTCACTCTCTTCTCGAGCCAAACAACTTGTTCTGGTTTCGCGGGCATCCTGATTTGACCTATCGGCTTGCCCCGTCCGCGCTCCGTTATGGCGAACCCGAGGAAAGGGAT
>JBARDN010000269.1:0-8580 GCA_049795175.1 Binataceae bacterium (SeqCode) | reverse complement strand
TCGTAGGGGCGGCTCGCGAGCCGCCCGTCTTCCGCGCAGCCTGTCGCTACACGCTAACTTTCATCTCGGGTGGTGGGTCCATCGGACCCGTGACGGTCTGAACGGAGGTTGCCGGAGTGAACGATCTCCGCGAAGCGATTAGTGCGGAGAACTCGTGCTGTTTGCACTAATCGCTTCGCGGAGATCCTTCGCCTGCGGCTCAGGATGACAGCAACGGAAGCTTTGCGAGAAAATCGACAGCCTCCGGACGGAGAGGGTATTAGTAGGCGCTGAGCCGCTCTCGTGTCAGTGACACCTCGCGCGCAATCGAGGATGATTCGGGGCTTGTCCGGTCGGCGCGGGTCGTGGTACGGCAAAAGCGTAACTGAATTTCGTTAGCGAGAGGAAAATTAAATGGCCGACAAGAGTATCGTCGGGCGCACCGGCAAGCCGTTCAAAATGCCCATCGAATGGAGCAAAGTGCGCGAGTTCGCGCGCGCCATCAAAGATCCCAGCGCGGAATATTTCGATCCCGAAGTCGCAAAGAAACAGCTCGGCGGTATCCCGGTGCCCGTCACCTTTTTGCAGACCAGCGCGTTCTGGACCGATGACAGCTCGAACCCCGGCTTCGGCGGCTTCGATCTGCGCCGGATTCTACACGGCGAGCAGGAGTTCGAGTTGCTCAAGCCAATCTTCGTCGGCGACGTCCTGACCGGAGTCAGCAAGATCGCCGATGTCCTCGAGAAAGAAGGCGGACGCGGCGGCAAAATGACCCTGCTGGTCAGCGAGACGGAGTACACCAATCAGCGCGGAGAAAAAGTCGCGATCGCGCGCTCGACCCTGATCGAAACCGGACAGGCGGTAAAAGCCTGAGGCGCCTCAGCGGTTTTCAACCGGAGAAAGGATTATGGCAGCAAAACTAAAGTTCGAATCAATCAAGGTCGGCGACGAAATTCCCGCGTATGTGGTCAGCGGCGTGACCCGGCCCGATTTTGTCCGCTATGCGGGCGCGTCGGGCGATTTCGTGCCGCTGCATTACGACCAGACCTTCGTCGAGGCCGCCGGAATCCCGACCGTGTTCGCGCAGGGGATGTTCACCGCGGGCCTGCTCTCGAAGGCGCTCACGGATTGGGCCGGAATCGGCAGCGTGCGCAATTTCAAGGTCCGCTTCGCGACCCGGGTATGGCCGGGCGACGCGGTTACCTGCACCGGCAAGGTCACGGGCAAGAGCGAAAAGAACGGCGAGAAGCTGGTCGAGGGCGATCTGGTCGTGCTCAATCAAAAGGGCGAGCCTGCGATTCGCGGATCGTTCCGCGCGGCGGCCGCCTGAGCAGATCGCGCCGGAATTTTCGGAAATAAGTCTGTTGATGGTCGTGGATCTGCGGCCTTTATGCGCTGGTCCGCGCGCGCTAAACTTTGACTATAATCCAAGACAATGGGTGAGCCTCGTTACGTCATAATTCACGGCCATTTTTATCAGCCGCCGCGCGAGAGCCCGTGGACCGGGCTTATCAGCCCCGAGCCCGGAGCCGCGCCGTTTCCGAACTGGAACGAGCGGATTCTCTCCGAGGCGTACACTGCCAATGCCCACGCGCACACGATGGAGGGCACTGTCGTCCACGTCTTTAACAACTACGAATCAATGAACTTCGACGTCGGCCCGACGCTCGCGCTGTGGCTGCAAACCCACGGCAAGGCTGCCTATCGTGCGATGCTCCGCGGCGACATGCTTTCGCGCGGACGCGCCGACGGTCACGGCAACGCGATCTCGCAATCCTACAACCATTCGATTCTGCCGCTGCTCGCAGCGCGCAGCCGCAACCTGCAGATCGCATGGGGCGTCGAGGATTTCGTCTATCGCTTCGGACGCCGCCCGGTCGGGATGTGGCTGCCCGAGTGCGCGGTCGATGAAGACACGCTGGAAGCAGTTGCGGACGCCGGCCTGAAGTTCATCATCCTTGGCCCGCAGCAAGGCAAATACGCCGGTGACGAGGCCGACACGCGCGCGGCAGGACCTTTCCAATGGCAAAGCGGCGCGCGCAAAGTCGCGATCTTTCGCTTCGATCGCGAGATGTCGGGGACGATTTCATTTGGCGAAGGACTCGACGACGGCGCGCGCCTGTCCGAATGGATCGCCGCAACCGCGCTCGCGCTGCCCGAAGGCGCCGCGCTGATGCTGGCGACCGACGGCGAGACCTTCGGGCATCATAAGAAGACCGGAGCCGCCGAACTCGCCCGCGCCTTCCTGATGCTCTCGCGGCGCGACGACGTGATCGTCGTCAACTGCGAGCAATATCTCGCCGAGCGCGGCGCGCGCGGAAGCTTCACGATCGACGCGCCGAGTGCGTGGAGCTGCGCGCATGGCGTCGAGCGGTGGCGCTCGGACTGCGGATGCCGGATGGATCCGAAGACCTCGCAGGTGTGGCGCGCGCCGCTTCGGGTCGCGATGGATTTCGTCAACAATCACGTGCTTGCGGTTTACGATCGCTTCGCGCCGGACCTGGTGAAGGATCCGCAGGGCGCGCTCGCCGCCTCGATCCGCCCGATGATCGATTCGAATCCCGCGGTGCACGAGGAGTTCTTCATCCGCTTCAAAGTCGCCGGCGAAGTCACGCGCGAGCGCCTGCTGCGGCTGTTCGAGATGGTGCGCGCGGGACAGGCGTCGCTCACCAGTTGCGCGTGGTTCTTCGACGATTTTGGCGGACCCGAGGGACGCGTCGTGCTGCGCTGGGCCGCGCGCGCGGTCGAGCTGGCCGCGGAGCTCGCGCCCAGTATCGAGAGCGAGCTGCTCGAGCGGCTGCGCGAGATTCACTCGAATCGCCACGAAGTCGGCGACGCGGCGACCTTGTACTTGAGTTTGAAAACGCGCGAGGCGCGCGGGAGGGTTTAACCGTGGCGTCTGATTCCACGCACGAGATCGAATCCACACTGAACGAAGCGCGCAAGTTCGAGCCGCCTGCTTCGTTCGCCAAGCAGGCGCAGATCAGGAATCTCACCGAATACGACGCGCTATGCGCCCGCGCCGCCGCCGATCCGGAGGCGTTCTGGGGCGAATGCGCCAAGAATCTCGATTGGTTTACGCCTTTCGGCAAAGTCCTGGAGTGGAAATTTCCTGACGCCAAATGGTTTGTCGGCGGCAAAATCAACGCCGCGTACAACTGCCTTGATCGTCATCTGAGCGGCCCAAACCGCAACAAAGCCGCAATTATTTTTGAAGGCGAACCCGGCGACTCGCGCGTGCTGACCTACCAGATGCTCGCCGACGAAGTTGCGCGCGCCGCCAATGCGCTCAAAGAACTGGGCGTCAAGGACGGCGACCGCGTCGCGATCTACATGCCGCTGGTGCCCGAGGCGGCGATCGCGATGCTCGCGTGCGCGCGAATCGGCGCGATTCATTCGGTGGTCTTCGGAGGATTCTCGGCCGAGGCGCTCGCCGATCGAATCAACGACGCCGAAGCGAAGGTCTGCATCACCGCCGACGCCGGATGGCGCCGTGGCGCGCACGTCGAGCTCAAACAGAACGTCGATGAAGCGCTGAAGAAGTGTCCGTCGATCGAAAAGGTGATCGTGCTCAAGCGCGCCGGAATCAATATCGCGATGAAACGGGGACGCGACCTCTGGTGGGACGAAATTGTTTCCCGGCAGAGCCCCAACTGCCCGGCCGCCGTGCTCGATTCGGAGCATCCGCTCTATACACTCTATACTTCCGGCACGACCGGCAAACCGAAAGGTGTCGTCCATGTAACCGGCGGCTATCTGACTCACGTCCTGATGACGATGAAGTGGGTCTTCGATCTCAAACCCAACGATATCTACTGGTGCACCGCCGATATCGGATGGGTTACCGGCCACAGTTACACCGTCTACGGACCACTAGCCGCGGGCGCGACCGTGATGATGTACGAAGGCGCGCCGAACCATCCGGAGAACGACCGCTTCTGGCAGATAATCGAAAAGTATCGCGTCAGTATCCTCTACACCGCGCCCACCGCGATTCGCACCTTTATCAAGTGGGGCGATTCGTGGGTGAAAAAGCACGACCTTTCCAGCCTGCGCCTGCTCGGCTCGGTCGGTGAGCCGATCAATCCTGAAGCCTGGATGTGGTATCGCAAGGTGATAGGCGGCGAGCGATGCCCGATCGTCGATACGTGGTGGCAGACCGAGACCGGCGGCATCATGATCAGTCCCGTTCCCGGCGCGATCGCGACCAAGCCCGGCTCCGCCACGCGTCCGCTTCCGGGAATCGCGGCAGAGGTCGTCACGCCCGAGGGCAAATCGGTCGGCGCGAATCAGGGCGGATTGCTGGTGGTCAAGCGGCCGTGGCCCGGCATGCTGCGCACGATCTTCCGCGATCCCGAGCGCTACAAAAGCCAATATTTCAGCCAGATCGACGGATGCTATTTCACCGGCGACGGCGCCCGCCGCGACGCGGACGGCTATTTCTGGATCATGGGACGTGTCGACGACGTGATCAACGTCTCGGGGCATCGCCTCGGCACGATGGAAGTCGAAAGCGCGCTGGTCTCGCATCCGACCGTCGCCGAAGCGGCGTGCGTGGGACGTCCCGACGATATGAAGGGTCAGGCGGTTGTCGCATTCGTGACCCTGGAAGGCGGGCGTCACGGCGACGACAAGTTGAAGGATGATCTGCGCAAGCACGTCGTCAAGGAGATCGGCGCGCTCGCGCGTCCCGACGATATCCGCTTCACCGAGGCGCTACCGAAAACGCGCAGCGGCAAGATCATGCGCCGTCTCCTGCGCCAGATCGCAGCCGGCGACAAAACCCTCGGCGATACCAGCACGCTCGAAGACCTATCGGTCCTGGCCAAACTCCGCGACGACGACGACTGACCCTCCTGGTCCCTCTGCCCTCTCGGAAAGGTGTACGAGCCCGTCGGAAAAGGCTGCTAGTGCCGAGGGCGAGATTCCTCGCGATTCCTGCCGTTCGACCGTATGCATACGCCGCTTTGGGCATCACCCCCCTGCGCTCGGAATGACAATTCAGCCGTATTCTGTGTCATTCCGAGCGCGAGCGGGCGATGCACAACCGCGATGTGTCCGTCAGTCCGAACGGCAACGATCGCGAGGAATCTCGCCAGTCGCGAAAGCAGCCAGTGGAATAGGTAAAAATCACTGCGTTTTCGCCATTGGCCCCGCCCTCGATGCTCTCCGCTTCTCGTACTCCTTGCCGCGCGGGCGCGGGCGAGGTATCGTATATGCCGTGAGTGGGCCTGTGCCCACTTTTTTGTTGGTGTCGGCGACGTTCCGGTAAATTTGAGCGGGTCCATTATCCGCCCCAGGGAGGCATCCGCGATGCTCGTGCTGACGCCACATCCGGTTGCCGCGAAGATCGCGGAGCTGCTGGAACCGCATATCGAGCGCCAGGGCTATGAGCTGGTCGCGGTCGAGTATCGGCACGGCACGCGAAGCTCGCTGGTACGGCTCTTGGTAGATAAGCCGGGCGGCGGTATCGGGCTGGACGACTTGGAGAAGCTCAGTCCGGTCTTGAGCGACCTGCTCGACGTGTACGATCCGGTGGCGGAGCGCTACACGCTGGAGGTCGCGTCACCGGGGCTTAACCGGCCGCTTCGCAAGCTCGAGCATTTTGAGGCGGTGCGCGGAGGACGCGTCAATATCCGGACGCATCAGGCGCGCGACGGACAGAAGTCGTTCACCGGCAAGCTGGCCGAGGTGAGCGAGTCCGGAATCGAGCTGGACGACGAAATCAGCCATCGCCGGGTCGTGATTGGATTCGGTGAGATGGCGAAGGCGAATTTCGAATACGATTTTGACGAACGCAAGAAAAAAGCCTGACGAAACGCACCGCACGAACCGAATCATTCGATTCGGCCGGCGATGCTGTGGCGTGCGGATCGCCGTGCGCCCCGGGGAGGCGGTATGCAGGTCGATCTGAACCGGGTTATCGAGCAAGTCTCGAAAGAAAAGGGAATCGATAAAACGATCGTGATCAACGCGGTCGAGGAGATGATGCATTCGGCCGCGCGGCGCACGTTTGGCGCCGAACGCAATATCGAGTCGCGCTTCAACACCGAGCTCGGCGAGATCGAGCTGTTCGAGATCAAGACCGTGGTCGAAACGGTCGCCAATCCTTCGGCCGAGGCGACCATCGTCGAGGCGCGCGCAAAATATGATCCCGAAGCCGAAGTCGGCGACGAGATTCTGATCAAGCTCGACACCGCGACGATGGGCCGGATCGCAGCGCAGGCGGCCAAGCAGAATCTCATCCAGCATATCCGCGACGCCGAGCGCAAACAGATTTTCAACGAGTTCAAGGATCGCAAGGGCGAGATCGTTTCCGGAATCGTGCAGCGCTTCGAGCGCAAGAACATGATCGTCAACCTGGGCCGCACCGAGGCGATCCTGCCCGAGAAGGAGCAGATTCCGCACGAGCGCTATCGCCAGGGCGACCGGATTCGCGCGCTGATTCTCGATGTCGATCTTTCCGAAAAAGGCCTCGCGATAATCCTGTCGCGCACCTCCAACGATTTCCTGATCGGCCTGTTCGCGCAGGAAGTACCTGAAATCTACGAAGGTATCGTCGAGATTCGCCAGTGCGCGCGCGAGCCCGGCGGTCGCGCCAAAGTCGCCGTTTATTCCAAGGACTCCGACGTCGATCCGGTCGGCGCCTGCGTCGGGATGAAGGGCACGCGCGTGCAATCGGTGGTGCAGGAGTTGCGCGGCGAGAAAATCGATATCGTGCCATGGACTGACGATCAAGCCGAGCTGGTTTGCCGCGCGCTTGCGCCCGCCAAAGTCTCGAAGGTGGTTATCGACGAGGACGAACACGCGATGGAGGTGATCGTCCCCGACGATCAGCTTTCCCTCGCGATCGGAAAGCGCGGCCAGAACGTGCGCTTGGCGCATCGCCTGACCCAGTGGAAACTCGACGTGCGCAGCGAGGCCGAAGCCGAAGAAGAGGCGAGGTCGGCGCGCGCGTCGCTCAACGCGATCCCCGGAATCGGCGATATCAATGCGGAATTGCTGTTCCAATGGGGCTATCGCTCGGCTGAGCAGCTCTCGGAAGCCGACGAAAACAATTTCGAGGTCGAGGGTATCAGCCCCGAGCGCGCGCAGCAGATTATCGTCGCCGCGCGAAACCATGTGGCCGAGAAACGCAAGGCAGAAGAGGCGCGCGCCGAGGCCGAGGCTGAAGCCGACCGCGCTCGCGCCGCAGCCGCCGCGGAGGCCGCAGTCGAAGCGGCCACGCATGACGCTGCGCAAAAAGAACAAGCGCCGGAACCGGTGCCGACCGCCGATGCCGAAGGGAAGTCATAGCCCCGTCCGCACCTGCCTTGGATGCATGGGGCGTGAGGCGCAATCCGCGATGCTGCGGGTCGCGATTCGCGACGGTCAGGCGATGCTGGACGAGGACGGAAATATAGCGGGACGCGGCGGTTATCTGCATCGGAGTCCCGAATGCCTGGAGCGCTTCGTCAAGTCGAAGGTCAGGCAGTTCAAATCGCTGCGCAGCGGGATCGACCGAGATCAACGGATGCGAATCGCACAATCGATTCGCACGCGACTGGATAGAGAAGCATCGCTCGAATAGAATAGCCAAGATGGCGCGAAAGCGGATCAAGACTCTTGCTCTCGAATGGGCCGTTTCCGTTGAGGAAGTGCTCCAAAGCAGCGCACGGCTGCGCCTTGGGCATACGCACTCGGAATCGAGCCTGCTGGCTCCGGAAGAAGCCGACAAGATAAAGGCCGACCTCGACGAGCAGGCGCATCGCGCCGCGCTGTTGCGGCGCGAAACCGTGGTCGAGACCAGCGCGGGAATAATCGTCGAGAAGCGGCTCAATGCCACCGTGATGCGCCGGCGGCATTCGGAGACCGGGCCCGGAGCCGCGCCGCAGGATCAGCCTTTCAATTTTGAGCTTGACAGATCCGAAGACACTTTCGTCGCGCCGTTTATCGAAGAACCGCCCGCGCCGATAATCGAAACTCCGGTCTTGTTCGATACCGAACCCGAGCCTGCCGCCACTGCGGGCGCAGCCGCCGAAGCACCGGCGGAGGAAGTCGGCGCGATGGCCGACGAGCACGCGCCGGAAGACGATAGCGGGCAATCACTCGCGCCGATTACGAAGGCCGAAGAAGCTGCGCAGATGCTCAGCCAGGAAGCTCTCGCGCGTCCCGAACCTCCGCCCAGAGTCGAGCCGCCTCGCGCTCCGATAGCCGAGGCCCGTCCCGCACGCAACGGCGGCCCGACGGTGGTTGTGACCAGGCCCTCGACCCAGGTTGGCGATCGCGGCGCGATCAATCTCACCAAGGGCGTTCAGGGCGGCCCGACCCTCGATGACGGCCAGCGCGGACCCAAGGTCCTCGGCAAGATCGATCTCCGTCCGAAGACCCCCGTGCGTCCGGCCTCGCCGCCGATGCGTCCCGGGCAGCCGCCGCGTCCCGGATCTCCGAGCCGCTTCGGCGCTACTCCGCAGCAGCCCGCGCCTCCGGACCCCGGCGCTCAGCCGGGAGATACCGGCAAGCCGGGAGCGCGCGGGGTCAAGAAGCGCAAGGTGGTCAAGAAGGGCACCGTCGATTTCACGGCCGAGCGCGAGATGCGCGGACTGCGTGTGCCCAAAAAGC
>JBARDN010000268.1:0-11266 GCA_049795175.1 Binataceae bacterium (SeqCode) | reverse complement strand
GTCCGATGTCGATCAGTATGATATCCGGATGAATTTTGCTCGCGAGCTCGAGTGCGGCGGGCCCGCCGTCGGCGACGGACACATGGTGTCCCCAGGATCTGGCGATTTCCGCGGTGGTCTCGGCGGTGTCGGGGCTGTCATCGACGATCAGTACTCGATGAGCGATCGATTCTGCCGGAGCGGGTTCCTGAACCTTTCCATCGTGTGAACCATCTTGATCATCCCCGTGTCCAAGCATCGGCAGGATGACCGTAAATTTGCTGCCCTTGCCAAGTCCGTCGCTTTGCCCTTCGATCCGGCCGCCGTGTAACTCGACCAGGCGTTTGGTCACGCTTAGTCCGATTCCAAGTCCGCCGCTGGTCCGGTCCAGCGAAGCATCGGCCTGAAAGAACATCTCAAAAAGTTGCGGCAGTAATTCCGGCTTGATTCCGATTCCGTTGTCGCGAACCGCAAGGACTGCGTCATCGCCCAACCGTTCGAGGTTGACCGCGATCTCGCCGCCGTCAACGGTGTATTTGGCGGCGTTACTCAAAAGGTTCGAGGCGACTTGCTCCAGGCGTACGTGATCGGCCATGACCCAAACAGGTTGTGCAGGAAGGGACAACACCAGGCGATGGTGCCGGCCGTCGATATGGTGCCGACAGACCTCGATTGCGCTGTTCACCACGTCGGCCAAATCGACCGGCTCCTTTCTGAGTTCGACGTGATCGCGCTCGATCCGCGCGATATCGAGTAGGTCGTCCACCAGCCGAATAAGCCTTGCTACCTGGCGTTCCATTATGTTGAGCTGACGGATCGCCGGCTCTTCTGCCTTGCTACGCAAAAGCTCGATCCCGAGTCGGATCGGAGTCAACGGATTGCGCAGTTCATGCGCGAGGATCGCGAGAAAGTTGTTCTTGCGTGCGTCGGCCTCGACCAGATTTTTTTGGGAGAGCTGGCGCTCGGTGATATCTTCGATCGCGAGCAGGATCATTTCGTCGCGATGCTCGCTTTGGGCCAGCCGCCGGGCGTTCAACAGTATCGTTTTCGTGCCGATTCCGGAAAAGTCATGGGTAACTTCGAAATCCCGCAGACTGCTGACGTCGGGCAGAATTCGCTCGAGCAGCCTGCGCAACGCAGGAATATTCCATTCGCCATTGCCAAGATCATACAGATGCCGCCCCAAGGTCTCTTGCGGGCGCAGCTGAAAGGTCTCGTAAAACTCGTGGTTGGCTTTCTGCACCCGGAGATCACCGTCCAGCACGAGCAAAGGTTCTCTGAGCGTTTCTACAATCGCGTCCAGAAAGTTGCTGGATTGTTTAAGTTCGCTATTCAACTCGCCGAGCTCGCGATTGCGGTCGCGCAATTCCTGATTGGTGACCCCAAGCTCCTCGTTGGTTGATTGCAGTTCTTCCTTGGCGGTCTCGAGCTCTTCGTTGGTGCTTAGAAATTCCTCGTTGGCGGAGAGCGCCTCCTCATGCGACGATTTCATCTCCTCCTTGGCCGCTTCATGTTCTTCGACGGTTGCTTGCAGATAATCCCGGGTCGCGTCGAGCTCGCGCCGCAAGCGCGCGATCTCATGGTCTTTCTCCGTTTCCACCCGCGGGCCTGCGCCGAACAGCGATACCCACAGGCGCACCAATATGCCCGCGCGAGCCTGCCCGTGCCCCGCGGCGGAGGCCGGCCCGAAAAGAATCAAAAAGTAGCGCGATTCGATACCGGGCAGCTTGGCCGGAACCACTTCAAAGCTGACTTCGCGCACGTCGCCGGATAATTCGACTCGTACCCCGTCTCTGCGCACTGGCCGTTCGCTCTTCTGTGCTTCATGAATCGCAGGAGAAAGCTCGACCAGCAAGCCGGCACGGCAAATCTTCTGAAGGCTAAGACTTGCGGGGCCGCGCGCATGCTCCAGATAACGGCCGGTCTCGCCATGGAAGTACACCACGTTAAGGTTATCGTCGATTAGGATGGCGGCCGGCGCATAGCGTGCAAGCAGCAAACGCTCGGTTTCATCCTGCGCGCGTTCGCTCTCGACCACGGCAGGGCTTGCCGCAACCACGATTTCGGCCGCGCCCGGCCGCACCGGCGCTTCGACCGCCGAAAAGGCCGGCATAACCCGCGCCGGAACCGGCTGCCTTTGGTAGATCTGATGGCGGCCGTCCACCAGTCGAAAAAGCTCCGATGACGCGCCAATGGTTTCCGAGGGTCCCAAGACCAGGAATCCACCCGGATTCAGCGCATAATGGAATAGTGGAATGATCTGCCGCTGCAGGGATTGATCCAGATAAATTAGCAGATTGCGGCAACTCACCAGGCCCAGCCGCGAGAACGGCGGGTCACGCGTCACGTCGTGCCGTGCGAAGACGCATAAATCGCGAATCGTTTTCGATATCTGATAGTGCTCGTCCAGTTTGACGAAGAAGCGTTGCAGCCGCTCTGGCGAAACCTCGTCTGCGATAGTGTCCGTGTAGAAGCCCGTGCGGGCCTTCTGGATCGCCGCGTCGCTCAAATCGGTGCCGAAAATCTGCACCCGGACCGCACTGGCGCGATCGCCAAGATACTCCATCAGAACCATCGCAATCGAGTAGGCCTCTTCTCCTGAAGCGCAGCCGGGAACCCAGATTCGCAGCGGGTCTTTGGCAGAGCGATGCGCCAGGAGTGCGGGTAACACCGTCTCGGACAAGCCCGCGAATGTTTCCGGATCACGAAAGAAGCCGGTCACCCGGATCAGAAAATCCTGGGCCAGCGCTTGAATTTCCTCCGGTTCCTGTTTCAGCAGCTCGGCATATTCCGCAAGCCCGTCAATCTGGCGCAGAGCCATTCGCCGTGCGAGCCGGCGTTGCACGGTGCTGCGCTTGTAGCGCGAGAAATCAGTTCCGTTTCGTCCCTGCAGCAATTGGAAGATCCGTTTGAGACCATCCTCGGTTTTTCCGATCTCATCAGGAGCCACCTCCGAGCTCAGATAGGGATGGCGCCCAATCCGGAGCAACTCCGTGGCCAGTTCTTTCGGCGACGCGATAAAATCCACGCAACCGGTGGCGATCGCGTTTTTCGGCATCCCATCGAACTTTGCAGTCGCCGGATCTTGCGCCATCGTGATGCCGCCCGCCGCCTTGACCTCCTCCAGCCCTTGCGCGCCATCAGAATCCGTACCCGACAGAACCGCTGCGACAGTACGATGCACATGTTGCTCGGCGAGCGAGCGAAACAGGATATTGATCGGCCGCGGAGGCCGTTCCGAGTCTTCGCGGGAGCGAAGCTTAAGAACCCCGTCGGCGACAGTCATCGTGACGTTCGGAGGAATTACGTACAAGTGATCGGGCTTCAGTACCGACCCGTCCGCCGCGGTCTCGACCGCAATTTTGGTTTTCTTCGCCAGAATTTCTGTCAGAAAACTCTGATGCCGCGGATCGAGGTGCTGCACCAGCAGAAAAGCCATCCCGGTAGTGGCCGGCAGCTCTGCGAGCAATTCAGAGACGGCCTCCAGGCCCCCAGCCGAAGCGCCGATTCCAACCACTGGGAAGGACCGATCCGAAGTTTGCATCAACTATCAACCATCGATCAACCGACCGACGCCAACCACGTAGGTTAGTATTTTTTTGAAAAGATATAAAGGTAAAATATAAAGGCAAAATTTGTCGATCGGTCACGAGGCGTCGAGCGGCGCGGCCACCTCGGTCGCGTTGGAAACCGCGCGCTCGCCCTCGCGGGTCGCGGTTATGCTCGCCGGAACCCACCATAGTATCGGCACTATCAGCGTGGTCGCGAGCGTGGTCACGATCACCGCCAAAATAAATCCGCCCTGGGTGTATATCCAACTACCGAACAGATTTCCTGAATTGTAGGCTATCGCCAGCGCGGCGCCGGACAGCATCACTCCCGTTCCTTCCAGACCTTCGGGACACGAGCGCAAGATCAAATCCATGTAGGCCGCGGTCGCAAAGCCGCCGAACAGGCCAAACCCTACGGCGACGGCGATTGCGCTGCGAGGACTGTCGGCGAAAAACATGATCGGTCCCTGTAGAATCGCGACCAGCGTCCCCCACCACAGGAGCTTCGACAGCGAGAATCGGTGGCACACGACTCCGTAGAGCAGAGTGGTCGGAAGAAAGAACCCCCATTGCAACGCGGTGAAGGTCCCGAACAGTTGACTCGAAACCTTCACCGTCTGCGTCAGATGATAAAACATCGGGGTGCCCCAGCCGGGCGAGAAGTTCCACAAGAACCAGATGAGCGCAGCCGGCCAGATTGGGCGATGCGCCGCTATCCGCGTGATCGCCGACAGGCCGGTCTCATAGGCGTCGGGTTCGGAACCTGCCGCGGTCACCGCATCAAGTTGCCAGAACGCCTGCGCGATGATCACCGCAGTTGCGCATCCGGCCAGGATAAAGGTGCCGCTCGCGGAGACGTGCGCAACCAGCCATCCGCCGAGGCACGCCGACACCACCAGCGGCACGAAATATCCGAAGCCGAAAACCACGCTCAGCCTGCCGGTCATCAGATTGGACTGCGCGACGACCGTCATCAGGCCCTGCGCGGCAGCGGCGATAATCAAATAGGCAACGACGGCGAATATGACGCCGTGCAGCAGATGGTAATAATCGGTCGCGGCGCGGCTCAGCCATAGGTAGGCCAGAAGGGCAGCTACGCCGCCGAGCAACAGATACGCGCGGTCGCCCCCAACGCGAGGCTGCCACCGGTCGCGAACGAAGCCGAATATAAATCCGACATAGGCGGGAGCGCTGGCAATCGCGACGAAGATCGCCATCTCGAATGGCGACAAAAGCAGTTTGTCTTTAAGGATGTAGTAAATTGGTATCGCGGCCAGACCGGTCAGCGGCGTCCCCAGACCGACCGAGAGATTCAGCAGCGCAAAGTATGAGAGGATTCGCCGCCGCGACGACGCAGAGCCGCTATCCGGCTCGGCCTGCTGTCTTTCGGAGTCTCTTGCGAAGCCGCCGCTGGCGTCGATTTTAGCCACTCTGGGTTGTAGGTTCCCAACAAAATCCGAAGCGACTCATGCCTCGGTTCAATATCGCCCGCAGCTTACGCCACAATCGCGAGGGGGTGCCACTGGCGCTAGGGGCGGCGCATCTGCTTCATGTCCGCGCGGGAGGCACCCTGGCACGACCGGCGCAGTGGCATTTCTGAAATAGCCTCTACCCCGGACAGAGAGGAGGCTCTCGATAAACGGAGGGAAAATGCGGAGGTAAGAGGCCGCCCAGACGGCGGCCCTACTGGCAAACGTTTTTTCAGTAGGACCGGCGTCTCGCCGGTCATTGCAGATTGCGCTGCGGCATTTATCGACAGCCTCGAGAGGGCGGCGCGGCGCGATGCTTGCGCTTTTTTCGCAAGAATAGTGAACGGGCGGATGAGGGCGACTTGCTCAATCGCTCTCTTCCGCCAGTAGCGGCCGGTGTCTCGCCGCCCTACGCGCAGTGTGGTTTGCGCGCGCCGAGCAGCGTTCTCGAACGATATTTTCCTCCCTAACGCTCGTTCGGGTTTTTGCCAGATTTGTTCATGGCTGAACTGTTCAGCCTTATACCCGAATCCGCTTCGTGCAAAACTGATCGGGTGGAAGCAAACCGCACACTATTCCGATCCACTTTGCCTGCTTCCTTCCACGGCGACACTTTCGTGACCATACGCAGTCATCAGTCCAACCAGCAAGACACCAAGGCACAGAGAACTGACGCATTTCCGCGCGCCGTGCGCGGAAATGCGTATTCTTCGTGTCTTGGTGTCTTCGTCTTCCTTGGTGTCTTGGTGTTTAATCTCTCTGACCGCGTCAGAAGGCCCGAAAATCGAGGTACCAAAAAAGCGACCGAAGCGGACCCATTCGGCGAATTCACCAGCATTCTCAAGGAGTATATTTTTTGAGTCACCAGTAAATTTACCAAACGAAGCCACCGAAATATGCCCGATATCCAAATATCCACGGCCCCATCTTGCCCAAAATCGCGCGGTTCGGTCTTTTAGAAGGAGTAGAACAGGCTTCATCCGAGGGTCAGAATTGAGTATTGCGATCGGATTCAGGAATCAAAATGGAAAACCCCGTTCACAGCCGCGCGGCCCTTTCGTTTCTGGAAATCTTTACCTCCGGGCGGCCGCTGGTTTACGTGCGTTCCGCGGAAGAGGATCGAATCGGAGACCTGCTGCGTCACGTCGGACGTCAGATGGGCGGGGCAAAACCAATGCCGGTCTGGACCTGGAGTCTGACCGAGGGTCTGTGCAGCGACGCGCCGGAAGCAAAGCCCGGCGATCATGCTTTGCGCAATCCGGCGGAAGCCGGCACCTCCGATCCGCGCGAGGCACTGGATTTTATTGCCTCGCACAGCAAGCCCGCGATCTTTCACCTGAAAGATTTTCACGAGCCGCTGCGAAGCTCCGCCGAAGTCCGCCGCCGTGTTCGCGACCTCTACCAGATCTGCCTGGACCGCAAGAAGTTCATCGTCATAACCTCGGCGGTGCGGGCGATTCCCGAAGAAGTCGAGCGAATCTTCGCGGTGATCGATCTTCTGCCGCCGGATTTGACCGAGCTGATCGAATTCTTAAGATTAGAGACCGCGCAATCCGCGGCCAACGGAGCGCACGCTGATACCAGCGAGGATATTCTGTACCAACTCGCCCGCACCCTCCAGGGGCTGACGCTCGACGACGCACGCCACGCGGTGCGCCGCGCATTGGCTTCAGGAAAGGGGCTGGGGCTCGAGTCGATGCCGGCGCTGCTCGAAGAAAAAGGCATCCTGATCAAGCGCAGCGGGGTTATCGACTACGTAGCCGAGAGCACCGGTATCGGAGAAATCGGCGGCCTCGAGAATCTCAAGAAGTGGCTGCTCGAGCGTCGCCGGCTATTTCAGCAGCGCGATCAGTTGAGCGCCGATATCGTGCCCAAAGGGGTCCTGGTCATGGGAATCCCCGGATGCGGCAAGAGCCTGTCGGTCAGGGCGATCGCCTCGTGCTTCGAGCTTCCGCTGTACCGCATCGACATGATCGAAATCTTCTCCGGCCGCCACGGCAATCCTGAAGCGGCATTCGTCGAGGCCTGCCGCACGCTGGAAAGCATGGCGCCCGCGATCGTGTGGTTCGACGAGATCGAGATGGGGATCACCGCCTCGGAGACCGGCAGCCAGCAGGGCCGCATCTTCGCATTCTTTTTGACATGGATGCAGGAGAAAGCCTCGGGCCTGTTCGTCGCCGCTACCGCCAACCGAATCGATCTGCTTCCCGCCGAAATGATCCGCAAGGGCCGCTTCGACGAGGTGTTCTTCGTTGACCTGCCGCACGACGACGAGCGGATCTCGATCTTCAAGGTTCATCTGAGCCGCCGCAGCGTCGATCCTGCGCAATTCAACCTCGAGCAAATCATCGAGTTTACCCGCGGATGGACCGGCGCCGAGATCGAGCAGTGCGTGATTTCCGCGCTGACCAAAGCGCGGCTGGCTGAGCGCGACCTGACCGAGGATGATCTGGTCAACGCGGCGGTCGGCGGCGTGCCGCTCTCGCGCTCGATGAAGGAGCAGATCAATCATATCCGGCAGTGGGCCTTTCAGCGCGCGGTCCGCGCCTCTCCCGGTCCGGTCGCGCATTGAAAAGAAGGGCAGGGCGCGCCTTCGCACGCGGGATGGCGATTCGGGTCGTTGGGGCGCGCTGGAAAATCGCACCGCTCTCGTGGCAAGCTGAGATCGGAATTGGTTCGAGGCATTGACCACTGCTGGACAACGACAGCACCGCCGGCAGCATAGCAATGACCGTTACGCACGGAGACCAGGAAAATGGCGCAGGAAAAGCCTATCGGGCTCGCAGCCAGGCCCACGCGGCCGCAGGAATTCTACGATGAGGTCAAGCGGAAGTTCGCCGAGGAACGCGACCTCAGGTTGAACTACCGGCCCGACGGCACCGCGCAGTACACGTCCGATTTCTCAGGCGGGCTGTCGAAATACGAAGTTGACCCGCATGCGGGCGAAGTCACGCCGCGCGCGCCGATCAACGATACCGTCGAGGTTCTGTTTATCGGCGGCGGCTTCTCGGCTCTGCTGACCTCGGCGCGGCTGCGCGAGCGTGGCGTCGAGAGTATCCGGATCGTCGAGCGCGGCGCGGATGTCGGCGGTACGTGGTATTGGAACCGCTACCCGGGCGTCGCGTGCGACGTGGTCGCGTACGACTACCTGCCGCTGCTCGACGAGCTCGACTATGTGCCCAAAGACCACTACGCCAAGGGGCCGGAGATTTTCGCTCACTGCCAGGCGATCGCAAAAAAATACAATTTGTACGAGTTGGCGACTTTTCAGACCACCGTGACCTCGACCCAATGGGATCCTGCCGAGCAGATGTGGAATCTCACGACGGACCGGGGTGATCGGATGAAGGCCCGGTTCGTCATCTGCGCCAACGGCACGCTGTCGAAGCCGAAGCTCGCAAAGATCAAAGGCCTCGAAACCTTCAAGGGACATTCGTTTCACAGCTCGCGATGGGACTACGCTTTCACCAAGCCGGATCTCTCGGGCCTCGAGGACAAAGTCGTCGGCATCATCGGCACCGGAGCGACCGCGGTGCAGGCGATTCCCGGCTTGGGCGCGGCGGCAAAGGAGCTGTACGTTTTCCAGCGCACACCGTCGTCGATCGACATCCGCGACGACTGGCCGACAGATCCCAACTGGGCGCGAAGGCTCCCCGCCGGATGGCAGACCCGGCGCCGCGCGCGCGCCCGGATGGCGCCGCAGATGAGCGAGGCGCAGCAGGCGAAGCAGGCCGCGATGTCGCCCGAGGAAAAGATCCGCCGGCAGGAGAATGCGAATATCGAAGCGATGATGAAAATCCATCAGCGCATCGATTCGATCGTCAAGAACAAAGCCACCGCTGAGGCGCTCAAGCCGTGGTACATGCTGATGTGCAAGCGGCCCTGCTTCCATAACGATTACCTGCCGACCTTCAACCGGCCCAACGTCCATCTGGTGGACACGATGGGCAAAGGGATTACCGAGATCAGCGAGAAGGGTCCGGTGTTCGAGGGCAAACAGTACGAGCTCGACGTGCTGATCTACGCCACCGGATTCGAGGTGCAGAAGACCGGCATCTACAATCAGATAAAGGGCGAGAACGGCCTCGAGCTCAACGACAAGTACCGCGAGGGGATTCGCACCCTTTTGGGAATTCATTCGCAGGGCTACCCGAATCTCTTCATCATGGGCGGCTACCAGGCTTCATTCCAATTCAATTTGACCGACATGCTCCAGGCGCAGGGCGATCATATCGCGGCGTGCATCGACTACGCGCGCCGCCATGGCTACCAGTCCCTCGATGCGACGCCGAAGGCGGAGCAATGGTGGGTCGGCGAAGTGATCGAGCATCGCGGCAAGACCAATCGCAACCAGGAATGCACTCCCGGCTACTACAATTTTGAGGGCGAGTTCCAGCGCCGCCAGGACGGCAACTACAACGGCGGCTTCTTCCAGTACTGCAACCATCTGACCGAGGTGCAGGCCCGGATGGACGATCACTTCGCCTTCACCAAGAAGTAGCTATTGCTAAGAAGTAGCTATTGCGAAGAAGTAGCTATTGCGGATTCGATGTTGTCGGCAATCAGAAAGACCGGCGAGACGCCGGTCCGACTGACCCTCTCATCTAGCTCCTGCTGGCCCTCCCTGTGGTTGCCGACGGCCCGTCGGCCGACGCGAAGCGTCATCATGTGCGTACGTCTTCGCTGTATACCCTCTCCCGCCGGGAGAGGGGCGACGCGGCGCGATGCTTGCGCTTTTTTCGCAAGCATCGTGACGCGTCGGTGAGTTTGGATTCGCTGCGCACCCTCATGGATGAAAATCGGATGTCCTCGGGCGAAGTTGATTCCTAGGCAATCGACCTAACCCCTGTCCCCTTCCCGCACGGGAAGGGGAACACTGGTCGCAAGCGTTCGAGTGGTCTGGCAAATTCCGGCTGCCACTAGCAAGGATCCGGGTACCAGCCTTGTCCTCGATGTTCGGTCTCTGACTCCCCTTCCCGTGCGGGAAGGGGTCGGGGATTAGGTCGATCTTCTTTGGCGTGCTCGGGAGCCAGGTTCATTTTCTCGTAACGCAGGAGAGGCGCAGTTACTTTCTTGGCGGCCTCTTCGTACTGGCGGCGATCCCTCAATCACTAAATGTTAACCGGGCGCATGTCGTAGTAGCGGTCGCCGGCGGCGAATCCTTTGGGCGCGACATCCTGGATTCGCGCCAGATCGGTCTTCGAGAGCTTCACGCTCGCCGCAGCGGCGTTTTCCTCCAGGTACTTGCGGCGCTTGGTTCCCGGAATCGGCACCATGTCTTCGCCCTGTGCGAGCACCCATGCGAGCGCAAGCTGGCTCGGCGTGATTCGCTTCTCGTCGGCGATCTGTTTCAGCCGATCGACGACCGCGAGATTGCGCTCGAAGTTCTCGCGCTCGAAGCGCGGCGAAATCCGCGCGCGCATGTCGTCTTTGCCGAACTCGTCTGTCGAGCGGATCGTCGCGCTCAGCATCCCGCGTCCCAGCGGACTGAAAGGAACGAATCCGATTCCGAGCTCGCGCAGAGTGGGAATCACATCGTCCTCGTAGTCGCGCGTCCATAGCGAGTATTCCGATTGCACCGCGGTGATGGGATGCACCTTGTGCGCGCGGCGGATGGTCGCGGCCGACGCTTCCGACAATCCCAGGTATCGCACCTTGCCCGCGCGCACGAGCTCGGCCATCGCACCTACCGTTTCTTCGATCGGCACGTTGCGGTCCACGCGATGCTGATAGTAAAGATCGATGTGGTCCACGCCGAGGCGCGAAAGCGATCCGTCGCAAGCCGAGCGAACATACTCCGGGCGGCCGTTGACGCTGCGCTTGCCGTCGGCGAAGACGTTGCCGAACTTGGTCGCGATCTGGATCTTGCTGCGAAAAGGCTTGAGCGTCTTGCCGACCAGCTCCTCGTTGCGATGGTTCCCGTACACGTCGGCGGTGTCGAAGAAATCGATCCCGAGCTCGATCGCTCGATTGAGCGTCGCGATCGATTCAGCCTCGTCGGGCGTTCCATAGCTCTGCGACATCCCCATGCATCCCAGCCCGACCGCGGAAACGACCAACCCCTGCGTTCCAAGTTTGCGCTTTTCCATAGTGACCTTCTTACCACTTCCGCCGTGACAATTAGAAACTTCGCTTGCGACGAATGGGCGCCTGCCACGGCAGAGTTGCGTCTGCGTCATTAAAATAGTCTTCCGACGATCTGTGTCATTCCCGCGCGCGTGGCTGCCGTGCGCGAGGAATCCCGAGCGAGAGGGCACTGCACGTGGA
>JBARDN010000267.1:0-38560 GCA_049795175.1 Binataceae bacterium (SeqCode) | reverse complement strand
AAGCGGCCACCAAGACGCAAAGAAGCGGCGGGGCTTTCCTTCGGGAAAGCCCCGCCGTTTTTCTTCTTGGTGTCTTGGTGTCTTAGGGGCCGCCTGGTGCTTTGGTGTTTCTCTTATTTGACATTGCGCGCAAATCCGCGCTATGAGCTATAATTCAGAATATGAATGATGCTTCATCAATGACGCCGGAGGTTCGGCGATGAGCGTGCGCGAGCGGCATCGGCGCGAACGCGAGGCGCGCGGCCAGGCGATCCTGGCGGCGGCGGCGAGGGTCTTCGCGCGCCACGGACTCGAAGGCGCGACGATCGAGATGGTCGCGCGCGAGGCCGAAGTGGCGGTCGGCACGATCTATCTCTATTTCGCGTCGCGCGACGATCTTTACCTGACCCTGGTTGCTGAACGCAGCGAAAGTCTGCGCGCGGCATACCTCGAGATTCAGGCCAAAGAGCTAAGTCCATTGAAAGAGCTGCATGAGATTGCCGCCGCCTACCTTGATTACCTGCGGGAGTCGCGCGAGCTGTTCATCTCGCAGCAATCGGTCAGCTACGCGCAGCTTGAAAAGCGCCTCAGGCGTCCGTCTGAGCTGCGCCATTTCGGGCGCGTGATCGCGCAGGGGCATGAGGTCTTCGCGCTGTACGAAAAGACTATCCGGCGCGTGGTCGAGGCCGGGCTTATCGCGCATCCGATGGGCGTGACGCGCACCGCCGCGATCATCTGGGCGACACTTAACGGCGCCTTCATGCTGATGGGCAACGACAGCTTCTTCCGTGACGTTACGGGCCTATCGACCGAACACTTTATCGAAGAGGCGCTCGAGTCGCATCTGGCCGGCGGCAATCACAACGGCGTCGAGCGCGCGAGCGAGGCTTCCGCCGAGCGCAAATCCGGGTCTGTGGGAGCGGCTCGCAACAGCCGCGCCAAAGTTGGAACGCAGCGAAATTTAGTGGAACGAAATCCAAAAGATCGAAACATTAAAGATCGGGTCTTGGACGAGACCGATGCGGTCGCCTCGGCCTCGTAGGGCGCGGCGAACGCCAAGGAGAAAAGCGTATGAAGTTTACCTGGTTCCATCTGATGCCGTACCGGTTCCTGCCGGAAGACTTCAAGGATAAGTACCGCAGCGTGTGGGTCGATATCCCGCGCAACCTGTACGATCCGAAAGTCGGGCACAAGCTCTACAACGACTATCTCGATCAGCTCGAATACGCCGACAGCATGGGCTTCGACGCACTGGGCGTGAACGAGCATCATCAGAACGGCTACGGGATGATGCCGTCGCCGAACCTGATGGCGGCGACGCTTACGCGGCGCACCAAGAACGCCAACCTGGTGGTGCTGGGCAACTCGATCGCGCTGTACAATCCGCCGGTCCGCGTGGCCGAGGAATTTGCGATGCTCGACGTGATGTCGGGCGGGCGCCTGGTCGCGGGTTTCCCGGTCGGCACCTCGATGGACGACAACTTCTGCTATGGCGTGATTCCGGCGCAACTGCGAGAGCGCTACTACGAGGCGCATGACTTGATCGTGAAGGCTTGGAAGGAGAAAGACATCTTTTCCTTCAACGGCAAGTACACCAAGCTGCGCTACGTCAACCTGTGGCCGCGACCGGTCCAGCAGCCGCATCCGCCGATCTGGATTCCGGGCGGCGGCTCGGTCGAGACCTGGGACTTCTGCGCCAACCACGACTATCAGTACAGCTTTCTGTCCTACTTCGGATATCTGGCGGGCAAGAAAGTCGCCGACGGATACTGGGACGTGATGGCGAAGAAGGGCAAGGAGCTCAATCCGTACTCGATGGGATTTGCGCAGATCGTCGCGGTGTCGGAGACCGACGAGCAGGCGGAGAAGGATTACGCTCCGCACATGGATTACTTCTTCAACCGATGCCTGCACGTCTATGACGGCTTCGCCGATGCGCCGGGCTATCGGACCGTCAAGACGATCAAGGCGGGAATCCTGGGCCAGGTCGGCGACCGCGCCGCGATGGTGCGGCAGGACCTCAAGTGGAAGGATTTCGTCGAGCAGGGCTACGTGATCGCGGGATCGCCCAAGACCGTGCGCGAGCGCCTGCGCGAAGCGATGAAGCATATTCATTGCGGCCATCTGATGACGCTGATGCAGATCGGCTCGATGCCGCCGGAGCTGGTGCGCAAGAACACCAGCCTGTTCGCGACCGAAGTTGCGCCTTACGTGCGCGATCTGTGGAGCGAGTACGAAGACAAGTGGTCGCCCAAGCGGATGCCGCAAGATGAGATCTCGGTTCCCGCCCCGGTGCATTTTGATTCCAAACCGACCAACGGCGCGGCCAAGCACCCCGTGGCTGCATCCCATGCGGAGGCGCGCAGCGCGAAATGATTACGACTCATCAAAGCCAAGGCGGCAAATACTCGATCGAGCTGCATACGTACGGCAGCGGCGGCGAGCCGCTCCTGTTCCTGCACGGCGCGGGAGGGTTGATGCCGCAGGAGCCGTTCCTCGAAGAGCTGGGACGTGACTTCAAGGTCTATGCGCCCCACTTCCCGGGCTACGGCGAATCGACCGGGACTGAGCATATAGACGATGTCTTCGATGCATCGCTGTTCTATCACGAGCTGATGGACGAGCTGAAAATTCCGCAGGCCGATATCCTCGGTCATTCGATGGGCGGGATGCTGGCGGCGGAACTGGTGGCGCTCGATCCGCATCGCGCGAAGAAGCTGGTGCTAGCCTGCCCAGCAGGCTTCTGGATCGACGAGCATCCGATACCCGACTTCTTTGCCGCACCGCTCAACGAGATCGCGGGCATGCTGTTCCATGATCCGAACTCACCGGCGGCAAAGATGATGACGGCGATTCCAGAGGACTTCAAAGCGCTCGAAGTTATGTATGTCGAGCGCGTGAAGCGGCTGGCGACCGCGGGCAAATTCCTGTGGCCGATTCCGGATCGCGGGCTGTCCAAACGCGCCTATCGAATCAAGGTGCCGACGCTGGTCGTGTGGGGCGAGTCCGACAAGCTGATCCCGCCGGTCTATGCCAGGGAGTTCATCAGCCGCATCAAGGGCTCGAAACTGGAAACGATCAAGCAAGCCGGGCACATGCTGATGTACGAGCAGCAGCCCGCGTTCGTGAAGGCGGTGCGCGACTTCCTGAAATCCTGATCGCGCACAAGCTGAAGGGCTATTTCTGATCGCGGCCGCAGCGTGAACTCGCTGCGGCCGCGATGCTTTCGGTGCGGCAGCTTTCCGGTTTCTGGAACACTGTCGCAGTCTGAGGCGAGTCTATTCAGACTCATGCAGACGAACGCGCGCCGCAGGTAGTCAAAGCACTATACAGACACGGCACGCCCCATGCTCTCCCTTCCAGAGGGTTCTATGCCTAACTGCGTGAAGTATTTGATTCCCTCTGCTGGTCCAGGGAGAGGACAAAGCAGAGGTCGCACCGCGATTGGCGGTGCCCCATCCGGCCAGGTTCTCGTCATACTCGCGATCACGATTCTGGTGATCCTCGTCGGCGCGGGACTGGCGGTGGACGTGGGTTATATGGAGCGCCAAAAGCAGCGGATGCAGGTCGCCGCGGACGCGGCGGCGGTTGCCGCGGCTTCGGCGCTGATCACCAATGAGCAGAGCCCCACGGCCGCCGGCGATAACGACGCCACGCTCAACGGATTCACCGCTGCGGCCGGCACCACGATCACGATCAACAATCCGCCCAAGAGCGGCAACTTCACCAACAACGATAGTTACGTCGAGGCGATAATCGATCAGCCGCAGCCGACCTGGTTCCTGAGCCTGCTCGGAATAAAGACCATGGACGTGAGCGCGCGCGCGGTTGCGGGCACCGCGAACGCGAACGGATGCATGTATGTACTGGATCCGTCGGCGTCGGGCGCAATCACAGTAAATGGCACCGGCAACATCACCTCGCAATGCGGAATCCTGGACGATTCCAGCAGCAGCACGGCGCTGATTGCCAACGGCAGCGTTAGAATCACCGCTAGCGCGATCGGCGTGGTTGGCAAGGCTCTGGTCAACGGGGGCGCGGTGCTGACTCCGCCAGCGGTCACCGGGATCGTTGGGGTGTCCGATCCGCTGGCCGGGGTGCCGGCGCCGTTCGTAGGTCCATGCACCTACAACAATTTTCTGGTCAACTCGAATCAATCGGTGCAGATGAGCCCCGGAGTTTATTGCGGCGGGATCATCTTCAACGGTAACGTCAAGGCGAATTTCGCGCCTGGGGTATACGTGCTGGCCGGAGGCGGAATGCTGGCCAACGGCGGATGCACTCTGACCGGCGCCGGGGTCACCTTCTACGACACCACCGGCAGCGGCGGATACGGGCCAATCATCCTGAACGGCACGATCACGGCGACGCTGAGCGCGCCGACCTCGGGCCCGCTCAAAGGAATCCTGTTCTTCCAGGATCGCTCGATCACCAACGGCGCGTCCAGCATCATCAATGGCGGCAACACCGTGAACTTCACCGGTGCGCTGTATTTCCCGACCACCAATCTCACGTACAACGGCGGCAGCAACGCCGCCTACTCGATCATCGTCGCCAAGGACCTAATGGTGAACGGCAACATCACGATGAACGCCAACTATTCGTCACTGGTGGGAGGCTCGCCGATCCAAAATGCGACGCTGGCTGAATAACGCCGCACGCGGCCAGAGCATCCTGGAAGCCGCGCTGGTCGCTCCGATCCTGATGTTCATTCTGCTGGCGGTGGTTGAGGCCGGACGCATGATGTACCTAAGCGTCGCGCTCGATCACGCGGCCGACGCGGCGGTCGAATATGGCGCCACCACCACCACCGACGGCGATCTGATTGGGATGCAAACTGCGGCGACCAACGACGTGCAGGCCAGCGGTCTGTTCAACAAGCTGTATCCGTCCAACGCGTTCGCCGCGACCGCGACTAATTTCTGCCAATGCGTGGGCGGCGCGGCGACCTCGTGCACCAGGAACACGTGCGCCTCGGGCGCGTTTGCGGTGTTCGTGCAAGCGAAGACCACTGCAATCTACGCGACTCTGGTCAACTATCCTGGCCTGCCTGCCGCTTTCACGATGAAGGGTCAGGCGACTTTGCGCGTGCAGTGATCGAGAGAAGCAAAATGAACGGGCGCCGCCGAAATAGCGGGCAGGCAACCACCGAATTCGCGATCGTCGGCGCGGTGTTTCTGACTCTGCTGCTCGGGATGATCGAGTTTTCCGCCGCGATGTACGCCTATGACTTCGTTTCATACGCCGCCAGCCAGACCGCGCGCTACGCGATGGTTCGCGGCGGCACCAGCACCTCGCCCGCCACCTTGAGCCAGCTCCAGACCTACGCGCAGAGCCTCGCAACCGGTCTCAACACTGCGAACCTATCGACCACCGCGGTATGGACACCGAACAATCAGCCGGGCAGCCTGGTCAACGTAACGGTTCAGTACCATTTCCAGTTCGCCGGCGGCTTGTTTCCGTCGGCCACTTTCCCGTTCACCGATACGGTCCAGATGCGGATCGCGCGTTGACGCGGCACTCGCGCGCTTGACGCGGCAGCGATATCAGTTTTAAATTGCAACCGTTATGAAAATCTACGAATTTACCCAAGCCCCGAATCCACGCCGCGTTCGCGTCTTTCTTGCCGAAAAGGGAATTCAGGTCCCGTTCGAACAGGTGAACCTCGCGGCCGGCGATAACCGCAAACCCGAGTTTCTCAAGATCAACCCGATGGGCGGAGTTCCCGTGCTCGAGCTCGACGACGGAACCCATATCGCCGAGTCGGTCGCGATCTGCAAATACTTCGAGGCGCAAAAGCCCGAGCCTGCGCTGTTCGGAGTGGACGCGAAGGACAAAGCCGTGGTCGAGATGTGGAACCGCCGGATGGAGTTCGAGATTCTTGCGATGGCGGCCGGCGCCTTTCGCAACACCAGCGATTTCTTCAAGGGGCGCATCCCGCAATCGAAAGAATACGGCGAAATTTGCCATGCGGCGGCGCTGAAGCGGCTTGAATGGCTCGACAGAGAGCTTGCGGATAGGCCATTCATCGCGGGAGAGCGCTACTCGATCGCGGATATCACGGCGCTTATCGGGATCGACTTCGGCCGCACTACCGGGATCAAGATCACGCCCGAGCAGAAGAATCTAAAGCGCTGGCACGACGTAGTATCCAGCCGCCCGAGCGCTAAAGCCTAAGTCGTCGCCTCCCACAAGGTAGAGTCAGCGACAAGAGCGGTGTCACCAGCCACGCCTTTGCGCGGGTGAAGGATACCTTCACGCCGGTTTGCGGTTGGCAGTGCCGGCGTAGCGAGTCTCGGTGAAAAGGTAGCGACATGAAGCTCTACTATTCGGACGTGCTCAATCCGCGTAAGGCATGCGCGGTAGCCCGGCATCTGAAGTTGCCGGTCGAGTTCGTGTATCTGGATCTGGCCAAGGGCGAGCAGCAGACGCCCGCCTTTCTCGCAATCAATCCCAACGGCAAGGTTCCGACCTTGGTCGATAACCATCGGATCATCTGGGAGACCGATGCAGTCCTGTGCCACTTGGCGATGCGGGCGGGATCAGACCTTTGGCCGCGAGATAAAGACCGGCAGATCGACACGATTCGCTGGCTGAGCTGGAACGCCCAGCACTTCAACCGGCACGGCGGCGAGCTTTATTTTCAGCACATCATCAAGCCTCGCTTTGGCTTGGGCCCGACAGATCCGTCGATTGTGGCTGAGGCGCTTGTCGGATTCCGGCAATTCGCCAGCGTGCTGAATGGCCATCTTGCCGGCCGCCGATGGTTGGTAGGTGACGGTCTGACGGTGGCCGATTTCTCCGTCGCAGGGGTGCTGCCCTACGCCGAAACCGGGCGCATGCCGCTGAATGAGTTTCCCGAAGTGCGGCGCTGGCATGAACGCCTGAGCGAGCTCGAGGCCTGGCGAGAGCCGTTCCCGGTCAGGGTCTCGTCGCCTGCCTGACTGACAGTCGGCCGCGGCCGGGTGTCAGGCAGTTCTTGCCGGAATAATCGGCGCCCTTTCATCAACGCGGGCAACCGGCCCGACGCCGCGCTTCTTGCGTGACACGCTACGTGCGAATCACGGCATGATGGGCGGGTAAAGTATGTAGAGCATGAAGTACACGATGACCCCGGTGACCGAGACGTACATCCACAGAGGCCAGGTCCAGCGTGCGATTCGGCGGTGCGAGGCGAAACGGCCGCGGAGTGCGTAGGAGACGGTGAACAGCGCCAGCGGCACGATCACGGTCGCCAGGATTACGTGCGGGATCAGGATCGTGAAGTACACCGGACGAATCCATCCGATTCCGCTGAAGCGGATCTCGCCGGCGTGTGCGTGAAAGGTCAGGTAGGAAACCAGAAACAGCGCAGAGACTGCCAGCGCGCTCAGCATGCACGCGCGATGCGCCCGCACATTTTTGTGCTTGATGAAGATAAAGCCCGCCGCCAGCAACACTGCCGCGATCGAGTTCAGAATCGCGTTGACCTGCGGCAGAACTGAGTACGGAATCAACGCTCCGCCCGAAGTTCCCGTTATGAAGGAGGTGCCGCCGCCGGCTCGGTCGCTACCGGTGCGGTGTGGCGCGAGTGCGCCCACGCGCGCTTGCTCAAATCCGGCCGCAGCATCAAGTAACAAAACGCAACCAGGATCATCGGCGTCAACGCGATCACCCACAGCCCCTTGTGCTCGGTCGCCAGATGCATGAAGTACATCGCGACCAGCACCGCTTTGGCCAACGCGAGCGCGACCAGCAGCCCGATCTTGATGTCGGTCGGAAAGTTCATCGCATAGACCAGCAATTCGACGCCGGTCAGCACGGTCAGGTAGACGAAGACCGCGATATAGCTCGGGCCCGAATGCTCCGCATGAGCCTCGTGCGAATTCATTGCCGCTTCAGCCGCCATAGTTGAACCTTGCGCCTCCCGAACCATTCGCGCGCAGGCGCGAGCCCTAGATCAGATAAACGAAAGTGAAAATCAGGATCCAGACAAGATCAACGAAGTGCCAGTAGAGCCCGGCGATCTCGACCAACTTCGCCTTGCTCTGCGGAATCTTGCCCATCAGGCCGCGAATCCAAATCACGGTGTTGTAAACGACGCCGGCGAACACGTGGCATCCATGAAAACCGGTCAGGATGAAAAAAGTCGCGTCGAACAGATCGCGATGAATCGACATCCCGCGTTCGATCAGCAGATGATGCCACTCGAAGGCTTGCATGGTCAGAAACGCGACACCGCCAACCATCGTCAGGAACATGAACCTTAGAAACTTCGACTGATTGCCGTTCTGCACGCCATGGATCGACTCGACCATCGTGACGCTCGAACAGATCAGGATGAACGTCATGATCGCGGTAGTGGTGATGCCCAGGTAGTCGGACGGGTTGGGCCAGTTGACGTTGTTGTAACGCAACGCGCCATAGGCGGCGATCGCCGCGCCAAAGGTCATCGCGTCGGCGGCCAAAAACGCCCACATCCCAAGCTTGCCGGAGTTCCCCGGCGTGATCGACGGTTCGGTCTCGTCTACGATTGTCCCGTGCACCGCGCCATGCAGGTGTGGATCTCTTGCCAGAGCCTCACTCATCATCTTCTCCCCATCAAACTCGCGTCACGCGCGCGCCAGCTTAGCGCTTGGAAATACGCTGCCCCGCCTGCTTGCGCACCGAGCGCCGATACGCGCCGTAAAGGATCGCGCTGACTGCGGCGATCGTCAGGTAGGGTCCGACCAGCATAAATATTACGCTGGTGTTGAAAGCATGAATTGCATGGTCGCCCGGCGATAGACCGCACATTGCGCATGCGTCGGCGACTCCGGCCGCCGCCGCGATCATCGCTGACGCCTGCGCCACGATTCCTGTTCCCCGTAGAATGTTCTTCATGTTCGTCTCACTCGGTCCATTTGCGAAAACTTCCGTGCGCCAATCACATCAGGTAAACTAGAAAGAACAACACCGGCCAGACCGCGCATACGAAATACCAATACACCGTACACAACTCGACCGGCGACGCGTTGCGCGCATTGTAGCGTCCGCGTTGAGCGGCGAAGGCGACGGCGCACAACCATATAACTCCGGCCGCGACGTGCAGGCCGTGGAGTCCGATCAGCAGATAGAACGTCGCGCCGTAGCTGCCGCTCGAGAGCGTCAACCCGTGCGCTACCAGCCGCACCCACTCCGACCCCTGCACCGCCAGAAAGGTCACTCCGAGGATTCCCGTCACCGCGATCCAGCGCCGCAACAGCCGCTGGCGGCTCTGATGCACCGCGCGCAGCGCCATCGTCATGGTGCCGGCGCTCGCCAGCAGGACGAAGGTGTTGACCCACGTGACGTCGATCGGCAGCCGCGGCTGCGTCAGCGGCGGCCAGAACGGCGCCTGCATGCGGAAGATGATGAACGAGCCGATGAGCGCGCTGAACAGCATCGTCTCAGTCGCGATCACCATCACGATCGCGAGCATCGCATTGCTGATGAACCGGTTCTCGGTCTCGTCGCCCGGTCCATCGCCGCGCCGGGGAGGCACAATCAGCGGGCGGATTTTTGCTGCCATCACACTCACGCGCGGATCGCCTCAGTGCTTCACCAGAATCGTCACGATCGACACCATCACCAAAAAAATCATCACGCCGATAATAATCTTCAGAACCCGGCGGTTCTCTTCTTTCACCTCTTCGCGGCTGACTAATGCTGGCATCGCTGATCCCTAGACCTTGTCGATCACCATCATCAGCAGCACGAGCGGCAGATAGATAAGCGACGCGAAGAGCAGCCGCCTGGCCGCCTGCGCGCGCTTGGGTGTGCGAACCATCGCGATGCCGAATAGCAGCATCGCGGCTCCGCCGATCGCGGCAATCGCGCCGTACACCGCGCCGGCCGATCCCATCATCCACGGCGCGAGACTGATTACGAGCAATCCGACACTGGCGCCGATCACGACCGGATCGGACGGATTACCCCAACTACGATCCGAGGGCAGCAGGTGAATTCCGGCGCGTGCGTAATCCTCGCGAAAGAGCCGTGCGACCGCGAACGTGTGCGGCAACTGCCACAGAAACATTATTCCGAACAGGACCAGCGGCTCCGCGGCGATGGTGCCGCGCGCCGCGGCCCATCCCGCGACCGGAGGCAGCGCGCCGGGAATCGCGCCGATCACGTCGCACAGCCATGAGCGCCGCTTGAGCGGCGTGTACGCCAGAAGATAAATCGCCGTGATCGCCGCGGTCGTGGCCGCGCACAGCAGATTGGTCGCCGCGATCAGGTAGGCGAATCCGATCGCGCTCACCGCGCATCCAAAGATCAGCGCCTCGATAGGGTGCAGCCTGCCGTCCGGGAGCGGACGATGCTGCGTGCGATGCATAAGAGCGTCGGTGTCGCGCTCCATGTATTGATTGAGCGCGAGCGTTCCGCCCGCAGCGAGCGCGGTGCCGACGAGCAAATTGAACGCGAGGATGAAATCGAATCCGCCCCGTCCGCCGAGGTAGAAACCGGCCAGCGTCGTCACCAGCACCATCGCGACCACGCGCGGTTTGGTCAGCTCGATAAACGCCGACAGCCGCGCGCGAATCGCGCCGGCCTCCGCTTCCATCATCGCGGCTTTCGCGTTCACGCCGACACCTGGTGGCCTAGCGGAGGCTCTTCGCGCGCCACGCTCGCAAGCGCGTGCGCGGCGCCGCCCCGGCCCTGAATTCCATAGACATGATATGCGCGAATCGTGATCGTCACGCTGGTCGCGAGGACCGCGGCGCCGATCAGAACATGGCTGGTGGTAGGGATGACGGCGCGTCCGCTCCAGATCGTGATCGCGCCCAGGCAAATTTGTGTCACGAGGAGCAGGAACAGCCCAAGTGCGGGATGACGCAGTTCGGATTCATCGCGATGCGAGCGCAGAATGCGTGCGACCGTCCATATGACCATAATCGTCACGAGCACGGCTCCGCATCGATGCGCGAAATTCACCGCGATGTATTCGTTCCAATAGGGCGGAATCAACTGGCCGAACGCGAGCGGAAAATCCGGGATCGCCAAGCCGGCACCCAGATGGCGCATCACGGCGCCGACCAGAATTTGCAGATAGATTACCGCGGTCGTTATTCCCGCCAGCATCGCCAGCGGAATTCGCGCAGGCGCTTCGCTGCGATGCTCTGTGCGGGTCCAGCGCGGATTGGTGAAAATCGCGATCGACACCATCAGGCAGAAAAACGCCTGCGCGGTGCCGGCGTGCGCAACCGCGATCGACAGCGGCAATTCGAACAGCACGGTGATACCGCCCAGGATCGCTTGCACGATAATGAGCCCGAACGCCACCAGGATAGTGTTGCGCACCCAGCGCCGCGGCTCGACGCGCCACGCCCACAGCATCAGGATGAGGGTCAGCGTCACCACGATCGCGGCGACGACGCGATGCCCGAATTCGAATCGGATTCCGCCCTGCCATGCCGGAATTAGCTTGCCGAAAGCGAGCGGCCAATCGGGCACCGCCAGCGCAGAGCCGGTCGAGGTCACCAGACCGCCGACGAAAATCAGGCAGAAAGTAGCACCCGCCGCGAGCATCGCAAAGCGATGCAGCGCGCGTTCGCGAGCTATAGAAATTCTGCGGTCAGCTTCAGCCATCGGCAAAGCGCATCCTCAATCCGCAGCCGCCGTCTCGTGTTCGGCGATCGCCCATTGCGGAAGGTAATCCTCCGCCGACTCGGGCGAGCTGTACTCGTAAGGACCGCGGAATACCTCTGGAACCCTTCCGGGCCAGTTGCCGTGTCCCGGAGGCGATGGCGCGCTCCATTCCAGAGTGTTGGCGTGCCACGGATTCTCAGACGCCACCTGACCCCTGAAATAGCTCCAGATCAGGTTGGCAAGGAACAGAAACTGCGCGGAGCCGAGCACGAAGGCGCTGATCGAGATGAAGGTGTTGATCGGATGAATTGGCTTCAGAAAATCATACTGATTCGGGTTGTAGATTCGGCGCATGTGGCCGGCCATGCCAAGAATATGCATCGGAAAAAAGGTGCAGTTGAACGCGACGAACGTAATCCAGAAATGCAGCTTGCCCAGACTTTCGTTCATCATACGTCCGAACATTTTCGGATACCAATACGTAACCCCGGCGAAGATTCCGAACAGGCTGCCGCCGAACAGGACGTAGTGGATATGCGCGACGATGAAGTAGGTGTCGTGGATGTACATGTCCACCGGCGTGCAGGCCATGAAAATACCCGACAATCCGCCGATCACGAACATCGCGACGAACGACAGCGCATTGAGCATCGCCGTCGTATAGTGGATGTCGCCCTTATACAGCGTGCCCAGCCAGTTGAAGGTCTTAATCGCCGACGGCACCGCGATCACCATCGTGGTCAGCATGAAGCTGGTGCCGAGTTCCGGGTCCATGCCCGACTGGAACATGTGATGGCCCCACACCATCCACGACAGTCCCGCGATCGCGCAGATCGCGTACACCATCGCGCGGTAGCCGAAAATCGGCTTGCGCGAAAAGGTCGCGATAACCTCCGACGCGATACCCATCGCGGGCAAGATCATGATGTAAACCTCGGGATGCCCGAAGAACCAGAACAGATGCTGCCACAGGATCGGCTCGCCGCCGCCCGCGGGCAGGAAGAAATGGGTCCCGCCCATCCGGTCGAACAGCAACAGCGCCAGCGCCGTGGTCAGCACCGGCAGCGCCAGCAGCAGCAGAATCGCGGTGATGAAAAGCGCCCAGATCACCAGCGGCAGGCGGAAGAAGTGCATCCCCTTGGTGCGCATGTTGATGATCGTCGTGATGTAATTGATCGAGCCCATCAGCGACGATATGCCGAGCACGATGATGCTGATGCACCAGAGGTTCTGGCCCCAATCGACGCCGGTGTAGATCGGCACCGCGCTCAGCGGCGCGTACGAGGTCCAACCAGCGGCGGCCGGACCGCCCGAGACGAAGAACGACGACAGCATGATCACGCCGGCGACTGCGCCTACCCAGAACGAAAGCATGTTGAGCTTGGGAAAGGCCATGTCGCGCGCACCGATCATCAGCGGGATCAGGAAATTGCCGAAGCATCCGACCAGGATCGGCATCACGACGAAGAAGATCATGATCGTCGCGTGCATGGTGAGCGTCGAGTTATAGGTCGCAGCGGTTATCGCGCTGTCGTTCTGGATCGACTGCGGGAAAAACCGCAGAAAGCTGAATTGGGTGTCGGGCCACGCCAGGTCCAGCCGCATCAGCATCGCCATCAAGCCGCCGATCGCCATCATGAACAGCGCCATGATGAGGAACTGACGCCCGATCATCTTGTGATCTTCTGAGAAAATATAGGTGCGCCAAAAACCGAGCTCGTGATGCTCGGCGTGCGCCCCTCCAACCGCAACCGCTGCCGTGCTGCTCATCTGAGCAAATCTCCTCCGCGCCGTATCGCGGCAAACTCATCCATTATTGGTTGGCGTTTGCGTACTGATCTTTTAGCCATTTTTGAAAGTCCGCTTCCGACTCGACGGTCAGCGTCCCGAGCATCCCGGAGTGGCCGAATCCGCACAGCTCCGCGCATGGAATCTGGTAGGTGCCTTTCTCTTTGGCCTCGAACCAGACCTGGATCACCCTGCCCGGCACCGCGTCCTGTTTGAGCCTTAGATTCGGCACAAAAAAGCTATGGATGACGTCCTTTGAAGCCAAGCCGATCCGCACGACCTGGTTTACCGGCACGTGCATCTCGTTCTCGACCGTGACATCGTCCTTGGTGCCAAGTTTTCCGTCGGGACCCGGATAGGTGATTTCCCAGTTAAACTGCTTGGCCGTCACATTGTAGAAAACCTGTCCCGGGGGTCCGTTCTCCTTGATGTCGGCCCAGGTCGAGCGGCTCATCATCGCGAGGATGATCAGAATCACGGCGGTGATGCTGGTCCAAGTGACCTCGAGGCGCGTGTTGCCCTCGATATATTCGGCTTTGCGGCCCGGTCGATGCCGATATTTGATCAGGAACGCGACCATCGCGACCATCACGGCGACCCAAGTCACTATGACGATCCAGAAAATCAGGATGAACAGAAAATCGATCCTCGGCCCGAACGTGGAAATATCGTGCGGGAAGTACATGAATTCCAGCATCTTAGAAGCCTCACCCCCTGCGCTCTGGAGCGCACATTCACCCAGTGCGCCCCAGCATCAGGGCACAGTCCGGACGGCGCGCACGCAAACCCGGATTCATAAAAGCCGCGCGATTATGCGCATCCGCGATCCGTTTAGTGAAATGAAAAATTTTGTCCCTGCCACAATCCAAAGCTTACGCAAGATAGCAGCGACCCCAAGTATTTTCCAGTGATTGCAGGGGCTTGTGCGCCGCCAGTGGTTTGACATCGATTTTCCCAGTCCGGCGGCGAATCGGATGCCGAGGCATAAGTCAGCATTGTCGGGGCGCTTTCCAATCTTGATGCGCCGGGGAGCGGCTGCGCGTCCATTTGGCGCTGCCGGACCTTTGGGCTAGAACTCGCTAGTTGCAGATGAGGGAGGTCGAGCGCTTATGGCGGATCGAGTTGCGACATTGGCCCTGGGATTCGAGCGGCAGGTCGGTAAGTACGGCGATCGGAAGTTTCTTTCCGAAAAGCGGAACAAGGAATGGCAGAGCCATTCGTTCAACGCGGTTTCCGTCGCGGCTGGCCGTCTGCGCGGAGGTCTGGCCAAACTGGGAGTGGGGCCAGGAGATCGGATCGGAATTCTGTCCGACAATTCTCCGCAATGGATCATCGTCGATCAGGCCACCCTCGGACTGGGCGCCGTCGTAGTGCCGCTCTATACCACCAGCGGAATCGAGGAGACCGGCCACGTCATAGGAGATTCGGGCGCCAGAATTATCGCGGCCAACGGAGCCGAGCATGTGAGGAAGCTGCTCGAGATGGCGCCGTCGATTCCCGCGATGACCGCGATCATCGCGATTCACCACGGCGCCGAAGCGCAACCGGCTGCGAACGGCGGACCCCCGGTTTTGACGCTCGAGACGGCCAGCGCCGCCTCTGCCGCACCAGTCGCTCAGGGCTCGCCAGATGATTTGGCGACGATCATCTACACCTCGGGCACCACAGGACCGTCCAAAGGCGTGATGCTCACGCACGGGAATATCCTGGCCAACTGCTACGACGCGCTCGAGGCGCTGACGCTCTGCGATACTGACCAGACGCTGTCGGTGCTGCCGATTGCGCATTCGTTCGAGCGCACCGCGGGATACTACGCGGTTACGATGGCGGGCGGATCGATCGCGTTCGCCGAGGGGCTGACCTCAATCGCGGCGAACCTGCAGGAGATCCGGCCGACCGTGCTGCTGGTGGTGCCGCGGCTGCTCGAAGTGATTTACAGCCGCGTGATGAAGCAGGTGGAATCGGGTCCAGCGTTCAAGCGCGCGATGTTCAATGCGGCAGTGTCTGTAGGCAAGCAGGCGTCGGAGTATCGGCATCATGGCAAGAGCGTGCCGCCGCAGTTTGCGGTTCCGATGGCGCTGTTCCGCAAGCTCGTCTTCGCGCGGATCAACGCGGTGTTCGGCGGACGGCTGCGCTATCTGATTTCCGGCGGAGCACCGCTGCCCAAGGAGATCTTCCGTTTCCTCGCCGCGGCGGAAGTTCCGATCGTCGAAGGTTACGGACTCACCGAGGCGGCGCCGGTCGTATCGGTGAACCTTGATCGCGGACGCACTCGAATCGGCACCGTCGGACGGCCGCTCGCGACCGTGCAGGCAAAGACCGCGTCCGACGGCGAGTTGCTGCTGCGCGGGCCCAACGTGATGAAGGGCTATTACAAGCGTGACGACGACACGCGCGAAACGATCGACGCCGAAGGATGGCTGCATACCGGCGATATTGCGAGTATCGACGCCGAGGGGTTCATCGCGATTACCGATCGCAAGAAGGAGATCATCGTGCTCTCCGGCGGCAAGAATATCTCGCCGGCGAATCTCGAAACGCGGCTTGCGACTGATCCATATATCGCGCAGGCATGCGTGATCGGCGACCGAAGAAAGCATCTCGCGGCGCTGCTGGTTCCGAACCTCGAGAACCTGGGCGACTATCTGAAGCGCAACGGACTCGACACAAAGCTGCCCGAGGAGCTGGTCGAAGCGCCCGCGATCCGGCAGCTATTTGGATCAAAGCTCAAGGAGTTCAACAAGCCGCTGTCGGATGTCGAGGCGATCTCGGCGTTCACGATTGTGCCGCGTCCATTCTCGCAGGAGAACGGCGAGCTGACTCCGACGCTCAAGCTGCGCCGCAAAGTCGTGCAGGAGCACTATCGCGAGCAAATAGAATCGATGTACCGCGACTGAGATTTGATATTCTTGAAACGCCCTACTGAAGAAAAAGTTCAACCGAAACTTCGATGCCCGAATATAGCGGCAGATTTGAGTCCACTGTTCCTTACTACGCGCGGTTTCGACCGCGCTATCCGGCGGCGCTGTTCGAGCTGATCGCCACCCAGCGCAAACTTGACGGGCGCGGGCGTCTGCTCGATCTCGGATGCGGGCCCGGGTTCATCGCGATTGGAATGACGCCCTACTTCGCCGAGGTTGTCGGCGTCGATCCGGAACCCGCGATGCTCGAGGCCGCGCGGCAGGAAGCCGAACGTGCGCATGTGGCGCTCACCCTCATTCATGGAAGCTCGCAGACACTTGGCCCCGCGCTCGGTACGTTCCGGATGGCGACGATGGGGCGCTCGTTCCATTGGATGGATCGCGACGCAACGCTCGCAAAGCTAGACACGATTATCGAGCCGGGCGGCGCAATCGCGCTTTTGGGCGAGCGGCTGCTCGACGCGCCCGAGAACGGATGGCGCGCCGCGTGGGAGATCGTGTCGCGCAGATATGCCGCGCCGCGCGCGTATCGGCGGCACTGGACCAATCCCGCGTGGGAGCGGCACGAGACCGTGGTGCTCCGCTCACCCTTCTCCCAGATCGACCGGGTCGCGGTGACCGGCAGGCGCACCTCAAGCCTCGAGGACCTGATCGGCCGCGCGTACTCGATGTCCTCGACCTCGATCGCTTTTCTCGGCGAGCGGCGCGAAGCATTCGAGCGGGAGCTGCGCGCGGCGCTGCTCGAGTTTTCGCCCTCAGGAACGTTCGACGAGATCGGCGAGTGCGCGGCGATGATTGCGTCGCGCCCGGGGTAGATCACTCGCCGTAGTTACTCGGGGGTGACTTCAATCAGATCATCGACCCGGCGCAGGCTCGGGAACATCCACATCCACAGAGCGACCACGCCGATAGTGCCGATTCCGCCAATCACCACCGAGGCCACGGTGCCGAACCATGCGGCGGTGACGCCCGATTCGAACTCGCCGAGCTCGTTCGAGGTGCCGATGAACAGCGAATTCAGCGCGCTGACCCGCCCGCGCATCGCGTCGGGAGTGGCAAGCTGCGTGAGCGTGTGACGGACATAGACGCTAACCATGTCCGACGCTCCCAGCACGACGAGCGCGCTGAGCGACAGCGCAAAATTTTGCGAGACGCCAAACACGATCGTCGCGATTCCGAAAATCGCGACGCACGCGAACATCACCATCCCGGCGCGGCGCCTAAGCGGAATCCTCACCAGGCCAAGACCCATCACGGCCGCTCCCAGAGCGGGCGCGCTGCGCAGCAGGCCCAGCCCGCCCGGACCGACGTGCAGGATGTCGCGCGCATAGATCGGCAGCAACGCGGTGGCGCCGCCGAGGAGCACGGCGAACAGATCGAGCGAGATTGCACCCAGGATAATCGGTTGGGTCCAGAGATATTTGATTCCCGCGGTCACTCGAGCGAACGCGCTCTGCCCCACCGGCGGGGCCTCATGCACGCTCCGGGTGTGGATCAGCGCGAACGCGAGCGCGACGATCGAAAACATCGCAAGGCACATCCCGTAGGCAGCGATCGGTCCGAACACGTAGAGCAATCCACCCAACGCCGGACCCGCGATAGTCGCAACCTGGCGCGCGGAAGAGGTCCACGCCACCGCCTCCGGGAATTGCTCGGCCGGGACCAGCAGCGGCAGAAACGCATCCGATGCAGGCCGCACGAACGCGCGCACGACTCCGAGCATCGCAAGCACGATGTAGAACGGCGCGATCACGCGATAGTTCGCATAGGTGAGCGCGAGCAGTGCGCCCGCGCATAAGGCCTGCACAACAAATCCGATCGAGAGAATCGTGCGACGGTTGCGGCGATCGGCCAAATCTCCGGCGGGCAGCGCGAGGATCGCCATCGGCAGGAACTGCGCAAGGCCGGCATAGCCCAGAGCCAGCGGATCGCGCGCAATATCGTAAATCTGCCAGCTGACCGCGACCGATTGCGCCGCCGACGCCAGCGACGCAAGAAACATCGCGAGCAGGAACAGCTTGAAGTCGCGACGGAGAAAGACGCTCGGGCGACGCTCCTCTAAGGACTCGAATGAAGACTCCGGAAGATCCATGGCGCGGTTCCTACTGACGCCATAGCGAGCGCGGCCAGGCAAGTGCCGCCGCGCCGACGGGTCAAATTGACGCGCCATCGGGCAAATAAAGGCTGTAGCTTCACCTCGTGCAACAGCATAGGATGCCGATATAACGGTCGGATTGTTTCCTTCAACTGAATCCGGGAATTAGCCCGGATTTTCTGTTCGAGCTTTCCCGGCACATACCTAACGGAGGGCAAAAAATGCCCAGCAAGTTGTACGTAGGCAATCTGGCCTACACGGTTTCTAATAGCGATCTCGAGTCACTCTTCTCACAGGTCGGACAGGTCGCGAGCGTCGCGGTCATCATGGACAAGTTTTCCGGCCAGTCGAAGGGATTCGGCTTTGTCGAGATGACCAACGCGGAAGATGCCTCGAAAGCAATCCAACAGTTCAATGAGACGGAACTCAAGGGACGCAATATCAAGGTCAATGAGGCCAAGCCCCGTGAGTCTGGCTTCGGCGGCGGCGGCGGCAATCGCAGCGGCGGTGGAAACCGCAGCGGCGGCGGCGGCGGGCGTGACCGCTGGTAGGATGACAGCCAAAGGGCGGGCTTCGGCCCGCCCTTTCTTTTTCCCCACGGTGCGCGCATGTGTAGGTGATCGAATTGATCCACAGGAATAAACCGCATGAATGAAAAACGCCGCAAGGAACAATTACGTAAACAAAAACAGCAGGACAAGGAACAGCGCAAAGCCCGGCGCCTGGCTGAAAAGAAGACCAATCCCGGCGGCCTCGAGGCCGACCTCGAAGGCATCGTCGCCGGACCTCAACCCGGCCAGATCATCGACCTCGACGAGGAGATGCCTGACCCGCAGGTGGCGCGACCCGGCGAATGATCGCTGCGGCTGCGCCCTCAGGACATCCGCGATCCTTCATTTCTCAGCCTGAGCCCCGTACCGTTATTTCGAGCCCATAGGCGAGAAATCCCGGACGAAGGGGGCGCTACACGCGGCATCGGCTCGGAGCGTGAGCGCACCGGGCGTTCCGCCGCGGTGGCGTCCATCACCGCGCCGCGAGTGCGAGCATCACCTCGGTCCAGCCGTCAACCACGAAATCAATTCCGATGAACAGGCCGATCACCCATAAGCCTGAGAGCGGCCACGAGGCCGCGATCGAAATCCCGAGTATCAGCGAGATCGCGCCGTTGAAGATGAGCCATCCGCGATGATGTATCGGCGTGCCGAAGGCAACGAAAAGGCGGAAGGCGCCGGCGACGATCAGGATCATCGCGATCAGCAGCGTGATCGTCATTGCGGCGATATGCGGCTCCGCGACGATCAGCAGGCCTGCTACCACATAGAGAATTCCGGCGATCAGATTGATGAAGAAGCCGCCCCATCCGCGGCGCGCAAAGCCGTGGACCACTTCGATCACTCCGCTTATCACCAGAAGCCATCCGAGAAGCAGCATTGAGACCAGCGTCATCGCGAAAGTGTCGCCGAGCGCGATCACTCCGCAAATGATCAGCAGGATGCCGATCACCAGGAACCAGGTGCGATGCGCGCGGACTTCTTCTATTCCAGGAACGAGCAAGAGACCCGCCATGGCAAACCCTCCTTGGGCGTCGGCGATCAGTCCACTATCTCGAATCAGAAGCCGGGCGGCCGCGGACATCCGCCGACCAGACCGGCCATGCGCTTGGCGAGATCGAGCGTGGTGCGATCCTCGAGGTACGGTCCGACGATTTGGATACCAATCGGCAGCCCGTTCTTCAGACGGCCCACCGGAATAACCGTCGCCGGGAGATAGCACGCGCCCGCGGGCGCCATCCAAGTGGTCAGATTCCAATAAGGACGCTGCTGACCATCAATCGTCGCCATCCGACTGGCGATCGGCTCGGAATGATCGTGCGGAATCGCGGCGCACGGCATGACCGGCAGCAACATCGCGTCCCAATTGGTGAAGAACTCTTCCCAGCGCTTGCGCATCTGGAGCCGACGCTCGTTGTAGCTGAGCCATTGGCGATGGCGCATCGCGAGTAGGCGTCGAGTCTGGGCAGCGGGCGAATTGCCGGCGGTGGCGGCGTATTCATCAAGACGATCGTTCGGCACGCCGCCGGCGAGCGCGGCCTGCAGCAGCGCGGAGAATGTATCCGCGACCTTCTCTAGCGTGAACTCGGGTCGCGCCTCGTGATCGACCCGCGCGCCCGCGGTTTCTAGCGCGAGCGCGGCTTTCTCCAGCAGCTCGCGCACGTCGGGCTCGACGCGGCACGCAGGATCATCAAGCCACGCGCCGACGCGATATTCCTTGAGCGCCCGGCGACGCGGTGGAGGAAGCTTCAGCCGCCACGCGGGATGCTCCCAGCGATTGGGGCCGGCCAGGATTCCGAGGCCGAGCTTGAGATCCTCGACCGTGCGCGCCATCGGGCCCGCGACCGCGAGATCGGCCATCGTCAACGTTCCCGGAGGCCCGGGAATCTGTCCGTGCGCCGGCACGATCCCATAGCTCGGCTTGTGCCCGACGACGCCCGACATATGCGACGGCAGACGAATCGAGCCGCCGATATCGCTGCCCAGTTCCAGCGGTGTAAATCCGCACGCCAGCGCCGCCGCCGACCCGCCCGACGACCCGCCGGGAGTTCGCGACACGTCGTGAGGATTGTTGGTGGTTCCGAAAACCTCGTTGTAGCTTTGCAGGTCGCCGGCATAAATCGGCAGATTGGTCTTGCCGAAGATAACGGCGCCCGCCTCGCGCAGGCGGGCCACCGGCCACGCATCTTCTTTCGGAATGAAATCTTTCAGCTCCGGGGCGCCCGAGGTGGTCCGCATCCCGGCGGTCTGGAAGGAGTCTTTGACGGTCATCGGCACGCCGTGCAAAGGACCGCGTACCTCGCCGCGCGCCAGGGCGGCGTCGGCGGCGTCGGCCTCGGAACGGGCGCGATCGGCGTCTATCGTCACGACGCAGTTGATGGGCTTATCCAGCGCGGCGACGCGCGCGAGAAAATAGTCGAGGGCTTCGCGGCTGGAAATTTCGCGCCGTCGGATTTTTCGGGCGATAGCATTGGCGCTCAAATGGGCAAGCTCTGACACGGCGGCCTCCTGTATAGCTGCTCCGCTTGTGAGTATCCGATGCGGCGAAGAAGTCAAGCGGGCACCGATGACTAGGCAATTCTCATGCGGATCGAAGAATGTTTCGCAGACCGGGTGTGCGTTTCACCCGCAACCCCGCCTGCACCGCGCTCCACGCGAGGCTGGCTTGAAACGGCCATCTTGCGAAAAAATTTCTTGAGAAAAAATCCCAGTCAGGCAAGGAAACTGCTGCTGGGTTGCCGCTGCAGGCTGTCGAAAATCGGAAGCCCCGACCGCTACCGTTTGACACTAATATCGCACTATCGGTAGCCTCTTTTCGCGACGCGAGGACTGTCTATGCTTTCTATAGCGATGAGGCGAATTGGGAAGCGGTTGAGATCGGCGTAGCGACTGGATCCATGCCTTCGACCGCCTTATTGGTGATCTCTCTGAAGAAAAATTTGAAGCAGGCAAGTTCCACGACACTTATCGACAGAGGATATTGGAGGTGGCGGAACAAAAGGCGGCGTGACAGAAAGTGAGTATCCCTGCCGCTCCGAAACGGGGCAAGATTATCGATCTGATGAGTGCGCTGAAAGGTTCCCTGGCCCGACAAAAAACGAATGCCGCAACCGACCGCAAAGACAATCTTGAAAATGCGGCGCCAGATCAGGCCGACCGCGTAGATCGTGCCCAAAGAAGTTCAACCTCTCGCCAAAGCCGCGGCCACGCGCGCTCAAAACGAATAGCAGGTCGACCTCCGCAAACAATCAAATCTTAACAATGAACGGTCTGCTCTGCTGCCACGCCATAGGAGTGCTGATTTACCCTTAAACCAAGTGTCCTTTAAACCAAGTGTCCTTCTCGAGCCGTCAGCAATGGCTGAATAGAGCAATCACAATAATGATAGGTATTGGTACGCCGATCAGAAAAAGCAAAATTGAACGCATCGTAAATCCTCCGTTCTTTACCGATCACACTCCCTGGGATCCGCGAAATCAGCTATATTGTTCTCACATGGTCCCGTTGTCTGCCGCCGATTGTGGCAGCATAGCTTGCGCAGAACGCACCAATCAGCAGCGCAATAAAAATCCATAGAGATAGATGCGCCGCTGCTCGGCGGGCGATTTCTACGGTCTGCTGCATCTGCGCAAACACTTCCGAGACCCTTTGTTCCGATTCCGCCTGGTTGAGCCCGGTTTTCGCAGCGACAAGTTTCGCGAGATAAGCTCCATCTGCAACCGGAAGATTTTTCCGCCGAAGACCATTAGCAAGTATTCGCGCGGCTTCTGCGCGCGCTGGGGCGTCATTGCGTTCTGCATTTGGATCGCTTGAACGGAACAATCTATCAACAAAATACGCGCCAGGGCCGAGATTCTGGGGCTCAACGGATTGAGCTGCCGCTCCCATGCCGCCTGCCGTCGAGATTTGAGTTGTCGCGCTGCCGGCGCCGCCAATCATCGAAACGACGACCGATCCCAGGAAAGCCGCCGTAACGACAAGTCCCACGGCCCACGCAAGAAAGCCATGCGCGGTGTCGCGAAAATATACCTCGTCGGTATGAATAGTTGCCCACTTGATACGCAGTCGACCCACCAAGTACCCGCCCATGGCTGACGCGATTATCTGGATAATGATGAACCATACTATGGCTGCCCTGCCGATGCCCGCCGCCGAAGCGCCAGTATTCGACCAGGGCGAAGCGACTGACAACCCCATCCCCGTGCCCAAAGCGAGCAAGATGAGAAATAGTGCGGCCATCACGAAAGCGCCGGCAATTACGGCACTCCACGACAGGCCAGACGAGTTCGCCTCATCGTAGGCGTATGTGTCCGAAACTCGCGATTGTGCATCGGGTACTGACGATGACATTGAGCGTTCCATACTTAGCCTCCTCCCTGTCTTCCCGCCAGGACGGGTTCATGACCCTCGGTGTATTCGGCCATCTACGCGCTCGCCGCGTGAGCCTCCATTGCCATATGTTAGGCTACTGTAATCAGAGCCGAACGTGAACATTGAAATAATTGATGAGCTGCGAGTTGCTACCGCAAATTGTTCTCCGCGGAACGAGAAAACGGTTTTTGGCAGAGTCTCACACCTATCGTCTTTCCGGCAGCACATCTCGGCGCAGCCTGTCTTCGGATTTGTGCGCGATCGCCGATCATCGCATTGCGATGAGTTCGAAGACGGTTCAGGTGCTGGCATCCTGGCAATCTGATGGTGATCGCTACCAATCATATTCAGAGCGAAGTGCTATACACCTTGTACTGACGCATCTCAGATTCTTTGAGGGCAATGCCGAAGCCCGGCCGTGACAGATCAGGAATGAGTAGTCCATTTGTAACCTCGAGCGCGCCGTCAAAGGCTATTTTTTCGATCCGAGCATGATCGAAAAAATATTCCACATTGATAGCACGCTGCGATCCACAGCAAGCATGCGCATGAATTGAGGGAGCCGTGTGTGCGGAGAGCGGCATGGAGTGGCTTTCACATAGGGCATCGGCCAGTAAAAATCCGGTGATTCCCGCGCACCGAGTTGCGTCGGCTTGAAGAACGTCAACCGCACCAGCGTTCAGCATCCGCCGGAAATACCAGGAATCATAGCCGTACTCGCCGGCAGCGATATCCAGTCCCGGCGGTCCGGCATCGCGTATCAACCGCAATCCTTCCAAATCGTTTGAGGAGACAGGCTCTTCAAACCACGTGACGTCGTGTTCCTTAAATCGATATGCCTGATGGAGAGCTTGTTTGCGAGTATATGCGCCGTTGGCGTCGACAAAGAGCTTGACCTTGGCTCCAATCGCCTCGCGAGCAGCACTTACGCGATCGATGTCCGCAACGGGATCGCGACCTATTTTCATCTTTACGGCGAGAAAGCCGGCTTCGGCCCAGCCTCCCAATTGCTCGCATAGTTGCGCGTCCGAATAAGAGGTGAATCCGCCGCTGCCGTAAGCCATGATTCCCGGCCGCACCATACCGAGGAGTGCCGCCACCGATACGGTTAGAAGTTTGCCTTTCAAGTCCCAGAGCGCATTGTCCACCGCGGCAATAGCCATAGAAGCGATCCCGGGCCTGCCAAGATTCCGTATTTGATCGACCATCTTTCGCCATGCACCACCGATCGCGAGAGCATCGTGGCCCATCAACGGCCCGGCAAGCGACTGATCGATCAGCTTTGCAGTGGAGATATCTGCATAGCTATAGCCGAGGCCGGTTTTGCCGCCGGCAAGAACTTCGACGAGAACCAATGAAGTCCGGTCCCATTGAAAGGTGCCATCGGACTCGGGGGTTTCGGTCGGGACGGTGTAAACAGAAACCTGAATTTTTTCGATCAGCGGATTGGATTTCACAAACCACCTCGAGTCAAAATCTCGGCATACCATGCCCCCACGTATCCGGCGGCGATAAGTCGCGCCTCATCGGCGGCTTTTGAATATCTCGCTTTCGCGCCTTGTACACGTTTTCTCCTTGCGCGATGAGATAATCGGCCGTACGGGCGGCGAGCGCCATGATGGTCAGGCCTGGGTTGGCGGATCCTTGTGTCGGCATAATGCTGCCGTCACAAACGAACAAGTTCTCGATATCGTGCGTGCGTCCGAACTGATCGACCACCGAGGTTTCCGGATCATCGCCCATTCGAGCCGCGCCGACTAAATGAGCATACCGCGCTTCCTGCACTACTTCTCGCGCCCCGGCCGCCCACATCACTTCCATCGTCTTGTTCTTGCCATACTCGATCAGCTTTTGGTCATTGTCGTGGAGATTGAAAGTAATTTTGGCACTCGGAATACCGAGAGAATCCTTTTCTTCGGCTAGCTGCACGCGATTATCTGCATGAGGCAGGATCTCTCCCAAGAATCCGAATGCCGCCCAATGGTTATAGTCCATCATCACCCTGCGTAGCCCCCATCCCCAGGCTCCTTTGGCCGTCATCATCTGCTTGGCAAATGCCATAGGCAGCGGCCCCACCGTTTGGATTGCAAACCCGCGCACAAAACCGCGTTTCGGGTCTGTCTCGTAGAATTCCTCGCTTAACGCGTGCGCTGGAGGTGCCTTGTACATCCGGACGAGTTCCGCGAAACGGCCCAACACGACGTTACCGGCTTGCGCCATGAGATAACGGCCTACGCAATCGCTCGAATTAGCAAGTCCGTTTTCAAAGCCAGGACAAGATGAATTGAGTAATAGGCGAGGTGTTTCAATTGAGTACCCTGCCACAACCACCGCTTTCGCTTTCTGGAAACGCTCGCGACCTTCCTGATCGAAGTAGGTGACTCCAGTTGCCCGGCGGTGCCGGTCTGCGTGGATACGCGAGACCATGCAGTTCGGCCGAATCTCGGCGCCACTTTTGATTGCGTCGGGCACGTGTGTGATGAGCGTGCTTGCCTTTGCACCGACCTTGCATCCCTGGATACAGAAGCCGCGATATATACAATGCGGGCGGTCTGCCCGCGAGCCGTTCAAAATCGCGACCGGACCGCCGACTGATACTCCTATTCCCAGCTTCGTGCAGCCGCGAATCAACGCGTCGCCCACTCCTCCCATTGGATGCGGTCCGTACGGATATCCATGAGGATCGCCCCACGGATAGTACGAGGGGCCGGAGACCGGAAGCTCCAATTCCATGAGTTCGTAGTATGGCTTGAGGTCCGAATATGTAATCGGCCAGTCGACGCCGACACCGTCTGTCGAATGAATGTGAAAATCCGAAGGATGTAATCGCGGGGTGAAAGACGCCCAGTGAACCGTCCCTCCGCCAACTCCCTTGCCGCTGTTATTTGCTCCAAATGCCAATGGGTGTTCGCCGCCAGTGATCCGGATGTCATTCCAATAGAGATTGTGCGCGCCCTTCTCATCGCTCACCCAATCCCTCTCGGTATCCCAGAATGGTCCGGCGTCAAAACCAATTACGCGAAATCCTGCTCGTGCAAGTCGTTGCAAGAGGACGCCGCCCCCGGCGCCCACGCCTACGATTACGTAGTCGATCTCGTCCGCCTCAGCGAAGTGATGCATTGGCGTGTCGAGCCGCTGGACGGCACCGAGCATGTGCGGTTTCCCGTCCGGAGCACGAAACTCTCCGAGAATCGGCGACTTCAATGCGTTCCTCCCTGGCCGGGCGAGCCGCGCCCGGCTTTCCTCGCGACCGGTTCAAACGTTCCTGACACGGAGGTTTCAGGAGCTTGCCATTTGTAGCGCTTTTCTTCCGATTCCCATGGTTCCGCTTCACCGCGTTCAAGACGCATATAGGCGCGGGGATACGCGGGACCTCCAAAGCCGATTTCGTCCCAAGCCCAGGGATGCGAGTAGTAAGCGTCGGCGCAATCGGAGACCAGCAGCATCCAAAACCGATCGACTGGCATTCGTAGCCAGATATCGTGCGCGGCAGAAGGGTTACCATCGTGCAGCGAGCGAAGGATTTCGTCTTGCTCGAGTGGACCGATTTCCAGAAATCCACAACTATGGCGATGCTGTGCAATCTTCTCGATCGCGATCAGTCCTAACTGAAAAGCTTCACGGTCGGGCGGCATATCTTCATACCGGTACCCGTTGTGCGAATTTTCGTACAATCGCCTATCAATTTGCGGGACGATCGGAATCTTGTGAGCTGCGTCGCGGTCGTCCTGAGGAAGAACACGATCACAAACCGCCTCGAGCAGACGAGCTTCTTGCGGAGTAAAAAACCGGATTTTCGGAACATTGCTGACGCGGTCCAACACGACCTCGCGCGTCTTGGCATCCCAGAACTTTTGCTGACGTAGTGTGCTAAACTCTGGATAGTATCCCGGTTGGACCATCGGTCCAATTGGCTTTCCCGTGCGGCCATCAATCGGCCGCCTATCCATTTTCAATATCTTTCTACTCATTTCATTTTCTTTCTTCGGAGCAGACTGGCTAGCAATCCGAGGAACCCGCTGGCCGCGAACAACAGGGGGGCAAAGATAGGCGGTCCGTAGATGATATTGTAGATGGGTTTCTTGAGACCGCCGGGACGTCGCAATACGCCACGCACGTGATAGGCAAAACCTACAGCTCCATCCAAGACCGCAACGGCGGAAGTCGCCGGCAGCCACGTGTGTGCTACCCGAGGGCTCCTTAACGAGGCGATTCCTGCCGCCATCAGCATTGGTGCGACGACCACCGGCGTCCACTGGGCCTTGTACCGGAAATTATTCTTATAGTGTGAGTACCAGGCCTCAACTCCGCTGAAAAATGATGAGACAACGGTCGCGATAGCCATTTGCTTTTGAAAGCGGCCTTCGCGCAGGTCTTGAGTCCAGCTGATTGGTTCATATTCGGCCGTGACGATCCTCGCCCAGTGCCTCGCATGGGTCGGAAGAGGCAAGATTCCATCTCCGCCCGGCTCCGCACGACGAAGAAAAGAAGCGACAAGTCCAAGATATGCGCTGACCCCAAACAACAGCGGCGCAAATACGGGAGGACCCATAACCATGTTTACGACGGGCAGTCGCCATCCACCCGGCTTCCGATGTATCCCCCGAACATGGAAGTAAAACCCCACTACACTGTCGCTGAGTGTCAAAACGGAGATGGCCGGTAGGATTGTGCGTGCAGCGCGCTTGCTGAAAAAACCCGAGAGTCCACCCACAACTAGAGCTGCGCTCAAGATCACAGGTGTGTACATGACTCGACGGCTATAGCTACCACGATAATGCTCGTAGGTGACCTCAAGACCACTCAGGGCGCCCGACAATCCGGCAATGAGTGCCAGCCAACGCTGGAAGCGGCCCTCCCGGATATCAAGGTCAATACCGCGGACGCGGCTCGTCAAGACCGTGTCGAGCACTTGAGGAACGAGTGCTTTGGTTGGACTCCTGCCGCTGCGACTAACAATCATGGCCCTCTCCGGTCAGACTGCGTATGGCTGCGCTTGCTTCCGGGATCGCGAGCGGCAAAGCTGTGAAGGAAGCCGCCGCTGTCAAGAGAGACCACGGCGAGATTGCTTGATATCGCCGGTATGAATCAATCGTGAGTTTGCCCGCGATGGCGGCATCGGCAAGAAGTTTCATCGCCATGCCAAGCGGAATTAGAGGATGTGTCTGCGAACGGTCGTCGCCCCCCAGTCCCGTCAGGCAGGCAGTCACGGCGTAACTTAGTATACCCAGTAACGCGTCTGGTATACGAAGAATTGAGTACGCCTCGGCGGAGCCATTGACCTTCTCCACGTTGAAACCGCGGCATCGTGGTCCTGGCAGCTTCTTTAAAATGCCTATTTGGTAGAGGGCTATTCCACCAAGCATCGCGGATGAAAAGAAAACCAGTCCGACGATATTGCGCCGCCTCTTCAGAAATCGGCTCGAGCCGCCGCGCAACTCACGACCGAGCTCATAAGGACTCACCTCGCTGCACATCAGCCTTTCCTTAACGTCGCGAAAAGAAGGCCGGTCAGCGCCATCCCAGCGAACAGAAGAAGACCGCGGTGCGCTGTAACATTGAGCATTTTCCGGTTCATATAGCTCTGAACGCTAAACTCTTTTGCCCGGTCGTCGAACATCCCGTGAGCAGAGTACTCACCCTGCACCGGCTCGAATAAATTGTCGGGCCGATTGGGCGAAACAGGCTCAGAGGTCTGCTGACCGTCAAAAGCATGTTTCGCCAGATAGCGATCAGCGAAAGATGGGGAGATATCTTGCGCATAGATCGCTTCCACCGTCGGCCAACCAACATACACCTCGCGCCGTCTGTGGCTGGCTGCCCAGACGATTGCGCGCGCGGCCACTTCCGGCTGAAAGATCGGAGGGACGGGCTGCGGATGTCGTGGCAGGCGCGTGCGGCACCAACTGAACTGAGGCGTGTTCATCGCCGGCAGCATCACCGCTGTGATATGCACAGAGCTACCGTCACGAATGAGCTCGGATCGGATAGCGTCGGTAAATCCCACAATCGCGTGCTTGGCGCCGCAGTATGGAGATTGCAACGGGATAGATCGATAAGCCAGCGCAGAGCCTACCTGGACGATAGTGCCGCGATTGCGTGAATGCATGCGCTTCAGAGCGGCCATGGTTCCGTAGACTTGTCCAAGATAGGTGACTTCCGTGGCACGCTTGAATTCGGCGGCGGTAATTTCCAGGAACGGAGCAAAGATCGTGGTCATCGCGTCGTTGACCCAGATATCGATTGGCCCCAATTCCTGCTCGACACGCTCGGCAGCCGCTTCCACCTGTTCAGCATTTGCGACATCGGTCGGAAGCACCAGCGCTTTTGCCCCCAACTCTTCCACCTCCTGCTTGGCTGCCTCCAACCGCTCTCGCCCACGCGCGATCAGCCCGATATGGGCGCCTTGACGCGCGAACTCGGTAACCACAGCCCGACCCACCCCGGCGGATGCACCGGTGACTACTACGACTTTCCCTCGATTTGGGTTATTCATTGTAACGTTGTCCACCTGCCGACTAATTATTTACTACTAGTTCTTCGACGTTGGATTGAAACGGGGTCAACAGATCCATTCCTTGTTTCGTGATCGTCACCATGTCGCAGTGTCGGATACCGCCATAACCCTCGAAATAGATGGCGGGTTCGATGTTAAACACCATGCCCGCTTCCATTGGATCCTCGGACTTAGGATGAAGGCGCGGCTTCGCATTCGCATTGATCGCGGAAAATCCTACGCCGTGGCCGGTGGAATGCTTGAACTGCGGTCCGAATCCACGTGACTCCAATACATCTCGCGCCGCAGCATCGACCTCAGCCCCTTTTGCCCCCGGGTAAATGGCGCGCAAGGCGGCCGCGCGCGCCGCGAACACAGCTTCATACATTTCTATCTTCCGTTCGTCGATTTTACCCATAGAATACGTGCGCGTAACGTCGGTCCAGTATCCATCCGCATACGAATTCAGGTGCACGAGAAGCAGATCTCCCGTTTCGATTCGCTTCGCACGTGAGCGGGCATAAGCTCCCGACGCCAGCGCAGAGTTGGGCCCAGACATGCACCACGCGAAGCCGTCGGTCCGGCTCAGTTCCGGATATTCGACCAGACTCGTGCTGAGCGATTCACGGAATCTCGCCGCGGTTTGTACTTCACTGGTTCCTGATTCGATCTGTTCGAACCCACGACGAAATGCCTGTTCTGCGATGCGGCACGAATTGCGAATCTGTTCGATTTCGAAATCCGTTTTGTGCGAAGATAAATCGGCTAAAACTTCGTCAGCGGATATCAATGTCCGGATCGAAAGCGTTTCCTCGAGGACGGTCCGCATTGTTCCACTATAAAGATGTATTGCCGCGTACGATGCAGGTTCGGAAGTTTCCTGCGCTTCAAAGCCGACACGCATTGGTTCCGCGGAAAAGGTCGCAGTGAGCTTTCGAAGCGGAGTCTGTATTGCTTTTGCCGCCGTAGTCAGTTCACTCAACGAGCCGGACGTAAAGGTCCAAATATCATTCGCCCAACCGCGCTTCGCGAGTTCTGCTTCGTCTTCCGGAACCACCAGGCTGATTCTTCCCTCCGAAAAGGCTACGGCCACTCCAGTACCGACTACCGGCCAGTAGCCTGACAACAGCAGTACATTTTTGGGTAGGGCGCAAATAATCAGATCTAAATGATTTTCGCGCATTGCGTTTCGCAATCGATCTCTGCGCTCCGGGTTGTTCATCACTAGATGACTTCCCGAATCTTGTCCTCAAGTACCGTCCTTATTATCTTCCAGCGGTCTTTTTCACCTTTGCCTAACGCTTCGAAAAAATGAAGCGCCTGCTCGGCCGATATATTGCCTGGTAGCGGTGGTTCATTTGGATCTACCACGGCCTCGATCACGGCGGGACCGGGATGCGCGAGCGCCTGCCGTAAGATATTCTCCGCTTCCTTGGGATCTTCGATGGTGAAACCGGCTGCCCCGCAACATCTCGCATATCCGGCGAAATCGATGGGCTGCAGTTCCACTCCATACTGAGGGTTCCCTTCCTGCGCCATCTGCTCCCATTTTATCTCGCCGAGTACGTTGTTCTTGATTACTATTACTTTGACCGGCAACTTGTATTTCACCAGCGTTGCGATTTCGCCCAGCAGCATCGTCAGGCCGCCGTCGCCGACCACGCACACCACCTGCCGCCCCGGATATGCCACCGCCGCTCCTATGCTGTATGGCAACCCATTACCCATGGTTGCCAGAGATCCGGAAAGAGAGAACTGCATCCGATCCCGAATCTCGATATAGCGGGCGGTCCACGTCGCGATCGTGCCGCTGTCCGATGAAACAATCGCATCCGAGTCGAGTAGCTTGTTGAGGTGATACGTAACCACCTGAGGTTTCATTGGAATGTCAGACCGGGTGCCGCGCTCTTCCATGAGCTTGTTCCACGCGGCCATTCGCTTCTGCGCTATCTCGAGAAAGCTTCTGTCGGTTTTGTGCGTGACCAGCGGCAGAAGTGCCTGCAATACTCCGCGGCAATCGCCTACAAGACCAACCTCTACCGAGTGCCGCAGGCCAATTCGAGAGGGATCGAGATCGATCTGAATCGTTTTCGCCTGTCCGGGTTTCGGCAGAAATTCCATGTATGGGAAGCTACTGCCGGCAATAATAAATGTATCGCACTCACGCAGCGCGTCCTGAGAAGGCGCCGTACCGAGCAGACCGATGCCGCCGGTGGCGTGCGGATTGCGATCCGGTATGGCAGCCTTACCCAACAATGCTTTAATCACCGGTGCTGCTGCGGCTTCGGCTAGATTCAGGACCTCTTCGCGCGCGTTCAGGCATCCCCGTCCAATCAGCATCGCAACTTTCGATCCCTGATTGATTAGATCAGCCGCTCGCTTGAGAAGCTGTTGTGGGGGAATTGGATGAGACGCGGAAAACAAATCAGCGCTGTGCTCGGCGATATTCGCGGAGGAACGCTCGTCATCGGACTTCGTCCATTCCTGGATATCCTTGGGAATCGTAATATGAGCAACTGTTCGTCGGGTCAGCGCAGTCCTGATCGCTTCATCGACGACATTGATTACATGCGCCGGTCCCATTACGCGTTGGTTGTACGCCGCCACATCCATAAACAACTTGTCCAGATCGACATCCTGCTGATAGTGCGTACCAATCAAATCGTGGAAGGTGTGTCCGGTGATCGCCAAAACGGGTTGTCCATCGCATTTCGCATCGTAGAGACCGTTGAGCAAATGGATCCCTCCCGGGCCGGAGGTCGCAAGGCACACTCCTAAACGATTCGTGAACTTGGCGTAGCCGCAAGCCGCAAAGGCCGCCGCTTCTTCGTGCCGAACCTGGATGAAGCGCATTTTATCCTGACGAGTGCGTAATGCTTCGAAGATGCCATTGATGCCATCCCCGGGAAAGCCAAAAATCGTATCGACTCCCCATTCGATGAGGCGATCTACGAGCTGGTCAGCTACCGTGACTGCTTTGGACATAGCTTTTTCCTTAGGCGAGATCTTCTTGCAGTTCCAATCAATACCGTTTGGATCGGCCGGCTCTGAGAACCTGAATCGTGTTGGTTCGTGGCGCCAGCGTCCGCAGCGCCATCCGCAGAAGTCTGCGCGAGGCCGCGGTGGGACGGAAAGTACCAACGAGAGGCGGTCCGAAAGAGTGCGTCGGTCGGAAAAGAACGCAATGAATATGCCATGCTCTCCGACGCCCACTCTGTCTGGACCGCCTAGGTTGTTTTTGTCTTTAATTTCAAGAAGAAGCGGCCATAGTCCTGTGTCGACCGCGTTTCGCGTTCGTGACGGATTCAGTTTCGAAATCATGCGGCCAGTAAGAAATACGGACCTCAAATGCTCTCTCGAATGGAATTAAGGGTGCCCGAGTACGAGGGATTTTTTTATTGTTGATTGGATCGCGAGAACGCGTGTAGCTTGGAAATAGATGACGGGAAAAGCACTTGTTGTGCGTTCTCAATTCTGGAACTCCGAGACAACCTGAGAGGACGGTTCTAGGCAACGGCCCGGAACGGACGGCCGGCCTGCGATTATCTAACATTAGATGCAGAGTTCCCCCGGAAACGCGGGCGCCCAAGGTAGGCCTATCCGTTTAGCCAGGACAACGCATGCCGGATTTTACGTGCGACTATTCGCAAGCAGGACAGCAGTTTACCCATTTTTGGGAGCATACTGTCGGCAGCGGACATGCACCCCTTACTTTGAGGGCCGACTGGCAATCGCAGATTCTTCTTGCCCACAATGAGTTGGGTTTTGAACACGTGCGCTTTCACGCGCTGCTCTCGGAAGAGATGGAAACACTCATCTGCGAGGAGAAAAAGCTCCTTTACTCATTCTTTAATTCCGATGAGATCATGGATTTTCTCCTCTCAATCGGAATGCGGCCCTTCGTGGAGTTTAGCTTCATGCCGAGAGCGCTCGCCTCGGGCGACACGACCGCGTTCCGGTATCAAGCAAACGTAACCCCCCCCAAAAATTATCGGCAGTGGGCGACGCTAATCAACAAACTCACCGCGCACTGGGTCGAGCGCTACGGCGTGACTGAGATACGCAAGTGGTTTTTCGAGGTATGGAACGAGCCGAATCTCAAAGCATTTTGGACTGGATCTCAAAAGGACTATTTCACGCTTTACCGTACAACCGTTGAAGCGGTAAAAAGCGTCGATCCTCTTCTCAAGGTGGGTGGCCCTGCTACCGCAAAGAATGAATGGATTTCCGAATTTCTTGATTTCTGCAGTGAGAACAAAGTACCCGCGGATTTCATCACAACGCATCACTATCCGACCGATGCCTTTGGCAAAATCGGTGCGGACACGGATACGCAACTGGAGCATGCGCCTCGCGATATCATGCGCGAAGACGCGGCCAGGGTCCGCGATCAGGCGCGCGGCCTGCCAGTTTACTATACCGAATGGAATGTCTCATCCAATCCGCGCGACCCGCTGCATGACGAACCCTTTACCGCGGCATTCGCCGCCAAGATTATCATGGAAGCCCACGGCCTCGTGGCCGGCTACAGCTTCTGGACGTTCAGTGATATTTTCTCCGAGAACTACTTTCCGTCCATCCCGTTTCAGGGCGGCTTTGGCCTGCTCAATATCTATGGGATCGCAAAACCGGCGTACCGGGCTTTCGAGTTGCTGCATCATCTCGGTCCGGAACTAATCAGCGTCGAAGGAAACCACGATACCGTGAATGCATGGATCGTTCGGAAGCAGAAGTCGGCGACAATCCTGCTGACGAACCATGCGATGCCACGGCATCCCATTTCGACGGAATTGTTAAGCCTGCACATCACGGCTGCACCCCAGCCGCAGGTCGTCTATATTGAGAGAATCGACGAGGATCATGCGAATCCGCGACGGCTGTGGCGAACCATGGGCGAGCCAAAATATCTGAGCTCAGAGCAAGTACATAGTCTGAAAGCCGCTTCATGCCTGGTAAAACAGCCGCAACCTTGGACCTACGCACAAAACGATCTGGACATCTCGCTGTCGCTGCCAGCTCACGCGGTTGCGGCAATCACGGTCGAATTCGCCTGACTCTCGAAATGGCCGTGAAAATTTCAACCGATCCGCAGAGCGCCCTCGATGAGGCGATGCTGGATCAGCTTCAAGAACAAACTTTTTCCTATTTTCTGAATGAATCGAACCCAAGGAACGGTCTGGTACAGGATAAGACCAAAAAGAATTCGCCCGCGAGCATCGCCGCTACCGGACTCGCCCTGGCGTCATATCCGGTCGGAGTCGAGCGCGCTTTTTTGACTCGCGAGGACGCTATTAGCCGCACCCTCGCGACTCTCAGGTTCTTCTCGCACAGTCCGCAGGGTGCCCAGGCGGATGCGACTGGATATCGCGGATTCTATTATCACTTTCTCGACATGCAGACCGGACGGCGCGTATGGAAGTGCGAGCTGTCCACGATTGATTCCGCGATTCTTTTCGCCGGCGCTCTGACGACCGCGATGTATTTCGATCGCGATACTCCCGATGAACGCGAGATTCGCCAGTACGCCGATTTTCTATACCGCCGCGCGGATTGGCAGTGGGCGCAGAACAAAGGCCTTACGGTCAGCCATGGCTGGCATCCGGAAACCGGATTTATAAAATACCGCTGGGAAGGTTATGCCGAGGCTTTGATTCTGTATGCGTTAGCCCTCGGCTCGCCAACGTTTCCGCTACCAATCGAAAGTTACCGCGCGTGGAGCTCTTCATACGAATGGAAGAGCATCTATGGCATCGAGTTTCTGTATGCGGGACCCCTCTTCATTCACCAGTTGTCGTATCTGTGGCTGGATTTGCGCGAGATCCAGGACGACTTCATGCGCGGCAAGGGCATCGACTATTTTGAAAATAGCCGCCGAGCGACACTGGTGCAGCAACGCTATGCCATCAGCAACCCGCATCAGTTCGCGCGCTACGGAGAACACTGCTGGGGAATTACTGCGAGCGACGGTCCGGGCCCGATGACGCTGCGCGTCGCGGGGATCGAGCGGAACTTTTTCGGCTATCTCGCCCGCGGTGCGCCCTTCGGACCCGACGACGGCACCCTCGCGCCCTGGGCTGTCGTGGCGTCGTTGCCATTTGCGCCGGAGATCGTCCTGCCGACGGTAAGGCACTTCAATGAATTGCGCTTGCAGGACACAAACCCATACGGCTTCAAAGCCACCTTCAATCCGACCTACCCCGACGAAAGCGGACGGCCCTGCGGCTGGACGACTCCATGGCACTACGGATTGAACCAGGGACCGATCGTCATGATGATCGAGAACTTTCGCACCGGTTTCGTGTGGGGACTGATGCGGCGTTGTCCTTATGTGATCGAGGGACTGCGGCGCGCGAATTTTCGCGGCGGCTGGTTATCGTGAATGATCTGCGTAGCAGCTTGTGAGAGCGAGCTTCTACGTCACATATTTTTTCCGGGCCGATCATTTTTTTTGATGACGAGATTCCACTCTGGTTGTAAAATCCGAATAGAAGCACTTAACCAAGAGGATCGAGGCCGGCGCCTCACCTCAAAAATGGGCTATTCGGGTAGTAAAATGAAGATTGTCAGCCCCTTGAAAACATCACTGTCGGTGATACTTGAGCGGCTCGCCGGTCGTGACCGGCGTAACGAGTCCAATCCCGTGCATCAGAAGTATTGTATGTGCGGCTGTCCCAAGCAGACAGTTATAAACCGCGAACGCGGTCCGGCCTTCAAGACGGAAGGACGGTTGAGTTCGTTCAAATGAATCGTGACGACAGGATCACGAATGATGTCCCATGGCGCCACAACGATAGCACCGCCACCCGCGATCGAACGATTTTTCGATCGGTTTGAGCAGCCGCAGCGATGCTCGCGTCCTCGTTCCTCTTCGGATGGGCACCGTCATGACGATCGCTGAACTGGTGCCATTAGTGAGATCCTCATCGACCAACGCGCGAGGCCGGAACGAACCACCCATTGACGTCGCCAGCACTCCAGTGTTACCGACGAATCAGCTCTGGTACCGGGACTGTTGTGCTCAGGCCGGTCGCAAGCCTTGCGGTACCAGAAGTCTTTTTGAAGATGCGAATCCTGTGAACCATTTGACCGAAGATGATTCCAGTCACGCGGAAACTCCCGCGCGCGGCCGCGTCTTGACTTGTACCTGGGCGCCCACTGTTGTGGCTCGGCCCGACAAAGCGCGCACCGCTGCGGCGCTCGCCGAGCGGCTGCTCGCTCCGGTGCGCTATGCCGAGGAACTCGGAATCGACTATCTGCTGGTCGCGCAGCGATGGTGGGGTTCGGGCGAGGAAACCGAGCATTCGACCTACGACTGTCTTGCGATGACCGCGTTTTACGCGGCCCATACGACGCGCATCCGCCTGATCACGGCGGTCCATCCAGGCTTCTTCGCTCCCGCGGCGATCGCGAAGTGGGGCGCCACGATCGATCAGATCAGCGGCGGCCGCTGGGCGATCAACGTGACCTCCGGATGGCATGAGGTCGAATTTGGGATGTACGGTGCGGCCCTGTTGGAGCACGACGATCGCTACGCGCGTTCGCGCGAATTTATCGAAGTGCTGCGCGGCGCGTGGACCAGCGAGCGCTTCAGCTACGAGGGAAAATTTTATCAAGTGCGCGATCTCATAGCCGATCCGCGCCCGCGTTCGCCTCGGCTCGAGGTTTTCCAGGGTGGGCAATCGCCGGCCGCGATTGCCCTTGCGGCAAGCCATTCGGACTGGATGTTTCTCAACGGAGGTCCGCCTGAACGGATCCGGCGAATCATCGCGCAGGTGCGCGCGCGCACGGCCGCAACCGGCCGCCGGGTGCGGTTTGCCCTATATGCCATTCCGCTGTGCCGCGACACTGATAGCCAGGCGCAGGAAGAGATCGAGATGATGCTTTCGAAGCTTCCGCCCGAATTGCACGAGCGGCGCAAGTTGGCGCACTCCGGCGCGCAAGGGATGTGGTCGGCGAATGCAGACAAGCTCGCTATGCTCGACACGAACGAAGGTTACTCGAGCGGACTTATCGGAAGCCCACAAACAATTCTGAGCCGGATGGCGGAGTTCCACTCGCTCGGAATCGACTGTTTTCATCTTGCGCTCATAGACACGCGCTTCAACCGCGAAGTGCTGCCGAGACTCGCTTCTCTGTCTCGCACAGAGCCGCCGCCCGTCTAAACTTTAGCGCACGGGTTTTCAGTCCAGCGACCGATCGACAATCGGCAGTGGAAACCGGCCGCGAGTGGGAAACCTAAGTGCCCCGTGCGGGATTCGAATCAGGAACACCCGCAATGACGTGGGCGATGCAGCCATATCAGAAACAATCGGAGTCGAACGCAGGATTTTCGGTCCTGCAGCCCACCGCCCCGCTCTCGACCGTCTTGAACCAGTGGCGGTTAATCAGGAGAGTGATCGCCGGGCTCGTATGACCGAGCAGAGTCTAAATTCGGCGTTCTCGCTTCTCTCATCGTGGAGTATCGTATTGTAGCGATTGTATCCGCCAAAAGAGCGATATCGAGCGCGATGTCGGCGGCTGTGTGCGATGACGAAGACGCGGGACAGTCACTTAGCTCGAAACGTAATTATCATCGTTCAGTGGCAGCCGTTTGTGACGAGAGTCCACCGCGCAGCGTGGAATCATGAGAATTGAACGCAAGACGTTAATCGTTCTCGCTTTGCCATTTGTGGCGGCCGTTTTCGCAGCATATATCCAATGGATGTTGTGGGGGTTGCCGGCAATGGCGCCCCTTATCACATTCTCGCCAGCGGTATCTGCGAGGCCGAGT
>JBARDN010000266.1:0-2786 GCA_049795175.1 Binataceae bacterium (SeqCode) | reverse complement strand
TGGTAGGCCATGACGGCCCGCTCGCGCTCTATGCGATCGAGTCCGAACATGCGCATTGAGTTGGAGATGAAGCAGAGGCGGTGCTGGCGCAATCGCAAGTGAGCGCTATGCACCTATTCCGGTGCCTGCCACAGAGCCAACATCCGTCATTTCGACCGCAGGGGGAAATCCCGGGCGAAGGGCCGCTGCATGTGGCGATGGCGTACAGAATGACGATCGAAAGAGTCGCTGTACGCCACGAGAACATTGTCGCCGCACCCCGCCCTTCAATTCCACCGTGTAAAGACAACCCTCTGAGTTTGCCCGTCCCCGCGGGAATCGGTAGATAAGGATCATGGCCGACCAGATCGAAAAAGCTGAAGGCGTGATAAGCGTCCTGATGCGGCTCGGTATCGCCGCGATTCTGCCGATTTGGGCGCTCATCATGATCGTCCTGGGACTCGAATACCGTTCGTTCTGGTGGCTCGGAACCGGCGTGGTCGTCGGTGCGATCGGCGTCCTGTTCCTCGCAGGCAGTCCACTCGCCGATTTGATCATGAAAGACCGCTGAGTTCAGATGCCGATTTTCGAATATCAATGCGCGCGATGCGGTAGGATTTGCTCCCACGTCGTGCTGAGTCCGAAAAAGCGCGAGCGCCGCGCATGCCCCGGATGCGGCTCGACCAAGCTCAGGCGCGTGATGTCGTCGTTCGCGATGCACGAGAGCGAGTCGTCGCGGCTCGATAATTTCGACGCCTCGAAGCCGCGCGACGAGAGCTTCTACCGCGACTCGCGCAACGTCGGGCTGTGGGCGAAAAAGCGCGCCAAACAGATGGGCGTCGATCTCGGGTCGAAATTCGACGCCACCGTCGAAAAAGCGCGCAGCGGCAAATTAATCAAAGAAATGGAATGACTGCTCGATTAAAATGACCGGCCCGATTAGGGATTGCAGCAGTTCTGCGGCGCGCTGATAATGCGCATCGCACACCAACGTTGCACCCGATGTGATAGAATCTATAAGTACGCCGACCAATTGAGGTCAAGACTGATGGGCGACGAGAAAGACCGGCTGGGCGACAAGTTTCACGACGTCGAAGCGGCGCGCGAATCCGAATGGGCGCGCAAGCGCGATCAGGAGCTGCTCGAGAAAATGCGCGCGCGCACCAGCGCGGCGCTCAAGTGCCCCAAGTGCAGCAGTCCCCTGGTCGAGCACGAGCGCGACACGATAGCGATGCAGACCTGCCCCAACGGCCATGGCGCATGGCTCGATGCGCAGGTATTGGAAAGCTTAGTGAAATCAGGTAAATAGCGGGCTTTCTGGACTCGACAGCAGTTCGCGAGCTACTGTTGTAAAGAAGAAACGCTTAAGCGTCGCGGGTCTTGCGAAAAGTGATGCTTCTTGACAGTTCGATCCGCGCCAACTAATTGAGGAGTCGGTAATCAACCCATGTATCTGAGCTTCAGCGTGCCACTCGCCCTTGCCTTGATCGGGATCGTTTTCGTCGCGGCGATGTTCGGGCTGCAGAAGCTGCTCGCGCCCAACAATCCTTATGCGCGCAAGCTGATTCCCTACGAATGCGGAGAGCCGCCGACCGGCCGCGCCTGGATTAACTTCAACGTCCGCTTCTATCTGATCGCGCTGATCTTCGTCGTGTTCGAGGTCGAAGTCGCCTTCGTCTATCCGATCGCGACCGTCTATCTCGACTGGGTCCGAAATGGCGCGCGGCTCGCGGCGCTCAGCGAGATTCTGGTTTTCCTGCTGATCCTGTTTGTCGGCCTCGCCTATGTGTGGGTCAAACATGATCTCGAATGGATCAAAAAAGTTCCTGAATAGGAACTGGGACGATAATTAGTTATGTCGTTGCTCAACACTCTTCCGGATTACGTGCTCACGACCAAGACCGATGAGCTGCTCAACTGGATGCGCAAATCCAGTATCTGGTACATGCTGTTCGGCCTCGCTTGCTGCGCGATCGAGCTGATGCATACCGGCGGCCCGCGCGCCGATATCGAGCGCTTCGGCGCCACCCCGCGCGCCTCGGCGCGCCAGTCCGACCTGATGATCGTGGCCGGCACGCTGACGCTCAAAATGGCGCTGCGCACACGGCTGCTCTACGACCAGATGCCGGATCCGAAATACGTCATCTCGATGGGCTCGTGCGCGAGCTGCGGCGGCCTGTTCCAGCTCGCCTACTCGGTCTGCGACGGCGTTGACAAGATCTTGCCCGTCGACGTGTACGTCCCCGGATGCCCTCCGCGGCCCGAGGCGCTGACCGAAGGCCTGCTCAAGCTGCAAGAGAAGATCATGACCGAGCGCTGGCTCTCGCGCGGAAGCGCGCATCGCGAGGACGTGACTGCGGCCTGAGGATGGAAGCGCTCGCGATATATCAGCGGTTGACGGATCAGTTCGGCAACAAGGTTCTCGAGACCGTCACTCAGAAGCTCGATTCATTCTGCGTCGTCGATCCGTCCGCGATTGTCGAGCTCGGCCAATTCCTGCGCGACGATCCCGCGCTCGCGATGGATTGCCTGTCCAATCAAAGCGGCGTCGATTACAAAGATCGTATCGAGGTCGTCTATCACTTCTTTTCGTATCAGCATCGCCACGGCGCAGTGCTGAAGGTGAAGCTGCCGCGCGAAAATCCTGTCGTGCACACGCTCGAAAGCATCTGGGCTTCCGCCAACTGGATGGAGCGCGAGATCTTCGATCTCCTCGGCGTCACCTTCGAGGGCCATAGCGATATGCGCCGCATCCTGCTGCCCGAGGATTGGGAAGGCTTTCCGCTGCGCAAGGATTTCGTCGAGCC
>JBARDN010000265.1:0-1837 GCA_049795175.1 Binataceae bacterium (SeqCode) | reverse complement strand
GAGCTCGGATGCAAGGAAGCGCTGATGTGCCTGGGCGACAAGCCCGAAGTCGCGTTCAAGGAATATCGCGCGACGCTCGACACGCTCGGCGTGCGCTCGACGATCGAGTACGTCGGGCGCGCATGCGAGATCGCGCTGGCCGAGGGGCTGCTGCCGCATACCAATGCGGGCCTGATGACGCGCGACGAGATGGCGATGCTAAGGCCGCTCAACGCCTCGATGGGACTGATGCTCGAATCGATCTCGCCGCGGCTGCGCGCGCGCGGCGGAGTGCATCAGGCTGCGCCCGACAAGGATCCCGCGCTGCGAATGAAGATGATCGATGAGGCCGGCGAGCTGCGAATCCCGTTCACCAGCGGAATCCTGCTCGGAATCGGAGAGACCGTTGCGGAGCGCGCGCAGAGTATCGTTGCGCTGCGCGACTCGCACGAGCGCTACGGACATGTTCAGGAAGTGATCATCCAGAACTTCCGCGCCAAGCCGGAAATCGCGATGGCCGACGCGCCCGAGCCCGAGGCCTATGAGATGGCGCGCGCGATCGCGACTGCGCGGCTGGTGCTCGGTCCCGCGATGAACGTGCAGGCGCCGCCGAATCTTTCGCCCGGCGAGATCGAGCTTTTTTTACGCGCCGGAATCAACGACTGGGGCGGAATTTCGCCGCTATCCAAAGACTATGTGAATCCCGAAGCGCCGTGGCCGCATATCGAGCGCCTCGGCGAAAGGTGCGCACGCGCGGGTTTTGAGCTCGGCGAGCGCCTGGCCGTTTACCAAGAATATATAAATGACGAATGGCTCGACCCGGCGGTCGCGACCAATGTGCGCGCGATTTGGGAACGAACCCGGAGAGCATCACCATGAATCTTGCCGAATGGCGAAACTGGGTCGATGAAATCGAGGCGACTCCAGTCGAGGCCCTGCTCGCGAAATCATCGCCGCCGGTCCGCGCAGCGCTCGAGAAGAGCCGCGCGAAGCTCGAAATCACTCCAGATGAAGGACTCGCGCTCTATACCGCCGTGGGCGACGACCTGCGCGCGATGGTCAAGTGCGCGGACCTGGCACGTGCGGAAGACGTCGGCGAGGAAGTCACCTACGTCGTGAATCGCAATCTCAACTTCACTAATATCTGCTTCGTCGGATGCCAGTTCTGCGGTTTCAAGCGCCAACGCTGGGAGTCAGACGCCTACGATCATTCCGACGCGACGATCGTCGCCAAAGTCGCCGACGCGGTCGCGCGCGGCGCTACGGAAGTCTGCATGCAGGGCGGAATAAACCCCGAGATGCCGGCGTTCAAGTACCGCGACCTGCTCGACGCGATCAAAGGCGCGTTTCCCGCGATTCACGTGCATGCGTTCTCGCCGATGGAGATCATGTACGGCGCCAAGCGCACGCGGATGGAATACCCCGAGTATATCGCGATGCTGCGCGAGCACGGTTTGGGTTCGATTCCGGGAACCGCGGCGGAGATCCTGGACGACTCGGTGCGCGAAATCCTCTCGCACAAAAAAGTCGACGTCGCCGCGTGGGTCGATATTATCACCAGCGCGCACGCCGCCGGAGTGCCGACAACTTCGACCGTGATGTACGGGCATATCGAGACGCCGCGACAGGTCGTCAATCATCTGAATCTGCTGCGTACGATCCAAAAACAAACCCACGGCTTCACCGAATTCGTGCCGCTCAGATTTATCCATCAGAACACGGTGATGTTCCGCAAGGGCCTGGTGAAGGAGATTCCGAGCGGCGTGCTCGACTTCCAGATGTACGCGTTCTCGCGCCTGTTCCTGCGCGGCTATATCGACAATCTGCAGACCTCGTGGGTCAAGCTCGGCGTCGAGCT
>JBARDN010000264.1:0-2426 GCA_049795175.1 Binataceae bacterium (SeqCode) | reverse complement strand
AAGGTGCCGGCCGGCATCGTTTTTTCGAGCATCACGTGGAGCAGCACGCCGGGCTTCTTGTCGGTGCGCGGCGCCTGCACGACCTTGATCGAAGGGTTGGAATTGGTGACCGGTCCGACCGAGAAATTTTTTTGCGCGGTGAGGTCGTCGATGGTTACGTCCTGGGTGACCTCGGTGCCCTTGCGCACGGTCCCGAACGAGACCTGCGCCGGAGTGGCGGCAACCTGCTGCTTGACGATTCCCTGCATCGTCATGACTGCTTGCGGAAGATCGGGATCATTGGTGAAGGCGGTGATGGTGCGAATCTGATGGCCCTTCTGGAAGTGAGTGTCGAAGCCGACGTCGATATCGGTTTCTTCGCCGGGAGCGAGATGGTTTTTGCTCGGCGTCGCGGCGGTGCATCCGCACGAGGTCTTGACCCCGCGAATCATGAGCTCGCCTTTGCCGGTGTTCTTGATCTTGAAAACGTGCGAGACCATCGTGCCTTCGAGCGCGGTGCCGAAATCGAACAGCGGATTTTCGATCTCGGCTTTGGGCTGCGGTCCCGGCGGCGCGGCGTTGGCGCCGGGGATATCGGGCGACTGAGCGCATGCGACGCCCGCTGCGAAGAGGCAGATCAACAAGGCGAGAAAAAATCGGCGCATGGTTCGCTCCGGGAGCCGCGCGGCTCGCGCAACTGCCTGATTATGGCGCGCGGCGAGAATCAAGAGGCCTTCTCGGCGGCGACGGCGCGCGCGTCGGCGTTGTGCGCGGCGGCGGGCATATAGCGAGTGAGAAAATCGGTCGCGAAATCACCGCGGATAAAATCGGGGTCGTGCAGGATCTTCAGATGCAACGGGATGTTGGTCTTGATTCCGTCGATCACGTACTCGCGCAACGCCGCCTTTGCCCGCGCGATTGCGAGCGCGCGCGTATCCGCGTGAACGATCAGCTTGGCCACCAGCGGATCGTACTGCACCGGCACGCGGTAGCCGTCATACAGCGCGGTCTCGACGCGCACGCCCAGTCCGCCAGGCGGATGATGATTCGAGACCACGCCCGGCGAAGGGATGTGGCGCTCCGGGTCCTCGGCGTAGATGCGGAACTCGATCGCCGCGCCTTTGAAAACGACGCTGCGCTGCTTGATGCCCAGCGCCTCGCCCATCGCCATCCGGATGCTTTCCTTCACCAGGTCGGTCGAGGTCACCATCTCGGTGACGCCGTGCTCGACCTGGATCCGGGTGTTCATCTCGATGAAATAGAACTGGCCGTCAGGTGCGAGCAGAAATTCGACCGTGCCGACATTCGAGTAGCCGACGACTTCGGCGGCGCGCACCGCGGCCTTGCCCATCTTTTCGCGCATCCGCGCGGTCAGAACCGGGCACGGCGATTCCTCGATCACCTTCTGATGGCGGCGCTGGATCGAGCAGTCGCGTTCGCCGAGATGGATCACGCTGCGATGGCTGTCGGCGAGAATCTGAAATTCGACGTGGCGTGGGCGTTCGAGATATTTTTCGAGATACATCGTGCGCGAGCTGAAGGCAGCTTCGCTTTCGCCGCGCGCGATCGGAAATAGACGCTCGAGCTCGCCGCGATCGCGTGCGATGCGCATGCCCTTGCCGCCGCCACCGGCCGCGGCCTTGATCAGCACCGGGTAGCCGAGTTTGGTGCCGTCGGCGAGCGCGTCTTTGACTTCGGTGATGCCTTTGCCGTCGCTGCCGGGCAGGACTGGAACGCCGGCGCGCTTCATGATCCTGCGTGCGCGCGGCTTGTCGCCCATCAGACGGATATGGCGCGCGCGCGGTCCGACGAACTGCAGGCCGGAGCGCTGGCAGGCCTCGGCAAAGTCGCCGTTCTCGGACAGAAAGCCGTAGCCGGGATGGAGCGCGTCGGCGCCGTAAGTCAGCGCGGCGCTCAGAATCGACGGGATATTGAGATAGCTATCCTCAGCGGCGGGCGGACCGATGCAGACCGACTCATCCGCCATCCGCACGTGCAGCGCGTCCTTGTCGGCGGTCGAAAAGACCGCGACGGTGGGGATGCCCAGCTCGCGGCAGGCGCGAATAATCCTGATGGCAATGGTGCCGCGATTTGCGACCAGCAGCTTCTTGAACATCTTGATGCGTGCTCAGCCCGCCTCGATAACCATCAGCGGCTGTCCATACTCGATCGCCTGGCCGTCGCCGGCGATAATCCTGACTACGCGGCCTCCGGCGGGCGCTTCGACCTCATTCATCATCTTCATTGCTTCAATAATACAGACCGTCTGGCCTTTGCGCACGGAGTCGCCTTCGTTGACGAAGGGATCAGAATCGGGCGACGGCGAGCGATAGAACGTCCCGACCATCGGGCTTTCGACCAGCACCTGGTTGGGCGCGAGCTCGAGCGGCGCGGCGATTGGACCACCGCTGCGCGGCGCGGCGGGCGCCGGCCGCGAGGGTGCGGAC
>JBARDN010000263.1:0-14066 GCA_049795175.1 Binataceae bacterium (SeqCode) | reverse complement strand
TGCTCGAAACCAGCCAGGGCGAGGTTCACACGCTGCGCAAAGGCTTCATGACACGCGACGAGCTGATCGAACGCTACGGGAAACGGACCGGGCGGGATCTGAGCCACGTCGCCTATTATTGGGCGTGGGCGCATTGGAAGAACGCCACCGTGGTCGAGCAGATTTACGTCCGTTACGTCCGCGGCCAGACCACCGACCCCCGCTTCGCCGCGATGGGGACGCACGCCCCAGCCCTCGCGATCGCGTCGGCCAGGGTCGCCTCGCGAATGGGATTCAGGGAGTAGGCACACCAGCGAACTCGTTACGTGCTCCTCGCACTGAAAACTCGCTAGCGATGGCAACTCTGAGACGCAATCTCTCCCTCGGTAAAAGCCCGCATGAAGTGTCATTGCTGGACGTCCTTCGGCAGGGCTGCCGCGCGGGCATGACAAGTCGGTGTCGCTAACGGAGCAAATCTCAAACTGACCCGCCACCGAATTTCCAGTAGTTTGACTGATAAATGATCCGCTGTTAGTTTCGTTTCGTTTATCGGTTCCATTCCCGGTCAATTTGAACGATTCTGATCCTGTATCGCCGAATAAGCGCATGCGTGGAGTGATATCGCTGTGAAGATTCTGGTTCCTATCAAACGTGTTCCCGACCCCGCCACCACTATCCGCGTCCTGCCCGACGGTTCGGGTATCGCCACCGACAACGTCAAGTGGGTGATCAACCCGTTCGACGAGATCGCGATCGAAGAAGCTCTCCGGATCAGGGAAAAACAGGCCGGGAGCGAAGTCGTGCTGGTAACGATCGGCCAGTCCACCTGGCAGGAGCAGCTTCGCACCGGGCTTGCGATGGGCGCCGACCGCGCGATCCTGGTCAAGTGCGACGGCTACCTCGATCCGCTGGCGCTCGCGCGAATCCTCGCGAAGGTCGCGGGCGACGAGAAGACCGAGCTCGTGCTCTTGGGCAAGCAGGCAATCGACGACGACTCGAACCAGGTCGGCCAGATGCTGGCCGAGATGCTCGGATGGCCGCAGGCGACCTTCGCCTCGAAGGTTGAATTCGCAGATCGGAAGGTCACCGTGATCCGCGAGGTCGATGGCGGTCTCGAAACGATTGCGTTCAACCTGCCCGCCGTGGTGACGACCGACTTGCGCCTCAACGAACCGCGCTACGCGTCGCTGCCGGGCATCATGAAGGCGCGCAAAAAGGAGCTCAAGGAAATTCCCGCCGAAAGCCTCGGGCTCGACCTCGCACCCAAGCTCAAGATCAAGTCGCTGACCGCGCCGCCCAAGCGGCAAGCCGGAAAGAAAGTCGGCTCGGTCGCGGAGCTGGTGGCGGTGCTGCACACCGAAGCCAAAGTTATCTAGCGAGATGCGGGAAACCATATCAAGAAACTTAGAAAGAAATTGTCTCATCGCCAGCAATCGATCGCATAAGCGGTGTGAAGCGGGCGCCGGAGTGAATTCAAATGGGTGACGTTCTCATTTTCGCCGAGCATCTGGGCGGCCATTTTCCCAAAACCACGCTGACCGCGATTCACGCCGGGATCGAGCTGGCGCAAAAGCGCGGCGGCAAAGCGATCGCGGTCGTCGCGGGTGACGCGCCCGACGCAGTCGCGGCCGAAATCGCGAAGTACGGTGCATCGAAAGTGATCGCGCTGGTGCATCCCGCTCTGAAGAATTACCTGGCCGATGCGCACGCGTGCGCTCTGAGCGCGCTGGTCAAGAAGACCGGAGCGGAATTCGTGCTCACCACCGCGACCGCGCTCGGCAAGGACCTCTCGCCGCGGCTGGCGGCGCGGATGAATGCGCCGATGGCGTCGGAAATCACCGCGATCAACGACGACGGCACTTACGTGCGCCCGATGTATGCCGGCAACGCGATGGCGACGATCGAGCTCGACGGGCCGGTCAAGGTGATCACCGTGCGCGGCACCGCGTTCGACGCGGCCAAGCCCGCCGCGGCAGCCTCGCCGGTAGAAAAGCTCGAGGCCGAGATTGACGCCGCCGCGCTCAAGCAGGAGTTCGTCTCCTTCAACCAGACCAAGAGCGACCGGCCGCAGCTCACCGAGGCGCGGATCGTGGTGTCGGGTGGACGCGGACTCAAGTCGGGCGAGAATTTCAAAATCGTGCTCGAGCCGCTGGTCGATGAAATGGGCGCCGCGATGGGCGCGTCGCGCGCGGCCGTCGATGCGGGCTTCGTGCCCAACGATTTGCAGGTCGGGCAGACCGGCAAAGTCGTGGCGCCCGAGCTTTATGTCGCAGTCGGAATCTCCGGCGCGATTCAGCATCTGGCCGGGATGAAAGATTCCAAGATCATCGTCGCGATCAACAAAGACGAAGAGGCGCCGATCTTCAGCGTCGCCGACTACGGCCTGGTCGCCGACCTGTTCAAAGCGGTGCCCGAGATGGTCGAAGAACTGAAGAAAGTCAAAGCGCACTGAGGCATCGAGCGATGACGGAGCTGCAGCATAAATTCACCGCGACCAACGGAATCAAGATGCACTACGTCGAGCAGGGCGCGGGCCCACTGATCGTGTTGTGCCACGGATGGCCGGAGTCGTGGTACTCGTGGCGGCATCAGATTCCCGCGCTCGCGGCTGCGGGCTTCCGCGTCGTCGCGCCGGATCAACGCGGCTACGGACGCACGGATCGGCCCGAGGCGATCGAAGCTTATAATATTTTCAATCTCACCGGCGATATTGTGGGACTGGTGCATGCGCTCGGCGAGTCGCGCGCGATAATCGTCGGACACGATTGGGGCGCGCCGGTGGCGTGGCACTGCGCGCTGCTCCGGCCTGACATCTTTCACGCGATCGGCCTTCTGAGCGTGCCGTTTTTGCCGCGCGGTCCGATTCGTCCGACCGACGCGATGAAAGCGCTCGAAGGCAAGACCAACTGGTTCTACCAAAATTATTTTCAGGAGCCGGGCCGGGTCGAGAAGGAACTCGACGAGGATCCGCGCCGCTCGATCACGATGATGCTGTATTCGGCGTCGGGCGATCCGCCACCTGCCGAGCGCTGGAAGTTTCTTTTTCCGCGTTCGTACAAATTCCTCGAAAGCGGCACGATCCCGGGCCGTCTGCCCGGATGGCTCACCGAGGAAGACATCGACTTTTACGCCGCCGAATTCGGAAATTCGGGCTTCCGCGGCGGAATCAACTGGTATCGCAATATCGATCGCAACTGGGAGCTGAGCGGCTTTCTTGCCGGCGTGAAGCTTACGCAGCCCTCGATGTTTGCGGCCGGCGAGCATGACGTGGTGCTCGCGATGTATCCCGATGCGGCGAAGGTGGTCGATTTTTCGATGCCGAATTGCCGCAAGAAAGTGATCCTCCCCGGCGCCGGCCACTGGCTCCAGCAGGAGCGCCCAAAAGAAATCAACGACCTGCTAGTCGAGTTCGTGAAGGGACTCTGACCTCGTTCGCGCGGCAAGCCTGAAGATACCCTCTCCCGCCGGTAGAGGGCGGCGCGATGCTTGCGTTCTTTGGGCAAGCATTGTGCCGTGCGGGTGAGGATGCTGCTCTGCGCGCATTTGATGCATCAAACGTTCGTCTGGCTGAAACCGGAGTTCTAACCTCGAACTGACCGGTCCCCCTCCCCCGCAATCGCCCTCAGGCGCACATGCTGCGAGGATTTAACATTCTCGTAACAGAACTGACCCCTGCCAATAAAGTATGGTTGTTATCATTCGGGATGAAAATTGTCTCCGGCACTTGGAGGTGTATCGATGTCGCTTTCGTCCCATACTCGCAGAGCCATCGGATTTGCAGCCGCCGCCGTGCTGACGCTAGCCGCGTCGGCGGTGTTCGCGTCGACACAACTTACGGGCGCAGGTTCGACCTTCGATTATCCGTTCTTTTCGAAAGCATTTTACGAATACAGCCAGCAGCGTTCCGACGTCACAGTCAATTACCAGTCGATCGGCAGCGGTGGCGGAATCCAGCAGTTCATCGCGAAGACGGTTGATTTTGGCGCCTCCGATGTTCCGATGAATGCGGAGGAACTCAAGCTGGCGCAGGGACCCGTGCTGCAGGTTCCGGTCACCCTGGGCGGAGCCGCGATGGGTTACAATCTCCCGGGGATCGGAAAGGGTCTTCGTCTGACCCGTCAACTGATCGCTGACATCTTCCTCGGTAAAGTCACCAAGTGGAATGATCCCGCGATCGTCAAACTCAACTCGGGGATGAAGCTGCCGGATATGACGATCACCGTCGTCCATCGCTCTGACGGTTCCGGCACTACCTATATCTTCACGGATTTTCTGAGCAGCGTGTCTCCGGAATGGAAGCATAAAGTCGGAACCGGGAAGAGCGTCCAGTGGCCTGCAGGGCTGGGCGGCAAAGGCAACGAAGGCGTTGCCGGGCAGGTTCGCCAGACTCCGGGCGCGATCGGATATATCGAGTTGGCCTACGTGCTCGAAAACGAAATGACGTACGCGCAGGTGGAGAACAAGACCGGCAAGTATGTATATCCATCGATCGAGACCGTCGCCGAGGCCGCGGCCAGCAAGCCGGACGTGAGTGCAACTGACTTTTCGATCGTCGATGCATCCGGCGCCGATTCGTATCCGATCAGCGGATACTCATGGGTCATGCTCTACGAAAAGCCCTCGAATGCCGCGCGGGCGAAGCTGGTCAAACAGACCCTCGAGTGGCTAGTCACAAAAGGTCAGTCGGTCGCTAAATCGGTCGATTACGTACCGCTGCCCGACAATGTTCAGAAACAGGCGTTGAAGGTCATCGCACAGATGCAGGCGTAGCCGCCTGATTATCTGATATACCCGTCCGCTCGGCGGGCGAAGTAACTACTCCGGAACGATTCAAAATGTCGGATATTGACGAGCGCAATACCAGCGGAGATTTCGGATTCGCGCTCGCACCCGGAATGGACGCCGGCAACCCCGCGCTCAAGACGATAGCCGAGCCGCGTGACGAACCCGTCCGCCTCAGGCTGCCGCACGCACCCCGCGGAACCGGATTCGATTTATGCGTTTACGGCGCGACGTTCGCTTTTCTGGCACTGGTGGTCGGCCTTTTTATCGAGCTGCTATGGAGTTCGCGCCTGTCGATTTCGACCTTCGGCTTGTCGTTCCTTTGGACCAGCGAATGGAATCCTGTAACCAATCAGTTCGGCGCGCTGCCGTTCATCTACGGAACTGTCGTCAGCTCCGCGATAGCTATTCTGTTGGCGGGCGTCGTCGGCGTGCTGGCGGGCGCGTTTTTGGCAGAGTTCTGTCCGATGCGCCTGTCCGGGCCGCTCAGCTTTGTGATCGAGCTGTTGGCCGCTGTCCCGAGCGTAGTTTACGGCCTGTGGGGATTGTTCATTCTCGCGCCGGTCATGCGCGACTACGTTGAGCCGTACCTGCAGCACTACCTGGGTTTTCTGCCGATCTTCTCGGGAACCATCTACGGCGTAGGAATGCTCACCGCCGGGGTTCTTCTGGCTATCATGATCGTGCCTACCGTTACCGCTATCTCGCGGGACGTGATGGCCGCGATTCCGCAAACCCAGCGCGAGGCGATTTGGGCGCTCGGAGCGACGCGCTGGCAGAGTTTCCAGATGGTGGTGCTGCCGGGCTCGCGCGCAGGCGTCTTCGGCGCGTGTATCCTGGCGCTCGGCCGCGCACTTGGCGAGACTATTGCCACCACCATGGTTATAGGCAACCGGCCCGCGATCGCGGCCTCTCTGTTCGCTCCGGGGTATAGTATTTCGAGCGTTATAGCCAATGAGTTTACCGAGGCGACTACCCAAGTCTATCTGAGCGCGCTGATCGAGCTTGGCCTTCTGCTGTTTATTATCAGCGTGATTGTAAATGCGCTTGCGCGCGTCCTGCTCTGGACGATTTTTCGGCCGATGGAGAACTAGGTGCAGATACCAATCACGCTACGGCATCCACGCAGCGCATTGGGTATCTTTACTGCCGCTTTCTGCGCGGGCGGCGTAGCGATTATCCTGCTGCTGATCCTCGGCTATGTCATCCGCGAGGGTATTGGCGCAATCTCGCTCCCGTTTCTGACCGAGCTGCCGCATCCGGTTGGTGTTCCGGGAGGCGGAGTGGCTAATGGGCTCGTGGGCAGCGCAATTATCGTAGGGCTAGCCGCTGTAATGGCTATTCCGATCGGTACTCTGACGGGCCTATACCTGACCTACTTCGGGCGCGGGATGTTCGCGTCGACGGTGCGCTTTCTTTCGGATGTTCTGTCCGGAATTCCGAGTATCGCGATTGGATTGTTCGCCTACACGATACTGGTGGCGCCGCTCAAGCACTTCTCAGCCTTCTCGGCCTCCTTTGCTTTCGCGATCCTGATGCTGCCCGTGATCATCACCACTACCGAGTCCGCGATCAAAGGCGTCTCGCACGAGCTCTACGAAGCGGCGCTCGCGCTCGGCGTCTCGCGGCATCATGCGATCATCCACGTGATACTGCCGTCGGCCCGCTCGGGAATAATCACCGGAATCGTACTTGCTATTGCCCGAGTCACGGGCGAGACCGCGCCGCTGCTGTTCACCGCCTTCGGCAGCCAGTTCTGGGAACTCAACCCGAACAATCCGATGGCGGAACTGTCGTTGCAGGTTTTCACCTACGCGATCTCTCCGTACAAATCGTGGCACGAACAGGCGTGGGGCGGAGCGTTGCTTCTGATCGTGATTGTTTTCGCGATGAACCTCGGCGCGCGCATCGCATTGAAACCCCGCCTGCGCTGATCCGCTTTCCATCATGCTCCCCGCGAGCGTCATTCTCGTGCGTGGCTGCCGGCGAGGATTCCCGCGCTTGGATCGTGCAGGAGCCGATCGGCCGCAGGCAGAGCAGCACCCCCACCCGCCGCTGATTGCATCGCGCGGGGCCGAGCGTTAAATTTCTGGTCATCTCACCACAAGAGGCCAAAGGTGTGCGGAAGTAACTGAATTCCATTGTCGTCCGAACGACAACCCCTACGCGAACGGCGCGAACTATTCGTCTGCGCGCGTAGCACAATGGAGCAGTTACGATGTTTGTGCGTTTGGCTGAAGTTTCCTTTTCGTATTCCGATTCGATTTCGATCCTGGGCGATGTGAGTATTCAGCTCGCGCCCGGATGGACCGGCGTGGTCGGGCCCAACGGCGCCGGCAAGACCACCCTCATCCGGTTGATCTCCGGCGAGCTGGAACCCGGGCGCGGACAGGTGCGAATCGATCCGCCGTCTGCGTCTGTGCGCGTATGCGCGCAGACCGCGATTAAAATCTCGCCCGCGATCGCGGCGTTCGCCGGCGCCCGGGACGGAGTCGCGCGCCGGCGCCATGGCGAGTTGGCGCTCGAGCCCGCCGCGCTCGAAAGGTGGCCTACGCTGTCGCCGGGCGAGCGCAAGCGCTGGCAGGTCGGCGCGGCGCTGGCGGCGGAACCGGCGGTGCTGATTCTCGATGAGCCGACTGATCATCTTGACGCCGACGCGCGCGGCCTGCTGCTCGACGCGCTCGGGCGCTTTCGCGGAATCGGGATCGTCGTCTCGCACGACCGCATAATGCTTGAACGCCTTACGACTTACACCGTGCGCGTGCATGACGGCACGGCGCGAATCTGGCGCGGAAAGTACGGTGACGCCAAGTGCGCGTGGGAGGCCGAGCAGCGCGAGTATCATGCGTCGTTCGAGCGGCTGAAGCACGAGCGCGACAAGCTCAAACGCCGGCTTGCCGACAAGCGGCGAATCGCAGTGTCGGCCGCTGCCGACTGGAGCGCCGGCGCGGGCAAGAGGATGCGCGGGACGCGCGACCATGACGCGACCAGCATGATGGCGAAGGGGAAATCCGAGATGGCGGCGGCACGCCTTTCGCGCGACGTCGGAAATTTGCGCCGCGGCGTCGATCGGGTCGAGGAGCGCCTGAACGAGTTCGAGTTTCGCAAGGATAAGGGCCGCGCGTTGTTCGTCGATTACATTCCCGCGCCGATGAGCCGCATCTTCGCACTGGACGAAAGCGAGATTTTGGCCGGCTCGAAGCGCGTGCTCGAGGAGGTTCACCTGATCGTCGGGCGCGAGAGCAAAATCCGGATCGCCGGACCTAACGGCGCGGGCAAGACCACGCTGCTTGGTGCGATGCTGCGCGCGGCGCATCTGCCGCCGGAGCGCGTGATGTTCCTGCCGCAGGAGCTGACCGAAGCCGACTCGACAGCGATGCTCGCGGCGGTGCGTGCGCTCGGCTCCGAAGATCGCGCGCGCGTGCTGACACTCGCTGCGGCGCTCGGAGTCGATCCCGCGCGAATCCTCGGCTCGCAGGCGCCGTCTCCCGGAGAGGCGCGCAAGCTCGCGCTCGCGTATGGACTCGGGAGGCAAGTCTGGGCGTGCGTCCTGGATGAGCCGACCAATCATCTCGACATGCCCGCGATCGAGCGGCTCGAAGAGGCGCTCGCGGCGTATCCTGGAGCGCTCGTGATCGTCACGCACGACGATCCGCTGGCAGCGCGCACGACTCGCGAGCAGTGGACGATCGAAAACCGCCGGATCGAAGTAACTTCTGCCTCCGCCGAATTGCGATGAGCGCGCCACACATCTACCATCGGTCGCATCTTGCGCCACGGAGGTAGTTGCGATGGCTACGAATCTTGGACTGATCGACACGATCGTCATCCTGATGATGGAGAACCGATCGTTCGACCACATGCTCGGCTATCTGAGCCTCGCGCGATACGGCGGACGCGCGGACGTCAACGGGCTCCGCGACGATCAGGCGTGGCTCGACAAAGTCGCCAACCAATGGCAGAGCCACAAGTACTGGCCGATTGCGCTGCGCGAGCCGCGCATCCCGGACCCGCCGCACGAGCGCGCGAATATCGCGACGCAGCTCGGCGCGCGCGACGGGCAGGGCAACTTTGCGCTGGACGGTTTCATCACCAGCGCCACCGGCGATTCCGAGGTGATGAACTATCAGACGCCCGACCAGGTTCCGATGCTCGACTTTTTCGCGAAACAGTTCCGAATCTGCGACGGATGGTTTTCGTGCATCCCGGCCAGCACGCAACCTAATCGCCTGATGGCGATGAGCGGATACACGCTGATCGATGGCAACGCGACGTTGCTGCCGGACCAGACGCTGGCCTACGATTGGCTGGACAATCACGACATTCGATGGCGCGTGTATCATCAGGGCGTGTTCCCGTTCTTCGCGATGATGCCGAGTTGGGCGCCTTATACTCTGGGTTCCAGTTTCAAGCGGATCGAGCATCTCGCGATCGATTTTCAGCTCGAACCGGACGCGACATTTCCGCAAGTCATCTTCGTCGAACCGACATACACCGATGCTCCGCACGAGGGGGCTGAAGGCACCGACGATCATTCGCCGTCGTCGGTATATGGGGGGCAGGAGCTTATGCGCCAGGTGTACATGGCGATGGCGCGGACGCCGCGGTGGAATCGATCGATGCTGATCGTCACCTACGATGAGCACGGCGGATTCTTTGATCATCAGCAACCGCTCGCGCTGCAGACGCACGCACCGAAGGCCGACTTTGTTACCTCGGGGTTGCGCGTGCCGGGAATTATCGCGTCGCCGCTGGTGTCGGCTGGGAGCTGCTGTCATTCCAATTTCGATCACACTTCTATCCTGAAGCTGCTGGGCGACAAGTTCGGCAATGGCGGCGGATATTCACCCGAGGTCGATCGACGCAACGTGAAGAGCCTGGCTGAGGCGTTCGATCTTGCCGCGCCGCGCGCCGATCTTCCGGCGCCGCCCGATCCAGCTACCTTTCCTAAACCCGGCGCATCGGTGCCGACGCCACTTCCGAACGCCGGGCCGGACGTCGTCGCGTTCGAGCGGGTGCTGACCGATGCAAAGATCAATCATCCGCACGAATTGGCGAGCAAGTTTCCCGACAAGCTCTATCTGCTGGATCACTGAATATCTGCTAATAGCGTGACAGCGATGAGCGAGCGGCCAAATATTGTTCAGATCGTCGCCGACGATATGGGCTACGGAGATTTCTCGTGCTTCAACGGCGATGCCTCGCACACGCCCACGCTCGATCAGTTGGTGCGCGAGGGGCTGTGCCTGACGCAGCATTACTCGGCGTCGCCGGTGTGCGCGCCGGCGCGTGCGTCGCTGATGACCGGCCGCTATCCGCATCGCACTGGAGTGCTCGACACGCTCGAGACGCGAGGGCTCGATCGGCTGGCGCTGCGCGAGCGCACGGTCGCGGATTTTCTCGCGCGGGCCGGCTACGTCACCGGGCTGGTCGGGAAATGGCACAACGGCGCGTTCGACGCGCGCTATCATCCGAACCGCCGCGGGTTCGCCGAGTTCGCGGGATTCTCCGGCGGATGGCATCCGTACTGGCAATGGCGGATCGATCGCAATGGCTCCACGAGCGGCTCTGACGGCCGTTACCTGACGGATGTCTTCACGGACGAGGCGGTCGAGTTTTTGCGGCGGCATCGCAGCGAAAAGTTTTTTCTTCATCTCGCCTACAACGCGCCGCACTTCCCATTCGAGGCGCCCGAGGCGGAGCTGCGTCCGTTCATCGAGAGCGGCAAATTCACGATCGCAGTCAGCGCGATCTACGCGATGCTGCATGCGATGGATCGCGGGATCGCGCGCGTGCTCGAAGAGCTCGACTCGCTTGGCCTCGCGAGCAACACGCTCGTGATGTTCACCAGCGACAACGGTCCGCAGTTCGGTGGCAAGGGCGACAACTGCACCGATCGTTTCAATTGTGGTTTCGCGGGCTCGAAGCTCTACGTCTATGAAGGCGGAATCAGGCTGCCGATGGTGCTGCGGTGGCCGGCGGGAATCGCGGGCGGCCGCACTCTCGATGCGATGTTTCACTTTACCGATTGGATGCCGACGATACTCGCCGCGGCGGGCGCCGAGCCTCCGCGCGACTTGAAGCTCGACGGCGTCAACGTGTTGCCTCTGCTTGCCGGCGAGCGCGGCAAAGTGCCGGAAGAGCGCTTCTGGCAGTGGAATCGCTACCAACCCGACGGTGAATGCAACGCCGCGATGCGTGACGGCAAGTGGAAGCTGGTCCGTCCCGCGATCCGCGAATTGATGTCGATCACGTCCGAAGATTTTCGTTCGGATGTCCGCGCGAAATACGAACCCGATAGTTTCACGGAGATTGATCGCTCGCCGATTCCCGAGCGTAAGCGCGGCGCCACGCCTCCCGCCCAACTGTTCGATATTGAGAACGATCCGATGGAGCGGAATGATCTCGCGGCTTCCGATACGGAGCGCGTCGCACGAATGAGCGCGTCGCTTGCGCGATGGTTCGAGGAGGTCGAGCGGGAGCGTCGCACCATTCGCGGATAATCTCACAGCCGCTCCAGGAGCGGTGGCCATCGATGCGCCCAAGGACGCGCGGCCTCGAATGCGGCCGACGCGCGCAGCACCATCGCGTCGTCGAGATGCCGTCCGATGATTTGCAGGCCGACCGGCAATCCGTCGCTGGTGAATCCCGCGGGCACGGTCGCGGCCGGTTGCCCGGTGAGATTGGCGATGATCGTGAACGCGAGAAAGCTTTCGGGACGCACGTAACGTCCCGCGATCTTGTTGGGCCCCTGCATCAGAATCGGGAACGGCGGCACGCACGCGGTCGGAGTCAGCAGCAGATCGTATTTCGACATGAAGCGCGCCATTTGATTGGCGAGCGCCTTGCGTCCGATGTTCGCGTCGGTTAATTCCTCGGCACTCCACGGGCGCATGATCAGATCGAGCATGTGCGCGGACATTTGCGCGCCGTGCTCGGCGATGAGCTTGCGCATCCCGCGCAGATCTGTTTCGGCGATCATCGTCGCGGCGAATACCATCGCCGGATCGCTCCAGCCGGGATTGGCTTCTTCGACGGTGCATCCGAGTTCGCGCTCGAAGATGCGCGCGGCGTCGCGCGCGATTTGCGCGACCTTGGGATCGACGGCGGCGTAGCCCCAATCGGCGCTGTAGGCAACACGCATACCGCGCAGCTCTTCCACGCGGCCGCATCCGCGCCAATCGATACCATCGCTCGGACGGCTCTGGCGATCGCGCGGGTCGGCTCCGACAATGGCTGACAGCATCAGCGCCGCGTCCGCGACGGTGCGGGTTAGAGGACCGTAGCATTCGATCGATTCCCATCCCGACGCTCCCGGATAACGCTCGTCGCGCGAGCCTGGGAAAAGCGGGATGCGGCCGAACGACGGCTTGATGCCGTAGAGGCCGCAGAAGGACGCGGGAATCCGCACCGAGCCGCCTCCGTCGCTGCCGAGCGCGAGAGGACCGACGCCCGCGGCGACCGCAGCGCCGGCGCCCGCGCTCGAGCCGCCGGACGTCATCGTGAGGTCCCACGGATTGCGCGTGGTCTCGAACAGCGGATTGTGCCCGGTCGCGCTGTAGCCGAATTCCGCGGTGTTGGTCTTGCCGATGATGATCGCGCCGGCGGCGCGCAGCCGCTCGACCGCGATGTCGTCTTCATCGGGAATGAAATCGCGGTACGCAACTGAGCCGGAAGTCGTGCGGATTCCCCGGGTGAAAATCAGGTCCTTGATACTGACTGGAACGCCGGTGAGCGGCCCCGGATCGCGTCCTGCTGAAATTTCCGCCTCGATTCGTTTCGCTTCCGCGCGCGCGAGGTCGGGAGTCGGGGTGCAGAAGGCGTGCAGATGCGGCTCGACACGATTCATCCGCTCGAGGACCGCATCGACAACCTCGACCGGCGAAAGTGTGCGCGCGCGAATCGCGTCGGCGAGCTTCACCGCATTCATCGCGCAGATTTCATTGTTCGCAGCCATACTCTTTCCTATTTGATTCTCGAAAAAAACTTGAGCGCATTGTCGCACAGGATCGCGCGCTTCTCGGCGGCGTCGATGCGCGAGTTGTTGACTACCAACTCGGCGGCGTCGGGAAATTCCGCGTCGAAATGCGGATAGTCCGACGCCCACATCACGCGCTCGACGCCGATCATCCGCATCGCCTCGGGCAGCAGATCCTCGTCGGCGTCGAAGGTGTAGAAGCATCGCGGGCCGCGCATATGCTCGCTCGGCTTGCGCGAAAGATGCGGCGTGTGACGCGCGAAGTGCTTGTAGTGCCCGTCCATCCGCTCGGCCCACCATGGGACCCACGACAATCCGCCCTCGAAGAATCCGAGCATCAGCTTCGGATGGCGCTCGAGCAGGCCGCCGCCGATTGCCGCACCCATCGCGCGCATCTGATGCCACACATGCCCGGTCAGATGCATCAGGAACATGTTGTTACCGACATCGGCGCGGCCGGGCGCGAAGGGCGGCCGATCGGTGCCGCCGTGAAAGCATAGCGGCAGATCGTTGGCGGCGGCGGCGCAATAGAACGGATCGAAATACGGATGGTCGGCGAGCATCCCGTCGAGATTCCCGAAGGTCATGATTCCGACCGCCCACGGCTCGCGCGCGAGATACTCGACCTCGGCGACGCAGGTTTCCATCGTGCGTTGCGGAACGATGCCGACCGCCTTGATGCGCGCGGGCGCGGCCGAGCAGTACTCGCCGATCCATCGGTTGTACGCACGCGCGAGCGCCGCTTCCATCGCGGGATCGGCGACGCCGCATACGGAGGTCGCGACAGTCGCGAAGCACACGGCGACGTCGATGCCTTCCTTGTCCATGTCGGCGATCCGCTGGTTCGGATCGAGGCCGCCGGTCGGCGACGCGAGCGGATGATTTTTGCCCGAGGGAAATTTGCCGAGCCCCGGAACCTCGTCGCGCTCGCCCAGCGGACGCTCGGCGCTGCGCCATTTCGGATGGATGGCGGGCACGATGCCGAGATTGCCGACGCCCGTGCGCGTGAGCATCGCGTCGGCGGCGGCGCGGAACTTCGGATCGATGTGCGTGGTGTAGAGCGAAGCGGGCTCGGTAACGTGTCCGTCGGCGTCGATAATTCTGAATCCGGCTAATGACATTGATGTAGCACCCGGCGGGATTTTCGCCGCCTCGAGACTGACCTGTCAAACGTGAACTACCGTTTTAACGGTGGGTTGGTTCCGGGGATTTTGATCACGCGCGTAACAGAAATCCCCGAGAATATTGAAGAATTACACTCGAAATGTGAGTTCGTTCTAGATTTTCGCATTCTGCGGACATTTTGCGCGCCAATCAGGCAAAATGC
>JBARDN010000262.1:0-4885 GCA_049795175.1 Binataceae bacterium (SeqCode) | reverse complement strand
GACCGATTCAATTCGTAGGGGCGCGTCGCGACGCGCCCGCCTTCGCGTGACGACGATCGCACGATCCGGCAATTTTTTCGCGCGGACGATGCATCGCTGTACCTGCGAGAAAATCGGCGGCCCAAGTTCGTTGTCACATATCGGCAGGCTGCGTCGTCTGGTTTATAGAGGCGGAATTCGTGAAGCGCACCAGGCTTGCTTGGCTCCTTGGACTGCTGTCGGCTGCTAACGGAGTTTTTATGATGCTGGCGCCGGCGGTCTGGTATGGAAGCATACCCGGCGTGCCGGAGACCGGAGCATTCAACCCGCACTTCGTCCGGGACATCGGCGCAGCCTATATCGTCAGCGGAGCGGCCCTGATCTGGTTCGCGAGGGACTCGAGGGCGCGTCCTGCGGCGTTGATGGCTGCTGCTTTTTTCGCCCTTCACGCGATGGTGCACGCGCACGACTTTATTATGGCGAGCGAAACTTTGCGTTACGCGGCGCTCGATGTTCCGGCGATATATTTGTGGGCAGCGCTCGCGATTTGGATTGCGTGGCCTCAACCGGACCGCGCAAAAGGAGAAATATCCAATGATCAAATGGCTGATTCGGCGGCGACTCGACGCGTTCGAACGCGAGTATGATTATGACCTCAGCTATGGGCGCGATATCCTGGATGCGAGCGTGCGCGCCGCGGTCGCACTTTCGCGGGTAATGAGTTTCTCGAACTATCGCCAGGATGCTCCGCTCGACGCCTGCTGCGCTGCCGGAATAGCGGGAACCGTGGCCGAGGATTGCGGACCGTGCACCCAGCTCGGGGTGACGATGGCCGAACGTCAAGGCGTCGCGCCGGCTACGATCAAGGCGATCCTGGCGGGCGACGAGCGCGCGATGCCGCCCGATGCGGCGCTGGGTTTCCGTTTCGCGCAAGCGGTGATGCGTCGTGATCCGATGGCCGACACGTTGCGCGAGGAAATTGTGGCGAAATGGGGTAAGCGCGCGTTGGTCTCGCTAGCCTTCGCGGTTACCTCTGCGCGCCTGTTTCCGACGCTCAAGTATGCGCTCGGCCACGGCCGCTCGTGCATAAAAGTCAGGGTCGCAGGCTCGGATACCGCGGTGGCGCGCCACGCTGCATGATGGACGCATCAGACAACCGCGCGGCGGAAGGCTTCGAGGCGCATCGCCGTCAGCTAACCGGGCTCGCGTACCGGATGCTCGGCTCGATCGCCGAGGCGCAGGACGTGGTGCAGGAAACTTATCTGCGATGGCATCGCGCCGATCGCGCAAACGTCAGCGATGCGCGCGCGTTCCTGTCGCAGACCGCGGCGCGGCTGTGTCTTGATCAATTGAAGTCGGCGCGCGCGCGGCACGAGCATTATGTCGGCCCCTGGCTTCCGGAACCAGTGCTGGACGAAGCCGCGCTCGCTGCCGAGAGCGCCGGCGACTACGCGCATGACCTGTCGGTCGCGCTGATGCTGACGCTGGAGCGGCTCTCGCCGCTGGAGCGTGCGGCGTTCCTGCTGCATGACGTTTTCGACATGAATTTCGACGAGGTCGCGGAGACGCTGGGCCGCAGTTCAGCATCCTGCCGCCAACTGGCCGCGCGGGCGCGCTCCCGCGTGCGCGCCTCGCGCCCTCGCTTTCGTCCGTCGGAGCAGGAATGCGAACGGCTCGTCAGCGCTTTTGGCGCCGCGGCTCAGAGCGGCGATGCCGCGGCGCTTGCAGGATTGCTCGCGGATGACGTGATCTACTATTCGGACACGGGAGGCCGGGCGACCTCCGCGCGCAGGCCGATCGCTGGACGCGACAAAGTCGTCCGCCTGATCACCGGGCTGTCGAAAAAGGGACTCGCGACGATTCGAGAGATTCGCGCGTCGCAGATCAACGGATTCCCGGGCTTCATCGTCGAGCGCGCCGGCGGCGAAGTATTGACGATGGCATTCGATTTCCGCGACGGCCGGATCGCGAATATTTACCTGACAATGAACCCCGACAAGCTGCGCCATCTCGGCGTGAGCTCAACGCCACCGCGTTAAATCAGGCCAGTACGGGAATTCTCCGAAGGGCTTCAGGTAGGTCGCGCCATATCCGTCCAGCACCCGCCCCGCAAATGGGATTCCTCGCGCACGGCAGTCACGCGCGCGGGAACAATTCGCGAGCCGCGCGATCCTCGACTCAAATTGACCCATTACTGGACTTTCGCTCCCTTTCAGGAAATCGGGAAGTAGGCTATTTACAGTACTTGAGGCGGGTAGCCCGAAGCCCTGCCCCGATAGAATTACGTCAAGAAATTGCGGAGGACTTCCACGCTTGCAGGCATTTAATTTCGACTCTCCGACCAGTCTCGATGACGCGCTCAAGGTTCTTGCGGCGCATGGAGAGAAGGCGCGTCCGCTATGCGGCGGCACCGACCTAATCATCCAGATGCGCGCCGGAGTGCGCCGGCCCGAGCACGTCGTCGATATCAAGCAAATCAAGGAATTGCGCGAGCTCAAGTTCGATCCGAAAAGCGGCCTGCGCCTGGGCGCCGCGGTCTCGTGTATCGAGATCCATGAGCACGCCCTGATGCGCAAGCATTATCCGGGACTGACCGAGGCGGCGCATCTGATCGGATCGTTGCAAATCCAGAATCGCGCGTCGGTCGGCGGAAACCTGTGCAACGGCTCGCCCGCGGCCGACTCGACTCCGGCGCTGATCGCGCTGGGTGCGCGCGCCCGAATCGCCGGTCCCAAAGGCGAGCGCGAGGTCGCGGTCGAGAAGTTCGTGCTCGCGCCGGGCCGCACCGTGCTGGAGCCGGGAGAGTTGCTGGTGCAGTTGCTTATCCCCGCTCCGGCGCCACATTCGAGCGACGCCTATCTGCGCTTCATCCCGCGCAATGAGATGGATATCGCCGTCGTCGGTGTGGGCGCATCGCTGACGCTGGACGCCGGCAAAATCACCGCCGCGCGGATCGGCCTGGGCGCGATTGCTGCGACTCCGCTGGTCGCCGTCAAGGCGGCCGAATCGCTTATCGGCAAAAAGCTTGACGACGCGGCGCTCGCGCTGGCGGGACGGCTTGCGTCGGAAGCCGGGTCGCCGATCGACGACATGCGCGGCACCGCCGAGTATCGCCGCCATATCACCGGCGTGCTGACCACGCGCGCACTCACGATCGCTGCCGAGCGCGCCGCGAAAATCTGAACCCCCGCAAAGGAATCAAGAAAAGAATATGTCCAGAAAGACATTGGTTGATGCGATCATAAACGGCGAACCGACCGAGTTCCTGTGCGAGCCGCGCCAGAGCCTGCTCGAATGCCTGCGCGACGTGCTCGAGCTGACCGGCAGCAAGGAAGGATGCCTCACCGGCGACTGCGGCGCCTGCACCGTGATGATCGACGGACGCGCCGTGTGCTCGTGCCTAGTGCTGGGTCCCGAGGCCGCGGGCAAGCGCATCACGACTGTCGAGGGTCTTTCCGACGCGACCCGGCTGCACGTGCTGCAGCAGCAATTCCTCGAGCACGCGAGCCTGCAATGCGGCATCTGCACGCCGGGATTCCTGATGTCGGCCAAGGCCCTGCTCGAGCGCAATCCGAATCCCACCGAACCCGAGATTCGCTACGCGCTGGCGGGAAATCTCTGCCGATGCACCGGCTACGACAAGATCGTGCGGGCGGTGACCGACGCGGCCAAAACCCTGCGCGAAGACGGACATGACCGCGCCGCGGCGCGGAGCTAGAATTACTTAACGGCACAATTTATCCGACGAGATATTGGCGAGGTATTGAGCGATGGCGGCATCAACCAACAACGGCCATTTCAAGGTGATCGGCACTCGTCCGATTCGCCACGACGGAATCGACAAGGTAATCGGCCGCGCCAAGTACGGCGCCGACTACGCCTTCCCGGGGATGCTGCATGGCAAGCTCCTGCGCAGCCCGCACGCGCATGCCCGGATCAAATCGATCAACCTCGCCAAGGCGCTGGCGCTGCCGGGCGTCAAGGCGATCATCACCGGCAAGGATCTCCCGAAGGCCGAGAACAAGCTCGAGCAATCCGGCGAGATGACGGTCAATCCGTACTACCTGTCGATGAACATCCTCGCGCACGACAAGGTGCTCTACGACGGCCACGCGATCGCCGCGGTGGCCGCGACCAATCCGCATATCGCCGAAGAAGCGGTGCGCCTGATCGAGGTCGAATACGAAGTTTTGCCGCCGGTGATGACGGTTGACGTCGCGATGAAGCCCGGCGCTCCGATCCTGCTGCACGACCTGCGCAACAAGGAAGAGGGCAACAAGGAAACCAACGTCGCGCAGCATCATCAGTTCAAGCGCGGCGATATCGAAGCGGGCTTCAAGAGCGCCGATTACATTATCGAGCGTGAGTTCAACACGGCGATGGTGCATCAGGGGTATATCGAGCCGCACAACGCCGTCGGCATCTACAACACCGACGGCCAGGCCACCATCTATTGCTCGACCCAGGGCGCCTTCGACGTGCGCTCGCTCAGCGCCCAGGTGCTTGGCATCGCGGTCGGCAAGATCAAGGTCGTGCCCGCGGAAATCGGCGGCGGCTTCGGCGGCAAGACCACGATCTATCTCGAGCCGCTCTCCGTGCTGCTCTCGAAGATGACCGGAGCGCCGGTCAAACTGGTGATGACACGCGGCGAAGTGCTGCGCGCCACCGGACCGACCTCGGGCTCGAAGATCAAGGTGAAAATGGGCGCGACCAAAGACGGCACGATCGTCGCCGCGCAGGTCTGGATGGCCTATGAAGCGGGCGCTTATCCGGGTTCGCCGGTCGGCGCGGGCGCGATGTGCGTGATCGCGCCGTACGCGATCGAAAACTTGCAGATCGACGGATACGACGTGGTCGTCAACCGGCCCAAGACCGCGGCCTATCGCGCGCCGGGCGCGACCAACGC
>JBARDN010000261.1:0-3556 GCA_049795175.1 Binataceae bacterium (SeqCode) | reverse complement strand
GTTTGCCCCATCCTCAAGTAGCCCAGCCCGACCGAGCCGAGCGCGTCAAGCCGTTTGACAATTCCCGGATGCCCGCCGAAAAAACCGCGCGCCTGATCGACCGTCAGATCGAGCACCTGATCGATGTTCAACCTGTTGTATTTGATCGCAAGGATATGGCTCTGGAAGCGGCGCCCGTCGCACACCTCGCACTTCACCTCGAGGTCGGCCATGAAGTGCATCTCGATCGTGACCGTGCCGGTGCCCGAGCATTTCTCGCAGCGTCCGCCCGCGACGTTGAACGAAAAGTCGCGCGGCTTGATTCCGAGCCGCCGCGCCTCGGCCGACGCCGCGAACAGTTTGCGGATCTCGTCGTAGATTTTCAGATAGGTCGCCGGATTCGAACGCATCGAACGCGTCGGCAGCTCCTGCCCCATATGCACCATCTCGCCAATCTGCTCGAAGCCCTCGATCCGATCGCACGCGCCGGCCTCCGCCGATTGCCCGCCGCGCCGCAGCCAGTTGTTGTAGATGACATCCTCGACCAGCGAGGATTTTCCTGAGCCCGAAACGCCGGTCACGCAGGTCATTGTGCCGAGCGGGATCATTGCATCGACGCCCGCGAGGTTGTGCTCGCGCGCACCGCGCACACGAATCGCCGGATCGCGCCGCGAGAAGCGCCGCTCGCGCGCGATCGTGCGCATCAGCAACACCCGCCCCGCCGACGACGCCATGCTGGCCAGCTTCGCGCCGGCCGGAGCGCCCGCATGAATCAGGCGACCGCCTTCGCTGCCGCCGCCCGGCCCCAGCTCGACCACGAAATCTGCGCCCTCGATAATCGCGGCGTCATGCTCGACCACCACCACCGTGTTGCCGAAGTCGCGCAGATGACGCAGCACAGCCAGCAGCCGCCGCGCGTCGCTGGCGTGGAGACCGACGGTAGGTTCGTCCAGCGCGTAGAGCGTGCCGATCAGGATCGATCCGAGTGCGCTCGCCAGATGGATTCGCTGCGCCTCGCCGCCCGAGAGCGTACGCGCCTGCCGCTCGAGCGTCAGGTAGCCGAGGCCGACCTCGGTCAAATAATTGATGCGATTGCGCAGCTCACGCATCACGACCGAGGCGCGCGAGGCGGCGCGTTTACCGCGCGCGATTTCGCCCAGCCATCCGCCGAGGTCGCGCACCGCCAGCCGTCCGACATCGGCGATCGAGCTTTCCCCGACTTTTACGTTCAGCGCTTCAGCTTTGAGCTTGGCGCCCGTGCAAACCGGGCAGGTGACGAAGCGGCGATACTTCGCGAGCAGAATTCGCACGTGCGTCTTGTAACGCCGCCCTTCGAGCCATTTGAAGAAGCCGAGCACGCCGGGCCATTTCTCTGGATCCCATTTTTCGCGCGGACCTTCGTCGCCGTTGATCAGCCATCCGCGCTCTTCCGCGTTCATCTCGCGAAATGAAACCGCGGTGCGGATTTTGCGCCGCCGCGCCAGCTTCAGCATCCACTGGTTCATCTCGCGATATGCAGGTGTCCGCCACGGCGCGATCAATCCCTGGCGCAGTGAGAGATTCGGATTCGGAATGACTTTTTCGAGATCAAGCTCGACCGTGCGGCCGAAGCCCTCGCATTCGGGACACGCGCCGATCGGACTGTTGGACGAGAACAGGGCAGGGGTCGGCTCCGGATAGGCGCGGCCGCATTTTGAGCAGTTGAAGCGCCGATCGAAATCGAGGCTCCCGACCGAACGGATATCGCCGTTGTCGCGCTCGACGCGGACCGCGCGCGCGCGTCCACCGCCAAGGTAGAATGATTTCTCGAGCGCCTCGCGCACGCGTTCCGACTCGGCCGCGCCGGTTACTGACAGTCGATCTACGACCACGGTCAGCACGATACCAGGACCGTCGAGCGTGCGTCGTCCCTCGGCGAACTCGATCGTTTCCGCGACCTTGCCGGAATCGAAAATGCGATGGTACCCGTTCTGGATTAGATAATTCGCCGCGTCGGCCAGCGTGCGCGATCCGGCGTCGAACGGCGCGAGAAACAGGTACATCCCCGGCGCGTCGAGCACCCGCGCGCACGCGCTCTGCACGGAATCGCGCGAGACTTCCAGATTGCAATCCGGGCAAATCGTGCGCCCGACGGTCGCAAACAGCAGCCGCAGGTAGTCGCTGATCTCGGTGACAGTGCCGACGGTCGAGCGCGCGTTTTTGATCGTGTTCTTCTGCCGCAGCGCCAGCGCGGGCGGAATCTGCGTGATCGAATCGACGTCGGGCCGGTCCATCCGCGCAAGAAACAGCCGCGCATAGGTGGACAGGCTCTGCACGTAGCGGCGCTGGCCCTCGGCATACAGCGTATCGAACACCAGACTCGATTTGCCCGAGCCCGACACTCCCGTCACCACCGTGAGCTTGTCGCGCGGAAGCTCGAGCGAAATATTCGCCAGGTTGTGAGTGCGCGCTCCGCGGATACTGATCGAGCGGTCCAAGCTGATTTCCGGCGTTTAGGTGGGATCGATGAGCGGACGGGCCTTCTTCTTGCGCTCGCCCGGATATTCTTCGGCCATCTGGGAATACAGCTCGCGCAGTTGCACGTCGAACACTGCTTCGAGGCGATGCTTCTCGGCGTCGCGCTCGGGTGACGGTTGCGCGCCGAGGCGGCCGATCGCGTCCTCGAGCGACTGCATCAGGCGGTTGCGGGCGATAAGATATTGATAGCCGTCCATATAGGCGCTCCAAAAGCGCAAATTCCAAAGATCAGAATTATAGGTTATCCTTCGCTGAACCAACAACCCACGCCCGTGCAAAATCCTTTAGCGACAACCTCCGCGCGAGAAATTTCCGCCGTCCCGAGACTCGAGCCATGGCGCGAGCCCGGGATCGTCGCCGGATTCCTCGGACGCGACGGCGGCGTCAGCACCGGCGCGTCCGCGTCGATGAACCTGTCGGAGCTGGTCGGCGACGATCCGGCGCACCTCGCCGAAAACTGGCGCCGCCTGCGGGCGTCGCTTCCGCCGCAGATGGTCTTCGCACGGCTGCGCCAGGTGCATGGCAACGAAGTCGTCGTCGTGACGCGCGCTAATTCGGGCGACCGGCCGCGCGCCGACGCGATGGTCACGCGCGAGGCCGCTATCGTCCTGGGCATTTTCACCGCCGACTGCGTTCCTGTCCTGCTGAGCGCTCCGCGCGAGCGCGTCTGCGGAGCGATGCATGCGGGATGGCGTGGAGTGATCGCTGGAATCGCGGAGGCGAGCGTCCGGGCGATGGACTCGCTCGGGGCCGCGCCTGGCTCGATTCGCGCCGCGCTCGGTCCGTCGATTGGGCCGTGCTGTTTCGAGGTCGATCGCGAGCTTGCCGATCGCTTCGCATCTGGGATTCCCGGCGCGAGCCGGCATCGGCGTGAAGGCCGTCCCGGCAAAGCCTATCTTGATTTACGCGCGATCGTGCGCGACCAATTGATCGCGGAAGGCCTCGCGCCGGACGCGATCGAGAACCTCGGGCCGTGTACGCGATGCGCTCCCGACCGGTACTTCTCGCGGCGCGCGGCCGGCGGCGCGGTTACGGGATTGCAGCTCAGCTTCGTTGGATT
>JBARDN010000260.1:0-3492 GCA_049795175.1 Binataceae bacterium (SeqCode) | reverse complement strand
ATCGGCTATGGATGCGATACGAGTCAGGAATATATAGACATCGCGTGGAATCGGATTCATCAGTTACGCGCCGGATTGCTGAGAACCCGTCCGATGGGCAAGCCTGTGTACGATCCGGCATTGCCTAACGGCGGCCATCGATGAGAATTACTGCTCAGCATTCGCATCTAAACGGGCTCGAATTTCTGCTTGTTCATCATCCGAATCGTTGGCAAGAAATTCAGGATGTAATCGCTTCGGTTGATGCGGAGGAGTGCCGCATCAAGAAGTCGAAAGAGCTACGGAAGGCTGGACTCGGACTGCTCTACTCACCAATCGAAATGAACCGAGCGATGAAGACTGGCTTTGCAAGCCGGAAATGGACAGAGCAGCGCACATCCTATTGGGTGACCGAAGACGTGAAGCTCATCCGCAAGACCTTGAACATGAAGGCCGCGCAGCAGAAAGCTGAGATAGAAGGGGCGGGGCGGCGCGCTATTGGGACGTACAACCAGACCGATTTTGTCAAAGACCGGATAGCTGTCGAAGTCCAATTCGGCAAATATTCCTTCGTCGCTTATGATCTGTTCGTGAAACACATGGCCTTCTTTGTCGGCGATGTGATCGACGTGGGAGTCGAAATACTACCGATGAAGGATCTTCAGTCTAAAATGTCATCAGGTGTAGGCTACTATGAGTCTGAACTTTACAACGTCATCCGGCAGGGGCGCGGCGTGCCCGCAGTCCCGCTGGTCATCGTCGGGGTAATTCCGTGAGAACGTTCTGGAGTGTGCGGACAATCTCACGTTCGCTAAAAGGTCCCTCCAGACGACCGCAATCTTGCTCGAAAAGTTCTCACTGAGACGCCGGACGGCGTCGTGCAGCGCGCGTAACTGATGAATCCGATTCCACGCGATGTCTATATATTCCTGACTCGTATCGCATCCATAGCCGATCCGGTCGTGCATGATGGCAGCAATGACGCTGGAGCCGAATAGGATGTGCGCTGCTCTGTCCATTTGTCGGCCATATTCGATCCGAGATCGAATATGGTTTCGACGGGCGTATGTGACGCCGCAAGCGGCGCGCTCTAGCTGCTGGCGTGGCCGCCTTCGGCTTCCATCAGGGCGGCGATCATTTCGTCGGCTTCTTCGGGTTCGATCTCACCGGCTTTGACCGCTTGCAGGATCTTCATGATGTCGCCCTGAAAGGCCGCGGGATCGAGCGGGCGCGTGTTCCCGGCGCGCGGCGCGCTCGGAGCAGTTGGCTGCGATGGCTGCGGCGCAGCGTGAGGATTCTCCCCGCTGGTGGCGGGCTGGGGCGACGAGGCGTGGCGCGCGGCGCGGCGGGCTTCGCGAAGCGCGGCGCTCATCCTGCGCGCGGCGTCGTGGATCGAGTCGCGCATCTGGCGGCGATCGTCGCGAGTGTGGCCGCATCCGGACTGAGTTGCGCGGCAAATTTCTTCGCTGAGCTTGCGGCTGAATTCCTCGACCGCGCGGGCGACCTCTGCGGAGGTCTCGCCGCCCGCGTCGCGCATCACGTCGCTGGAGAATTTTCCGCCGCGCGCGACGATTCGTCCGGCGGCGCCGAGAATCGAATTTAAGAAGCCGGGTATCTCGCCGCCAAATTCCGCGCTCAGAATTTCGCCGAGCTCGTCGAATGCGCCCGGGAATCGCCGTCCTGAGCGCCAGTATTCGCTCTCACGCGCGCCGGCGCCGGCAAAAATGATATCGGCGTTGCGCGTTTCGAGGCTAAGGCGCGTGCGCTCTCCCGCCGCGCGCTCGACGCCGATCGAGCCGGACACGATGCTGCTGCCTGAGCGATGGAGCCCGCTCTCGTCGATTCCGTAGAGCCTGATCCGGCTCCATCCTGCCGAGGCGGCGATGCTCAGCGAAGCGTTGGTGTCGAGCTCGACTTCGATTCGCCCGCCGCTCGACGCGTGCCAGATTTTTCCGGCTGGGAAAGGTCCGTGCAGATCGACCGCGCCGCCGACGCGGCCCAATTCGAGATTTCCGCGCGCCCCCGAGACCGAGCCATGCCCGCCGACGCGATCGATCGCGGCGTCGCCCGCGACGTTTTCGAGCCGCAGCCGTCCGCCCACGCGCCGGATCGACACCGAGCCCGACGCGCCGCGGATGACGGCCTTTGCGCCGACCGAATCGATCTCGATCGGGCCGGTCGCCTCGGCTTCGAGCTTGCCGCCGATCTGGCGCGTGCGCACGAACGCCTGCGCGTGGTCGATCGCAAGCGAGCCGCCGATTTGTTCGCATTCGAAGCCGCCCGAGGTTTCGACCGTCGCGTTGCCGCCGATTCGCTCGCGAATCACGAGCGCGCCGGTGCGCCGCGTGCGCAGGTTTCCGCCAACTCGGCCGAGCACGACCGGAGCGGCGATGTCTTCGATATCCAGATTGCCGTGGCAATCGGCGATTTCGAGCGCGACTCCCGCCGGGATTCGCAACTCGGCGTTCGAGCGCAGGGTCATTTCGGCGCGCGAGCCCTCGCGATTAACGCGCGGCTCGACCGCGCAAAGCACCGCCGCAGGCGGCTCGCTCGCGCGGGACACGCGGAGATTTCCGTGCGCGCTGACGATTCGAATCGATTCGACGCCATCCAGCTTGAGCTCGTTCATTGCCGCCTCCGTCAATCGAAAAAAATTTCCTGATAAAAATATTTAATCGCGCGATTTGCGCGTCTGGCCGATAGCGTCAATCGCGGACATCGCGTCTTCGGGTGTGATTTTTCCGGCCTTGAGATCGGACAGGACCGCGCGTCTGCGCGTCGCGGAACTTTCTGCCGCGTCGCCGTCTGCCGAGGGCGGGCGGACCTGGTAGCCCAGCGCCGCGATCAGATCGTCCAGGCGCGCGCGCACGGTCGGGTACGAGACTCCGAGCTCGCGCTCGACGTCGCGAATTACGCCGCGGTTCTTAAGGAAGACCTCGGCGAAATCGAGCTGCGCGGGCGCAAGGCGCAACAACCCGGGCATCGCGAATTCCCCTTCGAGCGCGATATCGCACTTCGGGCAGTGGATTTTCGCGACGGTCAGGTCGCCTTGGCATGACGGACACTTGAGAATGATCGGCCGCATGAGGAGAATGATCGCCGAACCGCTCAATTATGTCAAACATAAACTTAACATTCTTAAGATTAATCTTGATTTATGCCTTATTCAGGAAATAAGAATATGGAAAATCAAGATATTCGTAATACAGATGACGGATGCTGCTGCGTGAGACAGTGAATCGCGCCCAGACCCCATACGAGATCGACCGAGGGAATTCTGAGCACCCGACGGCCGGGAAACAGCCGCGCGAGGGTCGCCCCGGCTACCGCGTCGGCAGGACAATCGAAGGTGGGCATCACAACGCCGCCGTTCGCAATATCGAACTTCGCGTACGAAGCGGGCAGGCGGGTGCCGTCATGGACGACCGGCGGCGGCATCGGCAGCGGCACGATATTGAGTGGCGCGCCGCGCTCGTCGCGGATGGCGTCGAGGCGCGCCAGGTTGTCGCGCAG
>JBARDN010000259.1:0-5279 GCA_049795175.1 Binataceae bacterium (SeqCode) | reverse complement strand
CATCGCGTCGGCGGCTGCGCGGAACTTCGGATCGATGTGCGTGGTGTAGAGCGAAGCGGGCTCGGTAACGTGTCCGTCGGCGTCGATAATTCTGAATCCAGCTAATGACATTGATGTAGCACCCGGCGGGATTTTCGCCGTCTCGAGACTGACCTGTCAAACGTGAACTACCGTTTTAGCGGTGGGTTGGTTCCGGGGATTTTGATCACGCGCGCAACAGAAATCCCCCGAGAATATTGAAGAATTACACTCGAAATGTGAGTTCGTTCTAGATTTTCGCATTCTGCGGACATTTTGCGCGCCAATCAGGCAAAATGCGAATCGCGGATTCTTATTGTAAGTGAGAATAGGGATTTGCGCAGTGATTGAGCGGCGCGAAGCGGTCATGGCGGGATAAGTCTCGTCTCGGCAGGCAGTGGGCAGAGAATCGGCAGTCGGGAAATTTGGTTCCATCCGATCTATTTTGCACGAAGCGGTCCGCAAGATAAGGCTGAACAGTTCAGCCATGAACAAATCTGGCAAAAACCCGAACGGTCGTTAGGCGCATCCGGAGGACGCCTGAACTCGCGAACCCCTTGCGCGCGTTGGCGTTCGAGCGTCAGCGATTGCGGCAAGCGTCGCGCCATCCGCGTTGGCGGATGGGCGCGAATGACGCCGTTGCGGGATGCCAACTAACGTCGTGGGCGCGGTTGCGCGTCGGGGGTTCGGCTGAAACAATGCAGCAACTCCGCCGCGTCGTGCGGCCTGCCACCCTTTTTGCGATGCGCCGCGTCGAAACCATCCTGATCGTTCTGGCCGTTGCGTTTTACGTCTGGTTCCTGTCGCATTTCGGCACCCGTGAAGTGCTCGGTTACGTGCGCCTTGCGGGATGGGGCCTCGCGCTGACGATCGCACTGGAGGCGGTTTCGCGGGTGATGAACACGCTCGGATGGCGGGTCACGATTGCGGATTATCCGCGCTCGCTCGGGTTTGGCGAGTTGTTCTGTGCGCGAATCGCGGGCGAGGCGATAGATTACGTCACGCCGTCGGCGCAGCTTGGCGGGCAGTTTGTGATGGCGCTGATGGTGCGGCGCAAGCTTAATATGCCGGTGGGCCTGGCGACGGTGGTGGTCGCGTCGCTGGCCGAGGCGATTGGGCAAATCATGTTTGTCAGCGCCGCGCTGTTGATCTCGATGCAGATGATTCCGGCGGCGCATCATCTGATCTGGCCGATTATCGGCGGACTCGCGATTGCGATCGGGCTGGCGCTCGGATTTTTCTACATTCAGACCAAACGGCCGTTTTCCTACCTGTGGCGGGCCGCGGCGAAGTTCGATTTCGCAGATGTCACCCGCTACGACATCAAGGAGTCGGCGGACGAGGCCGACTCGATCCTGCTCGAGTTCTACGCGCGTCATCGCGTGCGCCTGATACTCTCGTGCCTATGCTACTTCGTCGCGTGGAGCATGGGACCGGTCGAGATTTTCATCCTGCTGAAGCTGCTGCATCAGGCGGCAACATGGCGGGTGGCGCTGCTGGTCGAGGGAGTAGGATTGCTGATCGAGCGGGCGACGTTTCTGATTCCTGCCAAGCTGGTGAGCCAGGAGGGCGGCAAGGCGCTGATATTGGCGCTGATCGGATATCCGGCTGGGGTTGGCTTTGCGATCGGGTTTCTAAGAAGAGTCAAGGAAATGGTGTGGGTGCTATTCGGGCTGGTCAGTTTGATGTTACATCGACTGATCGTGGAAGGGGCAAGCGGCGCCGAGCACGCGCTGTCGGCTCGGGGCGCAGAAGTGCTCGAGATTCAGAAAGCTCAAGGAGAGCAAACGTTATGAAGAAGGCAATCGCCATCGTGGCCGGAGTCGCGCTGACCCTGGCCGCAGCAATTCCCGCGCTGGCAGGCGTGGTGATCTCGCAGTCGGAGTCGCGCCAGGGAACACCGCAGGGGGGATCCCAGCAGCGCGTGCAGACAATCTCGGTGCAGGGCAAGAAGGAGCGGATCGAGGGCGCCGACCACGCGATCATCATCGACCTCGACGCCGGCCAGATGTTCTACCTCGAGCCGACGCAGAAGACCTACGTGCAGTTGCCGTTTCCGCCGTCGGGTCCGATGGCGCAGATGATGGCGCGCGCGGCCGGCGCGATGAACTTCAAGAAGGAATCGACCACGCGCAAAATCGCGGGCTACGAGTGCAAGAATTATTCGGCCACCACTACCTCGATGGGCGGTGACGTGTCGATGGTTGATTGCTATTCGACCACCGCGCCCGGCAGTAAGGAATATGGCGCGTTCATGAAGACCTACATGGACAAATTCAAGTCCAGCGGCGCGCAGCCGTCGGGCGATGTTCCGGAGGGGATTCCGCTGGCTTCGGACGCGACCATGAAGATGAACAAGATCAACATCCCGGGACTGTCCGCGGATCAGCAGGCCAAGCTGCAGGCGATGATGAAGAATCGCAAACCGATCACGACGCAGACGGTGGTCACCAAGATTGTGGAGCAGAAGGTTTCCGCCGATCAGTTCACGGTCCCGGCGGGATACACCAAACGCGAGCTCCCGAAGCCGGGCGACCATGGGATGGGCGGAGCGCCGCCCGCCGCGCCCGCATCCGCGCCGTCAGCGCATTAGGCGGTAACGATCGAGCACGCGTCTGGCGCTCGATTGCGACCTGTGGTGTTTGACAGTCTCAGTGCGAAGAGTTGACTTGCCAAATATGACTTGTTAAGTTGTTTGTCTAAGTGGGCCGGGATTCTCGACCGGCGTCTGGCCTCGGGCGACCGAGGCCTTTCGCTTTTTAAGGAAACACTTTCAGTCCCCACCCTGAGATATTGCCGCCAGTACTCGTTCGAAATTTGGATGCGATGATCGGATAGATTCTGGCTTGAGATCCAGGATTCAATACCTCTTGGCCAATGGGGCGGGCGATCAGGTCAGCTAACTGCATGCCCGTTGAGTTGCATTGCTTGTGAGAGAATTTGACCTCAAACGGTAGCGTGCATTTCCACATGTTCGCGCCCGCACAAATTCGCCTAAATGTCAGCTCCAAATCACGATCTTCTTTACGGCCACGACTTTCTACGATGAAAAACGTCCTGCGTTCTTCTTGACCACAATCCTTCAGAAAGCCGAAAGCGCGCTCCAAGCAAAACAGAAGCGCGATCGCATACGGATCTTCAGGAAATCTGTATTGAACCACTAGGCGAGTCTTATGAACCACTGCCGCAATCAGCGTAAACTGAGCATTTTGGACGAACATCGTGATATCGGTCAGGAATTGGAGGGCTCGCGAGGGATCATGCAAGAATGCAAAGTCATTCAACCTTTTTCGAATCTCGCGCTCGTGAATGACGATCTGGTCATGTCCGAAGGTGTAAAACTTCAAGGACAGCAGATCGCTCACCATGGTGAGGTACCGATTCTTGTGAATGACCGCGCATGCCAAGACGAATGCCGGATACTGAGAATTGATTGAGACGAGACTCTGATCGCCACTCTCGTCGACGTAGATGATGTAATCGCTGTCCACCACAGGATCCCCCTAGTTCCTGCACGAGTAGAAAAACGAGCGGGGTCCGTTTGGACCCCGCTCGTTGGTTCGTCAACGCAGAAAAAATTACATCGAGGCGCGGCGCTCGGGCGATTTTTCCGTGGCCGGCGCGTTGAGCGCGGCGCAGGATTCGTAGAGCCATTTCGCGGTCGAAAGCTCGTCTTCCGCGAACAGGCGCAGCGCTTCCTTGGTTCCCATGTCTTCCTTGAGCAGCGCGGCGAATTCGCAGATCGGTTTGATTGCGTCTTCGGGCTTGCCCACACGGTCAACGAACTTCAGAAGCTTCTCGGTGTCGGGGACGCGGCGGTCGCCCAGGTAGGCGGTGAACTTGCGCCCCTCTTCGGTGACGGTGGCGCGCTGCTCGCCGCCAAGCTCTGCCAGACGCTGCGCGAAGACGCGCGAATGATAAGCCTCGCGCTCGGCGACCATGCGGATTCCCGAGCGGATGCAATCAGTGGTGCAGACCTCAGCCCATGCGGCGAACGCCTCTCCGCCATTGGCCTCGCCCGCGCGGACCTTGTCGAGGAAGCTCACCACCGCGGCGCGCTCGCTCTTGTAGCTTTTACCGAAAGCGTGAAAGCCGCCGGAGCCGTTGCCGTTCATGCCGGTCGCGGATTTCTCGAGCGCCGCAACCTCGGCCTCGAACGTCTGTTCTCCGATAATTCCGCTGCGGTACGCACGCAGCAACGCTTTGAATTCAAAGTCACGACTCATGTGAAGGACCTCCGGTCTACAAAAAGTATATTATGGGTTAACACATGACGATAGAGCGACGCGCCATCGAATGTCAAACCTAGGGTTTGAAAATCGCGGCTCCAAAGTTGATTGTCATTCCTGCGCGCCCTTCGGCAGGCTCCGGCTGCCGCGCGCGAGGAATTCCGAGGCGTCCAAGAACCGAGTAGCATGTGAGCCCAGGCGCAAGAAAGGGATTTCTCACGCGGCAGCCACGCGCGGGAATGACAGACTGAAGGGCTGAATTGAAGATAATATCAGAATGACCGTTCGCGATTCACAGACGCCCACTTAATCGGAGGACCACTTCGATGGCCGAGATCAAGCATCACTACGTAAACACCAACGGGATTCGCATGCACGTCGCCGAGGCCGGCGCGGGGTTCCCGATCGTCATGTGCCACGGCTTTCCGGAGCTGTGGTACTCGTGGCGGCATCAACTGAAGGCCTTGGCGGATGCGGGCTTCCGCGCAATTGCGCCCGACCAGCGCGGCTACGGCGACACCGATTGTCCGGCGGCGATCGAGGCTTACACGCAGAAGCAGATCGTCGGCGACATAATCGGGATGCTCGACGCGCTCAAGATTCCGCGCTGCGTTATCGTCGGGCACGACTGGGGCGGGATGACCGCATGGAACGCCGCGATGATGCATCCGGCGCGAATCGAGCGCGTGATCGGGATTAACACTCCGTTCCTGCCGCGCGGACCGATGAAGCCGACCGAGATGATGACGGCGATGGCGGCGGGCAATTTTCACTACATCCTGTATTTCCAGACGCCGGGAGTCGCGGAGGCGGAGCTCGAACGCGACGTCGCGCGCACGCTGCGCGGCTTCTACCAGGATCCGCCGAAGATCGATCCGGCCGCGCTGCGTAACACCGTGCCGGGCGTGTTCGGACCGGCGGGCGGCGGGATTCTCGATCGGCTCGCCGACGGTCCGCACGGAGCGTTTCTGACCGACGAGGATTTTCAGGTGTTCGTCGCGGGATTCAAGAAGACCGGGTTCCGCGGCGGAC
>JBARDN010000258.1:0-3213 GCA_049795175.1 Binataceae bacterium (SeqCode) | reverse complement strand
AGGTGCCGTTGATCGCACGGGACCAGTTCATGGTTCCCAGCCAGTTGAAACGCGCTGGCACGACCAGGCTCAACAAGTCCGCGGAATAAAAATCTGGCGGATAAATCGGCCCACGCGGAACTCCGCCCGCCAGCATCGCGTACAGATACGGCGACAGGATCGCGCCGGCAGCGGCGAATGCGGCCGCGGTCGGCGGAATCATCGCCACAATGCGTTGACGCTCGGGCCACACGCAAAACGCGATCGCGAATGCGATCGCGCCGAAGACTGCCATCCCCGCGAAGAGTTCCGGAAAGCACAGGAATTGAACGACCAGCAAGACGGCCAAACCCGCTATGTAGGTACGCGCCCGAATTTCGCCAGCGAAAAATTTGAGCGCCGCGAGCGTCGCCAAAGGAACCGGGAAAACCATCAGCAAATCGACGTGCGCCAGCATCTGGCCGAGCATGTAAGGTGAAAATCCGAATATCAGTCCACCCAGAATCGACGGCCAGAATTTCGCGGTGATGAAGCGGCATAGCAGATAGCTGGAAAAGGCCGCCGCGGGCGGCGCGGTGAGGCACAGCACGTTGTACGCGGCAATAGGACCGAGCAGGCGCGTGACAGGTGCGGCTATGAGCGACGGAAATGGGATCGGCGTCGCCCAAGCGAGGCTGGTGCCCGAAGGCGCCCACAACAGGCTGGTGAATAGAGGATTGAGATGACGGCTCATCGCGTACGGCCACCATGCGATAAACCAGAAGAATGCGGACGGGTCGGTGCTAGTGCGGAAGCCGATGTAACGAGTAGTCAGTCCCGCGCTCAACTCGCGTCCGAATATCAGGTACGACAAGGAACAAAATATAATCGCCGCGAACACGCCGCGCGATATTGCGGGGAAGAGTGCTAGGCGGTAGCCGCGTGGCATCTTCAGGAGCTCAGCGAAACGGCAGCTATCTTGCGATGGCGATAAACATCAAAATAGCTACCGCGAAAAATCAGGTCGAAACTGCACATCGCGTCGTAAATCTCCGGCGCGCGAGGAATTCCGCCGCAGGTAACCGGACCAAGCGGCACGACCACCATGTCAGAATCTTGGAGTTGCCGAACTTTGCGATCGATTTCAGATTGCAGCATCAATCCCGGATCGAGATACAGGCTGACGGGCGGTTGAAACCCTGGAAACATCAGTTCCGCCGCGCCCTTGGTATCCAGAATCGTGGTGCGATGCCCCCGCGTCATGTCGAGAACGTGACTCCATTCGGTTGCCTCGGGCGGTTGCGAATACATACCCGCGGTAACGGCTGTGACCTCGTCCGTTTTCCACAAATGATAGACCGCATGCGAGACGCCAAATCCTGAGACCGCACCGATGATGCAAATCGCGATACCAGCCCGTCGCGCGACGGGTCCGGTATCAACGGCCGCAACGACTCCGATAATCAAAAAGTATGAATAGTAAAACCATGACCACTGATTACCGAAGAAAAGACAGACGAACGCAACATGCAGTACAAAACAAGTAAAGATGATCTCGTCGCGAATAGGAGTCGCAGAGTCTTGCTCCTTCGAGCGAGCCCAAAATCGATAAGCCACCCCGATCGTCGCACAAGCCAGAAATATAGTCGCGGTAATCCAAATTCCTGCCGGTCCGAATACATATAGCATCAAAAAATCGTGAGGCGGGTTCCAAAATGCTCTTCCCGATCCCGTGAAAAAGCCGAAGTGCTGGATCCGGTATGTGGACGCTCCTTCAAGGGGAAGAACAGTGCGAATCAACGCCATGGGTCCATAAAAGGCCGACAACACGATCACGCACCCGGCCGCCGTGATTCCCACAGGAATTCCGACCTCAGGCAGGAATCGGGATCGCCTCGATTCCGTCGGCGTTCTGGCGAACCAAATGACGACAAGTAATGCTCCGTACACATAAGCCATACTCGGCTTTGTAAAAACCGCAGCGGTTATGAGAGCAAGCGCGAACTGTCTGTGCTGCACCGCCTGTTCAGACAGTGCCAGAGCGAGCAGCAACGCTTCTAATGCCTGCGCGAGTGCAGGGTAATCAGGGTGAATACTGAACCATAAGGTGACGATCAAGACCGCAACTGCTATCTGGTGGATGCGAAGCGCGGCGGCTATCCTCGCAAAGGCAAATGCCATTCCCAATCCGCACAATAAGAGGAGAGCTTGATTTGCAAATGGCGTAAGCCCGGCAATGGTGAACCATAGTCGCCCGAGGAGCACGGGCAGCAGCCCGTAAAGATAGGCAAAATCTATTGTTGGTCTATATCCATGCGAGATGAGGTATTGAAGCGAAAGGTTGGCTCCTGCGTCGCAGAATGGAATGGAACTGAAGTCCAGTTCTCCGGGGAGATCGAAAGCAGTAAGCGCGACTAGCTCGACCGCCAGGATAGCGAACAGGCCCCAGCGCACCCGCGGTGACGGAGCGTGAAGACTCATTCTCCGCCCTCAGCTTCACTTGCAATAGCATGCGGATTCGTGACTGTCGCTTCGCGGTTCCGCGAAAACGCGCGGTAGTGATACAGCTCGACAGTCGGACGGAAACCGCGCGTGGCGAGATATTGATTGCCGAGATTTGTCCCGTCATCGGAGAAGGCAAAGCGATGAAAGGCAAGGCGCCCCGGCATTCGCGCGATTGCCGGCGTGACCACCTCTGCCGCGAACAGCACCCATGACGGGAGCGCACTGGGCCGTCCGCACTCAGCGATTCTGCCGCCCGGAGTATTCGGCCCCTCCGTATACCAAGGCGCAGCGCTCTGCCCCTTCACCTCGCCCCTCCCCTGAGAATCAGAACAATCGAGCAAGCGTCATGCCGCTTGAAACTGCCCAAATCCGCCGGCGATGTTGCATATGTGCAACGAATGAGACGCTGCAGGTCATGAATTTGTATTGATCAAGGTAGGAACCTGCACGCCTCGGCTCCGTGGCAAATGCGGATTTTCTCGCTAGCGGCGGTCAGTACGTTTCAGGATACTGCGGAGGCTGTGGTGGACGCGCTAGAGTGCGCGAGGTTGGCGGCGGCGGCGCGGAGGTGGCGCTCGGTAGTCGGCCAATCGATGCAGGGATCGGTGACCGAGACACCGTATTTGAGCGAGGCGCGGCCGCCGTCGAGCGACTGGTTGCCCGCCTCGAGGTTGCTTTCGAGCATCACGCCCATGATCGCGCGCGAGCCGCTGCTAATCTGGCCGATCAGCTCTTCGAGGACCACAGGCT
>JBARDN010000257.1:0-1876 GCA_049795175.1 Binataceae bacterium (SeqCode) | reverse complement strand
CTTCCGCGCCGTCCACCGCCGCCGCGGCGCCGTCCGCCGCGAGTTCCGCGCCGCCCGCGAATTAGGCCGCGCAAGAACGGAACGATCCAGTCTAGAATCTATCCTGCCGAGGCGCCCCGTCCGCGCGCCCGGCGGAGAGGCAAGTGCCTGAGCCCACCCCTGTAAAATCCGAGGCGCAAGTCCGCGGCGAACTGAGCGCCACGCCGATTAGGCGCCACGCATGGATCAATATCGTCGGACCGCTATGCGCGATCTTCCTGGGCATCGCCGGCGCCGCCATTTACCTGAAGCCAATCGGCACGCTCAGATGGATTCAGCAGACGCGGCTTGCATGGTCGGGCGTCACCGAAAACGAGATCGCGCTCGACGACGGCCTGATGACGTATTACATCACGGGCGGCTATTGGGATCAGGATCCGGTGGTGATGGTCCACGGACTCGGCCCCAACGCGGCGCTGGTCTGGCGCGGTGTGATGAGCCCGATCGCGGACGCGCACTACAAGGTCGTCGCGCCCAATCTGTACGGCTTCGCGGGATCGGAACATAAGCAGATCGACTATTCGATCGCGTACCAGGCCGGCGCACTCGCGCAACTGATCGACAAGCTCAAGCTCGAGCATATCAACCTCGTGGGCTCCGACCTGGGCGCCGATGTCGCGCTCTATTACGCGGTCGAGCATCCGGACAAGGTCGAGCGATTGATTCTGGTTTCAGGCGGGATGTTCGGGGCTGCGGGCGCCGCGCGCTTGCGCAAAGGGATGATCCCGACGACGCCCGACGCGGTCGGGAACTATATCGCGCAGAGCTTTTTCGATTTGCCGCCGATGCCCGACTTCATGAATCAGCGGATGCTGGCGGCGCTGGCCGACGACCTGCCCGCGCAGACCGACATGCTGAATTCGGTGCCGAAGGACGAAGCGCACATTCGTTCCAGGATCGGGCAGATTTTCAACACGCTGACGATCATTTTGTGGGGCGCGAAGAATCCCTATTACACCACCCACGAAGCGGAGGCGCTGCACGCCTCGTTGCCCGGCTCCGCGACCGTCGTGTTCAAAACCTCGGGACCGTTTCCTCAACTCGAGCATCCCGACGACTTCGCCGAGTCCGTCATCTTCATCGTCAAGCAAACCGAAGGCGGCACCTGATCGCGGCTTGCGTCGCGGCTTTCGCTCTGCGATAAGCGGGTTTTGCTAACCCGCACACGAGGAGCGGACTGATGAAGCTTTACAACATGAATCTTTCCAACTTCGCGACCAAATGCCGGATCGCGATTTACGACAAGAACGTTCCTATCGAGATCGCGCCGATCCCGAACAACGACCTGAAGTCGCCGGAGTATCTGAAGATCAATCCGCTGGGCAAAACCCCCACGCTGGATGCCGACGGCGTGATAATCGCCGAGAGCGAGGTGATCAACGAATATCTCGAGGACAAGTTTCCCACTCCTGCGTTGCTGCCCAAAACTCCGGAGGGCCGCGCACGCGTGCGCGCGTTCACGCGCTTTCACGACCTGTATCTCGAACCTCCGGTGCGCGCGCTGTTCGGACAGATGAACCCCAAAACGCGCGACGACAAAGTCGTCAATGAAAAGCTCAGTGACGTGAACCTGCGCCTTGATCAGCTCGACAAGATGCTTGCCGACGGCGGTTTCGCGTGCGGCGCGGATTTCACGCTGGCCGATTGCGCGCTCGCCCCGACGATCTTCTTCACGGTGAATCTGCTCGGGATGTTCGGCGCCAAGCCTCCGCTGGAAGGACGTCCGAAGGTCGCCGCATGGTGGACCCACGTGCAGACCCGTCCATCGGTGAAAAAAGCGATGGGCGAGATGGCCGAGGCGCTAGCCGCAATGAACCGCGGCGCCCGCTGAGAGCGC
>JBARDN010000256.1:0-2304 GCA_049795175.1 Binataceae bacterium (SeqCode) | reverse complement strand
CGCATGCGCGCCCGACGTACTCGATCGTCGAGCGCACGCCGAGCGTGTCGAGCGTCGCGCGATATTCCTTGAACGCGACTTCGGGCTTGTCGCCCAGGCACATCAGCGCTTCCTTGCATCCGAGCTCGTGTCCGCGGCGCGACCACTCGGCGATCTCGTCGGGCATCATCGTCCATGCGCCGGGGTCGCCGGGATCCTTACGAAAGGTGCAGTAGGTGCAGCGGTCGCGGCACAAATTTGTGATCGGCAGAAAAACTTTGCGCGAGTAGCTGATTGCGCGGCCCTTGCCGCGGTCGCGCAGCTCTCCGGCAGCAGCGAGCAGATCGTCGAGCTCGCGCGCGGGGCAATCGATCAATAGGATCGCGTCGGCCTCGGACAAGCGTGCGCCGCCGAGCGCGCGGTCCAGCACGGGCCGAATCGATGCGGCCGAGCGAGCGGAAGATATAGCGGCAAGCTCTGCGAAGGCCATCCTTCGGTCCTTATAAGCCATCGCCCAGATGCAGGCAACCGACAAGTTTCAGTTTGCTACTATCGCGATATGCGGAGCACAAAAATCCAGATGCCTCCGAAAAAATCAGTGGCGCCTGCGCCCAAGCGCTACCTTCCGCGCACCGCGGGAATCACTTCCTCGGCGAAACGCTGGACCTCATCCACCTGATACGGCGCCATCTGCGTGAAGATGAAGTGCGTCACGCCCGCCTTGCGATAACGTTCGATCGTGTCGAGGCATTCGTCCTTGTTGCCGATCATGATTTGCGCGCGCGCCTCCTCGGGCTTGATCCCATTCATCATCCCGACCAGTTGCGTCACCATCTGCTCGCGATCTTTCGACGCCCGGTAGCACTGCCAAATCATCACGGTTTTCTCGATCTCGTCGGTATCGCGTCCCTCGGTGTCGCCGTGGCGCTCGATCACGTTTACCAGATGCGCCATCCGTTCCGCGCTGCCCGACGCGTTCCACATGTCGGCGTGGCGCGCGACCAGCTTGAGCAGTGTCTTCTCGCCCTGGCCGCCGACCATGATCGGGGGATGCGGTTTCGTGATCGGCTTCGGATTGCAGACCGCGTCCTTCACCTTGTAATGCCGCCCGTCGAGGCTGGTCTTCTCCTGCGTGAACATCCCCTTGATGATCTTGATCGATTCATCCAGCGTGCCCAGGCGGCCGGGGATAGTCTTGAAATCGATTCCGAAACTCTGATGCTCGAGTTCGTACCATCCTGCGCCGATCCCGAGATTCAGCCTGCCACCCGAGATGACATCGAGCGTCGCCGCCATCTTCGCCAGCACGCACGGGTTGCGATAGGTGTTGCCGTTGACCAGAGCGCCGATGCGCGCGCGCGTGGTGTGCTGACTGAGCGCGGAAAGCAGCGTCCATCCTTCCATGCACGGCCCGGTCGGATCGGGCACGAAGATCGGATAGAAATGATCGAACACCCACAGCGAGTCGTAACCCCATCCGTCGGCTTTGCTCCACAAGTCGCGGATTTCTTCGTACGACACGTTTTGCTGCCCGGTCTGAATTCCAAATCGAATCGGATGAGTCGTGGGCATAACAGTTCCTCCTGGCGGTGCTTCAATCTAACATCTACTTCGTGCAATTACCGCCGATGCTGTCTAATCTTGACGCTCGAGGAAAGTGCCTATGCCTTCGCTCACAATCGATGCTCCGCTGATTCACACCTACTCGATCGTCGCGCGCGACCCCGCCACCGGCCAGATGGGCGTCGCGGTGCAGTCGCATTACTTCTCGGTCGGCACCGTGGTGACGTGGGCCGAGGCCGGCGTCGGCGCGGTCGCGACCCAATCTATCGGAGAGCCGTCGTACGGCGCGCTCGGCCTCGACTTGATGCGGACCGGCAAGAGCGCGTCCGAAACGTTGCGCGGACTGCTTGCCGCCGACGATCGGCGCGAGCTTCGGCAAGTCGCGATGGTCGATGCGCGCGGCGCAGTCGCGGCGCACACCGGCGCTCACGCGATCAAGCCTGCGGGGCATATCCTCGGCGACCAATTCTCGGTGCAGGCAAACATGATGCTGCGCGAGACCGTGTGGCCCGCGATGGCGCGGGTGTTCGCCGATTCGCGCGGCGAGCTGGTCGATCGGATGCTCGCGGCGCTGGACGCGGCCGAGGCCGAAGGCGGCGATATCCGCGGGATGCAATCCTCCGCGCTGCTGATCGTCGATGCGCATTCGACCGGCAGGCCGTGGGTGGACAGGATTTTCGATCTCCGCGTCGATGACCATCGCGAGCCGCTTAAGGAGCTCCGCCGCCTGGTCGCGGTGCGCCGCGCCTACCTGCACATGAG
>JBARDN010000255.1:0-11086 GCA_049795175.1 Binataceae bacterium (SeqCode) | reverse complement strand
CCCAGGTGTGGACGGGGGTGCCGTCATCCTGAACCGTGCGATATAGCATCGAATGCGCGTCGCCCAGAAGATCGGTCCAGATCTGGAACAGGCGCACCAGCTCGACCGCGCGCTGATTGAGCTCGCGTGAGGTTTCCGGATTCGCGCGCAGGCCGTCCACATACATGTGCATATGCTTGACGCCGTCTTCATATTTTCGTTCGGTCGAGGGCAGCGCCCAGCGCGTCGCGTCATTGCGGAAATCAGTGTCGGCGATGACCAGGTTCTGGTCGAACTGGTTGGACGAGACTTTGGTCAGGCTGTCTTTGAACACGCGGCTGGTCTCGCGCACCGCCATGATAATTCCGATCTGGCGATTCGCGTTGTTGTCCGCCATCAGGTGCGGCCCCCAAAAGAAAAGATCGTTGGGACGCCATCCGAACCCCGAATGCAGCTCGTGGTCAACGATTGCCGCCAGCATTGAGGCGTAAACCTCCCCCGGCTTGAATGCCTTACCGGGCGGATATTCCGCGCTCAGGTCGTAGGGCAAACGGTCATGATGAATCTGTCCGAGGTGCAAGGCCAGGAACGCGGCCGTCCACAAGATCAATATTGCGACGGCGGCGATTATCAGATTGCGGCGCGTCAGCATCGATTGGTTGTCCGCCCAGCGCCCTTAAGTCCCCGCGATCGAGATTTGCTATGCGGCGCCGGACTCTACAATTTGCCCAGAATCCTGCCCACGACACCACCGCTTCTCTTGGGGACGTCGACCGGAGCCACCAGCGCGATCGTGCAGGTCGCCTTGCCGTCCTGCATCACTTGCGCGGTCCCGATCTGCTGTCCCGCCTTGAGCGGAGCGGCGACTTCCGGCGGCAGGTTATAGTCGAGCTCGACGGCTTTGGCCGCCTCGTCGCGGCGGGTGAATACGGCGGCATCGCCTGCGAAGATCGGCTTGATACTCGCCACCGATCCGCCCGTCACCGCGATCGCTCCAGGAGCGGCCGAGCCTTTGCTCGCTACCGGATGCATCTCGTACTGCGCAAATCCGTTCGCCATCATTTCGGCGGCTTCTTTGAAATTGGTCAGCTTGTGCGGCGTGCCGAGCACGACTGCGATCAGCCTCAAGTTGCCGCGCTTCGCCGTCGCGACGACATTGAAACCCGCCTTGTCATAGAAGCCGGTTTTGAGCCCGTCGCATCCCGGAAAAGTGCGCACCAGATGATTGGTGTTGCGCAGCACGAAGGTTCCGCCGCGAAACGGCGCCGTGTCGATCGACGACCACCGGAGCACTTCCGGATATTTGAGCAGCGCGCGCGCGAGCAACGCCTGGTCATACGCGCTCGCGACGTCGGGCTGTTCGCCACGGGCCGGCGGCAATCCGTGCACGGAATAGTAGTGGCTATCTTTCATCCCGAGCTTGGCCGCCTGCGCGTTCATCATCTGGACGAACGCGTCGGTCGATCCCGCCACGTATTCCGCCACTGCAGTCGAGGCGTCGTTGGCCGAGTGCACGACGACCGCCTTCATCATGTCGTCCAGCGAAAAAGTTTCTCCTTCCTTCAGATAGACCTGCGAGCCGCCCATCTTGGAGGCCTTGGCCGAAGTGGTGATCCGGTCGGTCGGCTTGAGGCTGCCGTCATGAATTTTTTCCGCGACGATCAGCATCAGCATCATCTTCGCCAGCGACGCGGTCGGCCACGGCTGATGATCATTTTTCTCGAAGATGATTGTGCCGGTCGTCGGTTCCATCACGCAGGCTTCGGCGTACGACTCGGGAGTCGCGGCGGCGGCGGGAGCGGATGAGTATTTGGGGTTGCGATGATGCGCAGCGAGCGAAAAGTTCGGCGCGAGAGTTATCGCGGCCAAAATCACGACCATGGAAACTACGAATCGATAAACGGACTCGGCATCAAGCGCCGAACGGCGCGGCCACCCAGCGTCCCTCATCCCACCACCTCCTGCCTCAGCGTCCGCAACCACGATCCGCTTTCGCGCACCGATGAGCAAGCCTGCGCACCGCGCGCCAGCGTTGTCATTCCCGCGCGCGTGGCTGCCGCGCGGGCGATTAGAAGCGGTCCGCGGTCCAGAAGAGCGAGTGGTCGTCGGCGAAGAGCGCAAACGCGCGCGAGGTAGCTGCTTCGGGCGTCGTCTCGAGCCGCGCCGCGAGCTTATCGGGCGCGATAATCCGCCACATGTAGTTGTTGTCGTTGTGATGCATGATCGGCGCGCCTGCCGCCGCCAGGTGATCCTCGAGCGCCCGGTCGTGCGCCGTGTGCGTGACGATGGCCCCGGTCGCCGCGGTCGCGCCCGAGCCTCCCCGCAGCCGTGCGGCGCGGCGATGGTCGCCAATCAGGCGCTGCGAGGGCGTCAGCTCCTGCGCGGTCTCCGCCAGATGCCGCAAGAGCGCGAACAGTGCGCTTTCCGACTGCGCATCGCCGGGCAGATAGCCGTATTCCATCACCATCGTGACGCCGTAGAGGTGAATCGCGCGCGCGTAGGCCCTTATCTTTCCGGCACTGCGTGCCAGCACGAAATATTCCTCCGAGCCTTCGCCTGGATGCATCGGCTGATTGCCGGCGAACGAATAGTTGGCGCGCCAATCGCTCTGGTCGCGGATTACGCTGACGTTGAAGCGGCCGGTGTATGCGCGATGAATCGCCGCGACCTCGGGCAAATCGCGCTCGAAATCAAAAACGTCAATCTCTATTCCGGATGAAGTCTGAAGGCGCGCCGCGTTGGCGAGCACGCCGAACTTGCGCCCGACTTCGCGCCATCCGAACTGGTTGTAGAATGTCAGCCGCTCGGCGAACAGCAGTGAGACCTCGAAGCCTTCGCGCTCGAGCGTCTGCACCGCCAGCCGCATCAGCGCCGAAGCGACGCGTTGGTGGCGATGGTCCTCGCGCGTGAAGACGCTGCCGATGCCGCCCATCGGAACCGCGGCGCCGTCGAGCTTGATCGTGCGGTCGAAAATCTGGACGGTCGAGACTAGCGCGCCGCCCTCGCGCGCGACCAGGCACAGTGCGTCGCGGTACTTCGGATCGCGGCGGTTGTAGCGCTCGAAAAACGCGCGATCGCCGTACCACAGCGACAGGAGGTCGAGTACCTCGTCGCGCTCGCTTGCCAATGCCGCGCGTACTTCCATCGCTCAGTGAATGTCGTAGTGAAGTTCTACCGGATGGCCGTCGCGCTGGACCGTTACGTCGATCGAGGGGCGCATTTGCAGCGTCGCGAGCATCCCGGCCGCGACCGCGGGATTGTTTACCGGACGCCCGTTGATCGCCGTCAGCACGTCGCCGTCCTCGAGCCCCAGGTCGTCGAACAGCGAGCCGGATTCAATCTGGGTAAGCGAGTAGCCGTTCTGCGTGTTGCCATCCATGTTCGGAGTCGCCTTGATTTGGGTGGCGAGCTCGCCGGAATGAGACAGTGCGACGCGAACGTCGGTGCGCTTGAGGCCGTACTTGTTGTCCCCTTCGTCGTCGACATCGATATCGGGCATCGGATTGTCCGCCTTGGCGGCGCCCGCACCCCTAAGCCCGCGCATGACGCCCAGCGCGCGCAAGCCCTGACGCTGTGCGGGCCGCGCCGGCGCCTTGACTCCGTCGGGCATGTCGTCTTTGGGGATTTCGATCGCGACGCGCTGGGTTCCGTGCTGGATAATCGCGCGGTTCTTTTCGATCGAGACCAGCCGGCCCGCGTCGGGAATGTCGTCGTCCACGTGATACAACGACTGCTCGCCCTGCTGGTCCTCGACGATCGCGAACGGTCCCTGGTTCACCGCGGTGGAAGTGCCGAGCAGTTTCAGATGCAGATCGATCGCGGTTAGCGCCGGCTCGGCGCGCGGCGCTTGCGGAACCAGATTGAACACGTCCCGCTTGACGATAGATTCGTAGAAATCGCGTCCATGGATCGCACCGTCATGAAGCCTGGGCCCGGCCATCGCGGGCGCCGGATTGGTCGCCATGCTCTGTGCGATGAACTGGTTGACCGCGTGCGCGGCGAAAAACGCGATCGCCACAATCAACAGAAAATTTATTGCAACCAGATGACGTTGGTTGAGCCTGAATTCCATTACTTCAGCGCCCGCGCTTCATAGGACGTGCCCTCAACCATCCGCCGCACGTCGTAGTTCCACTGCCCCTTCCACTGCGCGATCGTGAGGCTCGCCGGGGTTACCCCATGATGAACCATCTCCATCGTGCGGAACAGATAGATGCTCTCATCCTGGCCGCGATTATTCAATCCGTGTGCGCGCTCGAGGCCGGTGGCCGCGATCTTGAGCAGCTCGTTTGCGATCTCACTCAGCCGCTGGCGCCCGGCCCTTGCCTCGAGCCCGATCCGTTGCGCCGCATCGGTAAGCTCCAGCCGCTCGCTATAGGTCCATCGCTTCACCAAGTCCCACGCGCCGTCCAGGCAATCGTCGCTATACAGAATCCCCTTGAGCAACGCCGGCAACGCGAGCATCAGGGCCGGCGGCTGGCTGTCGGCGGTGCGAATCTCGATATAGCTCTTGAGCCGCACCTCGGTAAAAATCGTAGTCAGATGATTCGCCCAGTCCTCGAGGCTCGCGCGCTGCCCGTTCCATCCGTCTTTCATATAGCGGCGAAAAGTGATGCCGGGAGGCCGGGTCAGATCGATATATTCGTGATTGCGGATAAGAAAATACATCGGCACATCGAGCGCGTACTCGGCGTAGTCGTCGAACGATGAATCCTCGCGCAGGGTGAACTCGGGGGTTCCGCAACGCTCGCGATCGGTGTCGCTCCAGATATGTCCGCGAAAGCTCTGGTAGCCGTTCAGCCCGCCGTCGCACACCGGAGAATTGGCAAAGATCGCGTAGAGAAGCGGCACGATTCCCATGCTGACGCGCAGCTTGCGCATCGCGTCGGCTTCGCTCTTGTAGTCCAGGTTCGACTGCACTCCCGCGGTCTGCTTCATCATTCGCTGGCCGAGCGTCCCCTTGCGCGCCATGTACGGATACATGATGTGGTAGCGGGCCTTGGGCAGGAGCTCGATTTCGTCGAACTTGCTGATTGGCTGCATCCCAAGGCCAAGGATCGCGCCGCCGATTTCGCGTGCGGCGTCAACCAACTGCTCGTGATGCTCCGAGAATTCCTTGTACGCGCAGTGGATCGTCTCGCACTGCTCGCCCGAGAGCTCGATCTGGCCGCCCGGTTCGATCGTGATCGAGGCGTGCGGAGTTTTAAGCGCGAGAATCCTGCCGTGCTCGTCTTCGGGCTCGTAGCCGTGGCGCTCGACCAGGAGCTTGAGGATCGCCTCGACACCGGCCGGTCCGGAGAAGGGCAGAGCGCGTCCATCGTGCGCCGAGACCGCGACTTTTTCGTATTCGGAGCCCACCCGCCACTGTTCGGGCGGCTTCGATCCCGACTCGAAATAGCGTATCAGGTCCTCTTTTTTTTCCACCAGTTCAGTCATACCAATCGGCTCCTGAAAGAGGCCCATCGCCAAGCGCGCCTATCATGTCGCCGGACTAGCCGCGACGCAAGCAGGTTGCATTATGCCACTGCGGAAAAATCAACCGGCCGCCAAGACCCGAAGGCACAAATAAATCTTCCTAGTGTCTTGGTGTCTTCGTGACCGCCTTCTCCGGTTATTGCTCCCCCATTGCCCGGCCTGCTCCGCGCACGCTACAAGGGCGCTCGATGCTCGAGGTGCGTGCGATGGCTGAACTCATCCTCACAATCGACCAGGGAACCACCGGCACCACTGTGTTCGTGATCGATGCGCGCGGCAAAATCCGCGGACGCGCCTACCGCGAGATTCGCCAGTTCTACCCGCGCCCCGGATGGGTCGAGCACGACCCCGAAGAGATCTACCGCACCACCCTCGCGCTGTCTAAATCCGCGATCGCGAAGGCGCGCGCAAAGGCCGCCGATATCCGCGGGATCGGAATCACCAACCAGCGCGAGACCTTCGTGGTATGGGAACGCAAGAGCGCCAAGCCCGTCGCTCGCGCGATCGTATGGCAATGCCGCCGCAGCGCCGAGATCTGCGACGCGATGCGCGAGCGCGAGAGCGAGGTCGTCCACCGAACCGGACTGCTGCTCGACCCCTATTTCTCCGGCACCAAGCTCAAGTGGCTGCTCGATGCTCGCCCCGAGCTGCGCGCTCGCGCCGCGCGCGGCGAGCTATGCTTCGGGACGATCGACACATGGCTGATTTTCCGGCTCTCGCGCGGCGCGGATTTCGTCACCGACTACACCAACGCCTCGCGCACAATGCTGCTCAACCTCGCGCGGCTGGATTGGGACGACGAGATGCTCGCGATGCTCGAGGTCCCGCGCGCGATGCTGCCGGCGCCGGTGAGCTCGCGCGGTCCGCTGGCGCAAGCGGCGGCGGGAACCATCGGCCCGCGCGCGATTCCGATCGCGGCGGTGATCGGCGATCAGCAATCCGCGCTCTTCGGGCAAGGCGCTGTCAACCCCGGCGACTCGAAGGCGACTTACGGCACGGGCGCATTCCTGCTGATGAACACCGGACGCGAACAGGTAGCCTCGCACAGCCGCCTGTTGACGACCGCCGCGCTCGGCCCCGAAGGCGCACCCGCCTATGCGCTCGAGGGCTCCGTGTTTATCGCGGGCGCTGCGATCCAATGGCTGCGCGACGGGCTGGGGCTTATCCGCAAGGCCCCCGATAGTCTGCAACTCGCGCGCAAGAGCCGCGACCGTTCGCAGCCGTATATGGTGCCGGCCTTCGTGGGGCTCGGCGCCCCCCATTGGGATCCGGCAGCGCGCGGCGCGATTGTCGGGATCACGCGCGGAACCACCCGCGCCGATATCGTGCGCGCTGCGCTCGACAGTATCGCCTACCAGGTGCTCGACGTGATCGTCGCGATGGAGAACGACACTGCCCGTCCAATCTCCGAGCTGCGCGCCGACGGCGGCGCCTCCGCTAATCCCTACCTGATGCAATTTCAAGCGGACATCTTGGGCAAGCCTGTGCGGCGCCCCGCGATGGCCGAGACCACCGCGCTGGGTGCCGCGATGCTGGCCGGGATGGCGTCCGGGATATGGCCGTCACAAAGCGATCTCGAGGCGTTTCACGGGGGTGCCAAAATCTTCGAGCCGCGGATGCGCTCCGACGAGCGCGCGCGCCTCCTCGACGGATGGCATGATGCGGTAAGCCGCGTCCTGACCCGCTGATGAGCGCCGGTGCTACTGTTCAAGCGTTGCAGTGACGCCTATCAATTGTTTCGGTGTTGCCACGATCCTGGCCTCTACGCGAATACATCCCTCGGGCCGACATCGAAGCATTTCACATGGTCACTTAGAGCCGCGAATAACAAAAACCTGTTGTCTTCCGACATTCTTTTACTAATTTTGGCTCTTTGAATTTCATAAATCATCTTAATCTTGTTCTATTGCGTCTAAAGATGGCACTTTTCCTGCTTGCAAGTCCTTTAGACGTTTTGCGCGCTCGCATAATCACGGTTGGAGCCGATTTGAAAGCGGTGCCAGATGCCATACCGCAGCACCGGGAAAAAGTCCGAGGAATTCAACATGGAACCATGCTCAGTCAGCTACGGGCGGAACAACCCACGCGGACAGATAGCGATTATATTCTCTCTAGCAATCGTAGCGCTGCTGGGTGCGGTCGCTCTCGGCGCCGATGTCATCTTGATGTACGTCAATTGGCAGCAGGCGCAGAAGGTCGCTGACGCCGCAGCCCTTGCCGGAGCAAACTACCTTGGCGGCTACGCCTTCAGCGGCACCGCCGCCTCCGGATGCGGTGGCTTGTCCGACTCTGCAGAAATAGCGGCCTGTACCTACGCCGCCGACAACGGGTTTGCATCCGCCAAGCTGACTATCACGGAGCCCACCGCGACGACTATTCATGTCGTGGCGCAAGAATCCGGGCTCCCCTATTATTTTGCGAAGGCCATCGGACTTCACACCTATGCCGTATCGGCGAGTGCCACCGCGGGATCAAGCGGCCCGGTCGGTACCGTCTCTCAGGGCCTGTTCCCGGTCGGGCTTCAATGCAACTCGCCATGCAATTCGTCCAACCTCGATCCCGGTCAATCGGTATCTTTCGGTTCGAAGTTTGTCGGCGGTCTCGCGCCTGGTAATTGGCAATGGCTCGATTCCACCGGAGGATCGGGCGGCGGTGATTCCGCGCTGAGCGCTGCCATCGAGAGTGGCGCTTCGGCGTCATTTTCAGTAGGCGGCACGATCCGATCGGAACCCGGAAACAAGGGTAAATCCGGACCGGTAAAGAGCGCCTTAGCGAATCGGTTAAAGTCGTGCCCATCGATCGCTGATCCATGCGGCAGCGGTAATCCGACCGATATTCCGGCGGGCGATCCATGCCTGGTGGTTGTTCCCGCAGTTGACTTCACTGGATGCAAGGGTAGCTGCACCTTGACTATCGAAGGGTTCGCGCAAGTTTACCTCGAACCCGACACCACCGGCACGAACATCGATGGCTGCTTCGTCGATGCCATCGCCGCCAACACAATCGCAAGCTCGTCAGCGCCTGCGCTCGGAGCAGAGCAGGTTCCGTCGCTAAGCCAATAGAGCCGGGAAAATCCCGGAATTAAGTTTTCGGGACTGTGAGCAGGTCGGACTGGCAGATGTACCAGTGAACGGGTTTGTGGCTAATTTCGGCGTTGCAGGGCCGCCATGAATTGTTTCGGCGCCGCCACGAATTTTGAGCGCAAACAGCATTTGCGGTAGTCGTTGCCGATCGGCTCTTGCGGGCTGAAACGAAGCCGAAAGAATGCGCTTTTGTTGAAATCTGGCCAGTTTCCCCAGTTCGACGAGGCCCATCTTTCTACGATACTCGGGTGAGCGGCCATTCCGACTAGCTCTATCGCGATGGCATTCTTCCTGCTTGCTGCCTTTAGGACACTTCGATGTTGCCGGACGGCGGGCGGCCGCATTGGGGTCTGAATCGGTAGGAGAGGTGGTTCTCTGGTCGTGGAACAACCTTCAAATATATCCACATGAAGAGATTACTGCGCAGATCCTGTGGCCAACTAGCTGTTCTATTTGCGCTCATATTTGTAGGCCTGCTGGGCGCGGTCGCGCTCGGCACCGACGTTGCCGTGAAGTACGTCAACTGGCAGCAGATGCAAAAGGTCGCCGACGCCGCCGCGCTGGCGGGGGCGAACTTTATGGCTGGCGGTATTACCTTTGACGGCACCGCTGCCGCCGGATGCTCTGGCCTGCCGGACGCCGCGAAAATAGCGGCCTGCACCTACGCCGCCAACAACGGCCTAGACCCCGCCTCCGTGACCATCACCGAGCCGAACGCATCGACCATTCAAGTGGTGGCCCAAAAAACCGGGCTTCCTTATTATTTCGGCAAGGTGGTCGGGCTAACTACGTATTCTGTCTCGGCGACGGCAAATGCCGGGGCGGGCGGGCCGGTGGGCACCGTGTCACAGGGACTGTTCCCGGTCGGACTTCAGTGCACCGCTCCATGCAATCTGTCCAATCTTGATCCTGGCCAATCCGTGTCCTTCGGTTCAAAGTTTGTCGGCGGTCTCGCGCCCGGCAATTGGCAATGGCTCGATCCTACTGGTGGATCAGGCGGCGGCGATTCTGCGCTGAGCAGCGCGATCGAGAGCGGCGCGTCGGCCTCATTCAAAATCGGCGGCACTATCCAATCCGAGCCCGGAAACAAAGGCAAATCCGGCCCCGTAAAGAGTGCCATGTCGGGCCGGCTGAAGTCCTGCCCATCTATCAGCGATCCGTGCGGCGGCGACGGCAACCCGAGCGATATTCCTGCCGGCGATCCGTGCCTGGTGATAGTCCCGGCAGTCGATTTCAACGGCTGCACTGGGAACTGCAGCCTGACTATCGAAGGGTTTGCCGAGGTGTACTTGGAGCCAGCTACCACCACCAGTACCCACATCGACGGATGCTTCGTGCAGTCGGTAGTCGCTGACACCCTCGCCAGCTCGGGCGCCCCATCACTTGGACCTGTACAGGTTCCAATGCTGAGCAATTAGAAACGGGAAAGTAATCATGTTCAATCGAACTGCTGCAAAGGAGAATCCGCGCGTAATGGACTGCTCGCGGCGTCCACTCCCATCTTTAGGCGGAGCCTCGAGGGAGGACGCACCCATTTCCGGATCGTGGCCGCAGGCGAACTGGCGCAACCGGGGGCAGGCGGCGGTGGAATTCGCGATCGTCGCGACCGTCGCAATAATGGTGATGGTGGTCGGTGTGCAGTTCGCAATGATCGGACAAGCCGCCTTGGCGGTCAGCCAGGGAGCATCCGCACTCGCGCGCTATGCGGCTGTGCATCCAGGGGTGGTGGGTCCAAACGGCAGCGTTACATTGACCACTCCAATGGAGCAGATGCTGTCCTCTTCGATCCTGACCAATAACGGTGGCGATCTCACTGTAACCATTACTTCCTACACCGGAACTACCACGACCACCACCAGTTCCCCTCAATACACGGATCGCTTGATCATCAATCTCAGTTACAACACTGCCAGCAAGATAGCGCTGCCAAATCCCTTCCTTGGGATTAGGTTTCCAAGCGCTGTGAGCGCATCGGACTCGCAAATGTACGAGTGAACCGGAGGACGCGCACGAGGCGCCTCAGGTAAGTTTCGTCTTTAAGATCGCCGCGAGGATTTCTCGTGCGCGTGCGGCTTGCGGCCGGCCGATCATGTATCGTGATCGGCGATGGCTTTGGATTCAATACCGCGCGTCTCGTTCATTTTCCCGGAACAGTATGAGCAGGCTGCGGTCGCACTGGGCCGCGCGTTCATCAACGACCCGCCGCTGATTGCGATTCTGCCCGAGGTTACCGATCCGGCGGCGCGCGCCACGCGGCTGGCGGGGCTGTTTCGCGCCGTGCTCTCAATCCAGCGCCGGATGGGACAACCGGTGTTCGGAATCCTCGACGACGGCAAGGTGGTCGGCGCCGCGGTGGTCGAGGGCGCGGGCTACACCTCGATGGCGACGTTTCTGGCCTTCGGGTTTCCGAACGTGCCGCGAATCGTCTCCGCAGTCGGATGGGGCGGTCTTAGGCGCTCGGTTCAGCTCATGGACGTGCTCGCGCGCAATCATCCCCGCGAGCCGCATCTCTATTTGAATCTTCTGGGCGTCGATCCGGAGTATCAGCG
>JBARDN010000254.1:0-6469 GCA_049795175.1 Binataceae bacterium (SeqCode) | reverse complement strand
GTTGGAGATAATGATCTTTTTGGAGGCGGCGGTCATCGCGGCGTTATCGGCGCGAAGGTCGGCAGTGTCGTGCCGGAGGGTTCCGCAGGCCGAGATCGAGCACAGGCAAAGAATAAGCCGGATCCATTTTATCAAGTCGGTTCTCCTCGCAATGCTCATTTCGTGGCTACAGCATACCAAATTCGCCGCGCCGCGCCGCGCCGGTTGGCTGGACAATGATCGTATATCAAGTACGATGGCGCTGATGCGCGCAATCAGCATACACCGGAAGATTACCGCACTACTGATTGCCGGCGTGTGGTTCGCGACGCTCGCGCGCGCGGCATATGCGGCGGCTGACCCCGAGGCCTCGTCGCGCGGTGAGATTCGCGGCGCGTTGGAGGAGTGGACCAGAGAGTTCAATGGGCGCGACACCCGCCGGGTGTGCTCGCTGTTCGCGCCGGATTTGATCTCGAATTACCAGGGGCAGCCCGAAGCCGGCTACAGTAGCTTGTGCGCACAACTGAAAAAGTCGCTGTCCGACCCCGCGACTTCGTATCACTACGATCTGAAACTTCACGAAATACTCGTCTCGGGCGACATGGCCGCCGTCAGGCTCACTTGGACCCTTACGGTAGGCAAGAAAAATCAAGCCAGGGAATCGACGGTAGTAGATACCGGGCTGGACATTTTTCGGCGTCAACCGGACGGAAGCTGGAAGATCGCGCGATTCATCGCGTATCCGGCGTCCGGACCATAAGCGGCGCGGCAAGGAAGGATGAAGGGGGCGCGGGGAGGTGTGTGGTGGATCTGATCGACGGACTGGGAACGCTCGAGCAGGCATTCGTGGTGGTCGTATTTTTCGCGGGCGTCACGATCCTGGGCTTGTTTATTGTAAGGCGCCTGGTGCCCGCGCATATCCTGCGCGAAGATAAAGAAGTCGCCGGTTACACGTTCGGCGTGGTGGGCGCCTTCTATGGCGTGGTGTTGGCATTCGTGATCGTGGCGGCGTGGCAGCGCTTCGAGCGTGCCGATACCAAGGCGCAGGCCGAGGCGCTGGCGCTGTCCAACCTCTACAGCCTGTCCAAGGGCTTTCAGCAGCCGATGCGCGGCGACCTGGGACGCGCGGCCGGCGACTATGCCAAACAGGTGGCGAATCACGAATGGGATCAGATGGCGACGCTGGAATTCGAGCGCTCGCTCGATGGTGAGGGGCAACTATGGCACGTGCTGCTCAGCTACAACCCGCACAACGCGCTCGAGACCGATGTGCTGGCCAAATGCCTGGATGAAATGGATGCGCTCAGCGACGCGCGCCAGCTTCGCTACGTCTATTACAAAGAGGATCTTCCGTCGGTCGTGTGGCTGGTGATCTACGCCGGATGCATCATCACGATCGGGTTCTCATATTTTTGCGGCTCGCGGCGGTTCTGGCCGCAAGCGGTGATGAGCAGCACCTTCGCGTTGCTCATTGGGCTCACGATCATGGCGATCGCGGAACTCGCCAATCCGTATCAGGGTGCGGTGACCGTCACTAACGCGCCGTTCAAATTCGTGCTGAGGATCATAAGAGAGGACACTGCGCAAATGCCGCCCGCCGTGAATGCACCCGCGGCGTCCTCGACCACGCTCGGCACGCGATAGGCCTTACCGAACGCCGCGTCTGCGAATTTTCAGCGGCCCGACGGGCGATTGTTGTGCGCGAGCAGCCGCTCGCGAGTCGGAGTGTCACTCGCAGCGTCAGCGATGGTCCACGCCATCGCGAGCGCTCCATCGAATACGGCGCGGTCAGCATCGGCGCTGATGCAGTGCGCGGTGAATTCCGGTTGATGATTGATCGCGGGCAGCGAGTTGATGCCGATCATCGGATGAATTGACGGCAGCGCGCGCGAGACGTTGCCCATGTCGGTCGAGCCAGCGGCCCGTTCCATTCCAGGCAGGTTCAGGAATGTGCGGCCCGCCTGCTCGGCATTGCGCTGGTAAATCATCGCCAGGCCGTGATCGTGGACCATCTCGGCGTACGGCTTTCCGCCTCCGCGAATCTCGAGTTTAGCCCCGGTGGCGAGCGCTCCGGCCTCGAAGCAATTCGTGACCCGGGTCCTGATGCGTTCCAATTCACCCAGGTTCTTTGCGCGAACCATGTAGCGCGCGCTGGTATGCGCGGGCACTATGTTGGGTGCGTCGCCGCCGTGGGTGACGATGCCGTGGACGCGATCGTTGTGGCCGATATGCTGGCGCAACAGGCCGATCGAGGTCTGCGCGATCGTCAGTGCGTCGGCCGCGTTGATGCCTGCCTCGGGAAAGGCCGAGGCGTGGGCCTCTTTGCCGGTGTAGTGAACGTCGAAAGTCGCGATCGCGATAATCGGCGGCTCCGCCATGTCCATCGGCGACGGGTGCGTCATCATCGCGGCGTGAACGCCGTCGAAAGCTCCGCGTTCGAGCAGCAGGATTTTTCCGCTCGAATCACCAACCTCCTCGGCCGGCGTGCCGATCACGCTGATCGTAAGTCCCAGGTCGTCCGCGAACCGCGCCGCCGCCGCGCCCGCTCCGGCAGCCATCGCGGCGATGATGTTATGTCCGCAGGCGTGCCCGATTCCGGGCAGGCAATCGTACTCGGCGCAAATCGCGAGGTGCAGCGGACCCGAGCCGGCGCGTGCGACGAACGCGGTCGGCATCCCGCAGACCCCGGCTTCGACGGAGAAACCCGCATCGGTCAGATATTCGCACATCCAGCGCGCGGATTTTTCCTCCTCGAAGCCAAGTTCCGGATGCGCATGGATCCGATGGCTCAAGTCAACCAGCTTGCCGCGAGATTGCTCGACTCGTTCGCGCGCTGCGCCCTTTGCGTCCATCGTGTCACCTCTCGATTGTGCTGAGACTAGCCCGCCGGACGCGGAGTCATCAATCGAAACTCGCACAACGCGCGCAACTCGGATGCCGCTCGCGCGTCATACAGCAAATAGCTGCGTGGCTTGCCGGATCACGCGGAGCGTGGAACTCTCGCAGCCTAACGCGCGTTCGGTAGTTGACTCGGATCGTTTCGAGGTGAAGCATGGCTGGCGAGTGGGACGCGTGTTGTAGTTCTGCACGACCCCCTGGATGAAAGGGGCTGCTTCAGGCTGCATCCGTGATTTTCCCGGATGACCGAAGAACATAGCTGACGGTGGTCGGGATCTGAGCGGGACAATAATTGCCCGAGGACCCCGATAAGCGCCACGCGCGGCCGACGCGTGAGCCGCGAAACATCTGTTGATGCGGTGGTTTTGCGCGCGAGGCTTATTCCTCCCGGTTGCTTCTGGAGCAGCCGCGCCGCAAGCGAAGTGGGATTGTGTTGATGCAGACGGATCAGCGGATTCAATTTTTCACGGCTCCGCAGGGAACCCGGATCGCGTATTCCACGGTTGGCGCCGGACCGACGATCGTACGAACCGCGCCGTGGCTGAGTCATCTCGACGGCGAATGGCAAACGCCTCCAATTCGCCGCTTCTACGAATCGATCGCTAGGCATCACAGCGTCGTCAGATACGATTCTCCTGGGTGCGGGCTCTCGGATTGGACGCGCACCGAATTCTCCACAGCTTCGGAGCTCGCGATTCTCGAGATGCTGGTGGATAACCTCGAGCTCGAGCGCTTTGCGCTGTTCGGTTACGACGTCGGCGGCCCGCTCGCAATCGCATACGCGGCGCGGCATCCCGAGCGCGTGAGCCAGTTGATCCTGTTCGGTACTTTTGCCGATCCGGACCATCTTGAGGCGGGCCAGAAAATTCCCGAAGCGCTGCGAGCGCTGATCACGGATCACTGGGACTTGGCCTCGCGGCTGGTTGCCGATCTGCACGCGCCTGATGCCGACGGCACGACTTTGAAAATGATTGCCGCGATGTACCGGCAGGCGAGCACTGGCGCGAACGTGATCAAAGCGATCAGCGGCTTTGTCTATGGGGCAGACGTGGCCGATTTGCTGCCCAGCCTCAATGTTCCCACGACGGTGATCCATCGGATCAACGATCCCTCTTTTCCTTACCAGGCGGGCCGCGAGCTGGCCGCGCGAATTCCGCAAGGATACTTTGTGCCGTTGGCGGGCAGCACGCATCTGCCCTACCTGGGCGACAGCGCGGCGGTGCTGGCCGTGATCGCGCACGCGCTGGGCGACGATGATCGTTGCGACGGCCGCGATCAAGATGGCCAAAATGCCCAAAATGACCAAGATGACGGTGAAAATTCCGCGTCAGCACTAACCGGTCCCGACGGGCTGGGTCTGACGACGCTTTCGTCCGCGGCGCCGGTTCCGGCGGCTCTCCCCAGCGCGAGGTTCCGCAGCGAGGGCGAGTATTGGACGATTGCCTATGCGGGCGAGACCATGCGGCTTAAGGACTCGCGCGGGATGCACTATATCGCCCAGCTCCTGCGCTATCCCGGCCGCGAGTTTCACGCGACTGAACTCGAGATGCGCAGTGAGTCGGGCGTGGTCGCGAGTTTGGCCGCGCGCCCTACCCATCGTATCAGCGAAGAAGAACTCTCCGCGGCCGGACTGCATTCCGATAGTTCAGGCGACGCCGGTGAGATGCTCGACACGCGCGCGAAGGGTGCCTATCGCCGCCGGCTCGGCGACCTGCGCGGCTTTCTCGACCAAGCCAAGGCGCAGGGAAATGTCGAGCGCGCTTTCGAATTGGAAGAAGAGATTTCGTTTTTGACCCGCGAGCTCGCGCGCGCGGTGGGTCTGGGCGGACGCGACCGGCGAGCTGCCTCGGTCGCGCAGCGTTCGCGGCTTAACGTCACCCGCGCGATTCGCCGATCGATCGAGAAGATCCGGCAGCATCATCCTGCGCTCGGCGCCTACCTGGCGACCCGGATCAAAACCGGATTGCAATGCGTTTACCGCGAAGAGAGCCGGCCCGCCTTCCAATGGGAATTGTGAACTGAACCTCACCGATTTTCTCCGTAACGATCGATCTTCCAGGTGGAACACCAATGTTCCATCGGATTGAACCCTTACCTCTAACGAAGACCTAATTTTGGGTCTTTGCGTGCGTCCCTATTCCGCCGAGTTTGGGGGGAGTCAGGTAGCCGCGCACGCTGCTTCCAAGGGAGAGAGCCCGGCGCTGGGGGACAGGATACAGAGTCGGGTGGAGGAGGAGTCTCATGACCGGTAGAACCTCGCAACGCCGGGCCCGCTGGCGCACGCTGCTGGTGGCCGCGGTCGCTACAGTGGCGACACTATGGACCTCGGCCGCGATGGCGACCATCACCCAGGGCGACTTTTCGGTCTTCGGGTTTTTCGAAACCCGGGAGGAAGGGCGCTGGGGCGAAGGCTCGAGCAACAACAACGGAACCCCGACCACGCTGACGCATCCGACGCCCGGCACCACGCTCGCCGTGCCGGGCACCGCGGCGACGGAGAACGGCGGCAGCTTCGACTTCAACCACTGGGATCTGGATGAGATGCGCCAGCTCGGCGATATCCGTCCTGACTACCACTTCGTCAAGAACTACAAATTTCTTGGCCGCTTCGACACGCTATTCCTGAAGGATGCGGACTTCTTCGCGTTCTACCGGCCGTGGTACGACGCGCTCGGCTCGATCAAGGATCGGGGCCGCGCGGAAGCCAATCGCGACTGGACGCCGTACTCGCAGCAAGATCTGCAGCAGCAATATTTCCGCGACGACCTGCACGAATACTATGCGCAGTTGAACTTCACCGATAACTTCTCGGCCCGTATCGGCAAGCAGGAAGTCATCTGGTCGGAAGCCGACGCGCTGTCAGGCACGGAAATCACCAACACGATCGACTCGACCTACCACGGCTTCTATGGGGCGGAAGCCGCCGAAGATCAGCGCAAGAACCTGCGGATGATCAAGTTCAATTACATCCTGCCCGATTTCGAGAAGACCGCGAACAATGAAATCGAAGCGTTTGTAATCCCGGGCGACTTCGAGGGTACTGGAGTCAACGTCAACGTCACCGACGCGCGCAACCCGTGGATCGTTCCGGCCGCAACCGGCAAGACCGGTTTCAACCAGAACGGTCAGCCGTACCGCAACCAGACCTTTCTTGATCTGGGCGCCAAACCGATGCTTTTCTCGGGCGGCACCTTCTTTGACGAAGTGGTGCAGAATTTCGGCAACAAGCCGTCGAACTCGCTGCGCAACAGCGAATTCGGCATCCGCCTGTCAAGCTTGCTGCCGATCGGGAACGGTCTGCAGGCAAGTTTCATCTATCTATACGAAGCGCGCGATGAAGCCACCGGGCTTTGCTCGTCATGCAGCGTCGCTGACGCCAACAGCTTGGGAGCCAAGGGTTACACTTGGTCGTCGCCCGGAGTTTTCGTCAACCTCGGTCATTTCGCGTACGGTCCTCCGCGTGCTGGCGTTCCGAAAGCCGGAACGATCAAGGTCATTACCGCGGAAGATTACAAGCGTAACAATTTCTTCGGATTAACCGGCACTTATTACGACAAGGATCTGACCGATATCGTTTATCGCTACGACACGC
>JBARDN010000253.1:0-6833 GCA_049795175.1 Binataceae bacterium (SeqCode) | reverse complement strand
GAAAAAGCTGCTGAAAGGAACCCAATGATGCAAATTCGGCAGCATAATCAAGGAGTTTATTTTTTAAGCCACTAGAAAAGATACCAAACGAACCCACCGCAAATTGACCGAACTCCAAAAATCCAAGGCATCCCCTTGCCCAAAAATCGCGCGATCATGATTCTACAAATTCGCGATCACCGCGCGCGCGAACTCCATCGTTTTCGCCTTCCCGCCCTGGTCGGGCGTCAGCACTTTGCCCTCGGCGTAAACCTTGCGCACTGCCGCGTCGAAGCGATGCCCCGCGTCGTCGAAGCCCAGGTACTCGAGCATCAGCGCCGCCGACATCATCGTGGCGCTCGGATTGATGATCCCCTGGCCGACGATATCCGGCGCGGTGCCGTGCACCGACTCGAAGTAGGCGTAATCCTCGCCGTAGCATCCGCTCGGCGCGAGTCCGAGTCCGCCGATAATTCCAGCCGCCGCGTCGGACAAGATATCGCCGTAAAGATTCGGCATCACCACGACGTCGAGATCGTGCGGCGACGCGACCAGCCTGCGCGCGAAGTCGTCGACGATAAACTGCTCGTACTTGATCTCGGGATACTTCGCCGCGGTCTCCTCGACGATCCTGCGGAACAAGCCGTCGGACTCGTGCAGCATGTTGTATTTCGAGGAGCAGGTGAGCTTGCCCTTGCCGCCCGCGCGTTTGCGCTTGAGCGTGAGCTGGCAGGCGAACTCGGCGATACGCCGCGTGTTGCGCTCGGTGATGATCTTGATCGCATAGATTCCGCGCTCTCCGGTATCGAGCGGAGCGCGCAGAATCCTGCTGTACGGCGCAAGCGGCGCGAGGTTCGCGATCGGTCCTTCGAGCCCCAGGTACAAATCTTCCAGGTTCTCGCGCACGATCACGAAATCGATTCCCTCGGGCCGCGCCATCGGACTGCGATAACCCTTCGACCACCGCGCCGGGCGCACGTTGGCAAAGGTCTGCTTGCCCCAGCGGAGGTAGGTGATCGAGGTCGTCTTGCCCGAGGTCGAGCCGAACAGCGTCGTGTCCGAGGCGTCGATCGCGGCGCGCGCGCTTGCGTCGGTCTCGCCGCGCACCCATTTCTCACCCGGCGGAAATTCCAAATAATCGATCGGCAACTCGATCGCGCGCAGCACTTCCATCGTGGCGGCCATCGCCTCGGGCGCGGCGTCGTCGCCGGGCAGCACTACAACTTTCTTGTTTGGCAACTTGCTCTCCTGATACGGTCCGTGCGCCGCGAACCTCTAGCCGCCGTAGTTCCAGCCGGTTTCCTTCATCGTCAAAACTTCACTGTCTTTCTTGACGTGTGCCTCGGTCACTTTGCCGACCACGATGCTGTGATCGCCGAGCTCATAGAAGCCGACCACCTCGCATTCGACCGCCGCCGGTGCGTCGCTGACGATCGGCGCGCCGTTGTTGCCGTTCTCGTAAGCGAAGTCGCCGAACTTGCCGTCCTTCGGCTCGACGTGGCGGAAGAACGCGCCGGCGATTCCCTTTTGTCCGGTACCCAGCATCGACAGCGCGAACTTCTTCGAGTCTTTCACCATCGCATGCGAGCCCGAGTCCTTCTTGATCCCGACCACCACCAGCGGAGGGTTGAAGCTTGCCTGGGTTACCCAGTTGACGGTTGCGACCGTGCTTTTCCCGCCGTCTGCGGCGCCGAGAATGAACAGACCATACGGGATCATCAGCAGCGCCTGTTTTTTCGCTTTCTCATCCATGATTTTAGAGCCTCCAGGGTTAAGCGGAATTGTACTTACGGCGCATCGCCCGGGACTCCTGCTTGCGCGATGCGCAAGTGGTATAATCTTACCGAGAGATCACCTATGGCTCTTATCAAGCCTAAGAACCCAAAGATCAAGGGGCTCAACGAGGTTGGCCGCTACGCCGTCGGCGTGCAGTGGACCGACGGCCACGACAGTATCTATCCGCTCGACAACTTGCGCCGCCATTGCCCGTGTGACGCATGCCACGGCGCCGTCGAGGGCGAGATTCCACCCGCCAGCCAGCGCCTGGAGCGGCTGTCGCGATTGGGCGAGCAGGCGATGTTCTTGGGATGGGCCGACGGGCACGAGACGATCTTCACGATGCGCCAGCTACGCGACATCTGCCGGTGCGCCTACTGTGTCGCGGAGCCGCAGCGTCCGATCACCGGATGAAAGTTATCCGCTCGCCCAGGGAGAGCTTCATGCCCAAACGTATAGCGATTGCTTTTGCACTCGGCTTGTTCCTGGTCGCCGGGGCAGGCTCCGCGCACGCATTTCCGGTCAATCTCAGCGGGGCCAGCGGGCTCCAGATCACGACCGGATCGAGCTTATCCGGAATAATGGTCCCGCCTACTCCCAGGGAGCGAGCGCCGCAGCGGTTCCGCGACCTGACGGTAGTCGGCGCCGTTGGCCTGAAGGAATCCGATCTCCCCGCGGGTGCGACGATCGTGCGCCTGCGCGTCGATGGACGCGACGTCTTCATGCGCCTGGACACGGAACTCAACGGCCCCGACTTGCAGTTCGATCCGAACGCGGGTTACGCGCGCGACCTCTACCGCGCGATTCTGACCAAGCGCATCGAGGTGGTAGGCCAGCAGGGCCTGCGCGAACAGATCATAGCCTCGGCCGACAAGGCGCAGCCGATCAAGGTCGAGGGCTACGTCTTCGATCGGACCAGTCCGTTTTTGGTAGTGAAGTCGGTCTCGAATCAATAGGCCTCGCGCGCCGGTCCGGCAGGATGCGGAAAGTTGATTTTCCGCGCCCTGTTAATGCCGGCTGACGCTGCCACGCCCGCGGGTTCCCGAATTGATTGAATGCAGATTATCACGCGCGATCTGAAAGTTCGGATCGATCTCGATTGCTTTCTGAAACGCTTGGGCCGCGTCGGCCGGACGCGCCAGGTCGTTGAGCGCCATCCCTTTCGCGTTGTACAACCGGGCGCTGCGCGGCGCTTTCACAATTCCCGCATTCGCCGCCATCAGCGCGTGCTCGGCATCGCCCATCCGCATGTAGATATCCGACAGCTCGAGAAAATTTGCGGGCGACGGATTGATATGCACCGCATGCGTGTACATCTGGACCGCGGTCGGCCCGTCGCGCAGCAGTCCGTAGCAGAAACCCAAATCCACGTATGCGGAATCATTGTTGGGATCAGCGTCCAGCGCCCGATGCAGCTCGTCCATCGCCTGATGCACCCTCGCGGTATCAACCGGCTTGGATCTTCCTGCGGCCCGAATAGCGGCTTCCGCCTGCGCGACCATCTGATCCGACTGCGCGCGCGAATCGGCCGCACGCGTCGGCGCGGGCGAGATTATCGCGAGCGCGCCGATCGCCAACGCGAGCAGACCGGTGCGCACGAGCTTCGCGGCTCCAGCTATTTTTTGCTTGAGGCTCATTCTCGCACGGCTTGCCCGCTCAACCTTGGTCACGGCGGAAACCCTAACAGTTTCAGCGCGGACTGCGAAGCAAGCGCTGGCGGCGGAGTATGGGTTGCATTACGAAACCACGGTTGTTTCCCGGAGAATGCTCCGGTTAGTATTGATCTCGTGCCGCAAGACTCCTTCAACCGCGAAATCGACTATCTGCGCATCTCGGTCATCGACCGATGCAATCTCCGCTGCGTCTATTGCATGCCGCTCGAAGGGCTTCGCTTCCTGCCCAACTCCGAGCTGCTGACTCCGGTGGAGCTCGAGACCGTGGCGCGCGCCGCGGTCAGCCTCGGCTTTCGCAAGTTCCGTCTGACCGGCGGCGAGCCAACTCTGCGCGCCGACCTGATCGAGATCGTCGAGCGCATCGCGCGCGTCGATGGAATCGAAGGACTAGCGCTTACCACCAACGCGCTGATGCTCGATAGTCTGGCCGCCCCGCTCAAGCGCGCGGGGCTTACCCGACTCAATGTTCATCTGGACAGCCTCGATCCGGAAACCGTCGAGCGGCAAATGCGATGGGGCAGCTTCGAGAAGATTTGGCGCGGCATCATGGCCGCTGAAGCCGCCGGGCTTACGCCAATCAAGTTGAACGCCGTGGTCGCCGCGGGCTACAACGAAAACGATGTCGTCGAGCTCGCGCGGCTTACCCTCGAGCGCGATTGGCATGTGCGGTTTATCGAGCTGATGCCGCTGGGCGGCGGCGAATGCGCCACGCTATCGGTCAAGCGCTACGTCTCGAATATCGAAACCCGGCGGCGCATCGAGGCCGCACTCGGTCCAATGCGCGAGTTGCCGAGCGAGAACCTGGCCGACGAATCGCGAAATTTTCAAGTCGCCGGCGCGCGCGGCGTGATCGGATTCATCAGCCCGGTGAGCGAACCCTACTGCGGCACCTGCAATCGGATGCGTCTAACGGCGGACGGGAAATTCCATCTGTGCCTGTTGAACGACGACGAGCTTGACGTGCGCCGTGCGCTGCGCTCGGGCTCGCGCGATGTGCTCGGCGAAGTGGCGCTAATCCTGAAACGCGCGGTCGAGCTAAAGCCTACCGGTCATCATCTGCTCGAAGGCCGCTCCACCCGCGACCGCTCGATGTACCAAATCGGCGGCTGAATTTTCCGTAGGACGGAATTTATTCCGTCAAGACCCGTCCCGTTAGACAAGAAGTCAAATTTCTACCGTCAAATCAATAGACCACGAAAAGAAACACCGACGAAATAAATTCATCAAAACCAAGACTCGACGAAATAAATTTCGTCCTACTAGATTCTAGAGATTCGGGCCGCCCGTTGTCGTGGATGCCGTGGGGGCTGCGGCTGGTGAGGCTGCTCCTTCGGGGATTGGGGGCAGCGGCTGTGCCGGTCCCCATAACTTCTGGATCAGGTTGTGGCCGTATGCCATCGCCTCTTGCGGCCGGCCATGCAGATTCGCGGTCGCGGGCGCTTCGGTCTGGACGATAGCCTCGCCTACGCCTTCGCGCTCGAACGGGCGGCGCACGTCGAGCGGCGCGGGTTCGACCGACTGGCCGACATCGATCGGCTGGTCGCCCGCCACCACGACTCCAGATTTCAGGATCACTCCGCGCTCGGCGCGCAGGTCGTAAACTCCCGGCGGCAGATCGACGGAATAGGCGCCGTCGTTGCCGGTCGGCGCGATGAACATGTCGTGCGACACGCGATTTTCGAAATGAAGCTGGCGCTGATTGGCGGGCCTGCCGCCGCGATAGACGAAGCTGCCACTCACGACGGCTGCGTTCGCGCCGGGCACGGCAACCGCCGCCGCCACGAGGGTTGAGAGCGCCAACAGTCCGGAAATTTTCAGTTTCGCACGCATCGGATTCTTCCTTCGTACTCGATTTGATGCCGCCGCGGCTTGCGGCCTATGCTTATCAAAATTCTCAAGCGAGGAAAGCATGGACCGAACCACAATCTATCACAACCCGAAGTGCGGAAACTCGCGCGGCGCGATTGCGCGGATGACCGAGCGCGGAGTTGATTTCGAGACTATCGAGTACTTGAAGACTCCGCTCGATCGCGCGGGACTGGAGCGGGTCCTTGCGATGATCGAGAATCCTGCGGCCGATCTGGTGCGCAAGGACAAGCGCTTCGAGGAGCTTGGTCTGAAGGCTCAGAACTACACGACCCGCGAGCAGGTAATCACGCTTCTGCTGAAGCATCCGGAGCTGATGCAGCGGCCGGTCGTCGTGCGCGGCGGCCGCGCGGTGATTGCGCGTCCGCCCGAGAAGCTCGACGCGTTGTTCTAGAGCGGGGCTAGGCGACCTTCTGTACTTTGCCGCTACGGATGCATCGGGTGCAGACGCGGATTCGCATCACGCCGCCGCCGATCTTCGCGCGAACCTCCTGCAGGTTCGGCTCCCATCGGCGCTTGGTCTTGTTGTTGGCGTGGCTGACATTATTTCCGACCGACGGCTGCTTGCCGCAAAGTGCACATTGTCGCATTGGTTTGTCTCTCTGATTAAATCCAGCACTGAAGGCGAACGTCCTAGGGTAGCCCGACCTGCGGCTTGGTGAAAGAGGGTGCAAAGCTCGCGCGCAACAGCGCCTGCCCCGCCGATTCGGCGGTCAAGAGCGCACCGGCGTCGCATCGGCATCGAATACTCATCAGCCATGCTGCCTTGCCGAGCGCGGTTGCGTATTGATCGAGCGCGGTCTTGAGGCCGCCCTCGGCCTTCTTGTCGTCAATCGATACGTCCTTGTCGCTGAGCACGATCTGCTCGGGCGTCGACCCGGTAGCGTCGAACATCATTTGGGAGAGCATCGCGATGAACGCCGTCTGATCGAGTCCCGGCACGTCGCTCAGAAGAAGCTGGCGATAGGCGGCGTCGGCGCGAGTATCGGTCTGCGTCGCGAGCGCGCGATGCACCTGCTCAGCGCGCGAGGGCTCGGAGGTTGGTTCCTTCTGATACTGGGCCAGGATCGCGGACGCGGAGCCGATGTTGCCGCCCGCGATCGCGCCGAGCGTGCGGCCGAGCAGCGCCTGCGCCTTCGCGCGCCGCATCTTTTCCTGCGCCTGCGCCATCATCCTTCGCACTTCAGGATTATCCACCCCGGCGGCCTTGAACACCGCGAGCGCAGTGTCCGGGTCGCCGCGATTGACCAGAGCCTCGGCGCATTCGAGCAGGTTCAGCGGCTGCGTCGCGCCCAGCGTCGAGGTCGAAAGATAGAGCTTGGTCGCCGCCACCAGCTTCGCCTCGACCCGCACCTGGATCGATTCGTAGGCCTGCCAGGTGCTGCTCGAAATCAGCCGCTGGCCGCTGGTGCGCTCGAACAGGAACTGCGCCGGAATCGAAAGAATCGCGGCCGGCCCGCTGATGATCGTCTCGCTGTCTGTAAAGGTGAACGTGTGCCGGTCTTCGGCCAGGGTCGAAAGATTGAGCGTCCAGATCTG
>JBARDN010000252.1:0-66226 GCA_049795175.1 Binataceae bacterium (SeqCode) | reverse complement strand
CTGCGCCGGTCTCGACCACGACGCCCGCACCTTCATGGCCGAGAATCGCGGGAAACAGTCCCTCCGGGTCCCTGCCCGAGAGCGTGAATGCGTCGGTATGGCAGACCCCGGTAGCCTTGATTTCGACCAGGACCTCGCCCGCCTTGGGCCCTTCGAGATCGACTTCGGTGATTTCGAGCGGTGCGTCCGCCCGCGATGCGACTGCGGCTTTAACCTTCACGATCCGATCCCTTGCCAGAATTTGCGGCGCGCGGCGCTCTATCGCTCGCACGGTCTGCCTCACTTCTACGCGCGAGCATTGGCAACGTCCATCGCGGCTTCAGTCCCCACCGAAATCGCCCAGGTCCAGGTTCATAAACGTCTGCCGAGTCATCTCATGCGTGGCGCCCAAACTCATGCTGACAGGATTTTCGCCTTTCATCTTCAGGTGGTAGCCGCGGCGAGTGAATTTGTTCAGTAAGAACGGCAAGCCTTCTCCCCCAAGGGCCATAGGTGAATCGGAAATCTGGAAATGAAGGTGCGGCTCGGTGGAATTGCCCGAGTTGCCCAGAAGTCCGAGCACCTGTCCGTCTTTCACGCGATCGCCCGGCTTCACGCGGACGGTACCGGGAATCATGTGCGCATAAAGCGCGTAACGGCCGCCGCCAAGATCTTCGATCACCGAGTTTCCTGCGATATTCGCAAGCGTGATCGTTACCGCCATCGTGGGCGAGTTCGGAATGTTTTCCGCGATACCATCGAGGACCGATATGACTCGTCCATCGGCGACGGCGTGAATCTCTGAACGGTAGGCGTAGTAATTGCGGTTTTCTTTGGAATCGCCGTGAAACGAATTGCCGTCGGGACCGAGCTTCACCCAATCGACCGCGTAACGTTCCGGAATCGCGATCGTCGGGCCGAGCGCGATAATCGTGCGGCGATGGATTGAATCATTCGCGGGACCGTTGGGCGTCCACCAATTGTCGCCGCGCAGCGGGGAAGAGATAACGATCGGCGATGTGTGGCTGACGTCGACCACGGCAGCCGCGACCTCTTGTCGCGTGTCGGGTTTGCCATCCTCTTCGACCTCGAGAGTGTTGATGACTTCTCTGCCGGGGTCGCGGTCCAGGAACACGAACAACACTCCGGTAGCCGCCGGCTTGAGGACGGGAGCCTGTGGAGTCAGCGCATTGCCGGCGATCAAGCTGAACATGTGGCGCAGCGCGTCGCCCGAGAAGCTCTGGTCCGAAACCGCCTTTTCGCTCGGCGAGAGCTTCAGAGCATCGATCCGCACGGTCTGGCTATTGAAGTTCGAAACGTACAGTTCGTACGCGACATGCGGCTCGCCGTCGCCTTCGAACAGCACCGTGGGAACCGGACGCGCGATCACGGAGATTTTTAACGGCAGCGCCGGCGCGCCATACGCCGTCGTGGCGGCCAGGGCGACGATCGTAACCGCCGCACCGATTCGGTGCATGAAATTGATCATCTACTGATGCGCCTTTACGAATTCGATTACCGCGGCATTGAACTCGGCCGGATATTCGGTGAAGAACAGATGGCCTCCGGGAAGCTCGACGAGTTTCGCACCGGGAATTCGCGCCGCGATCAGCTTCGCGTTTTCCGGAGGGACCAGAATATCGTCGCGCCCCGTCATCACCATCGTGGGCAGGCGAATCTCTGCGAGGCGTTTGCTCACGTCATATCTCATGACGGCTTCGATCTGGCGCTGATACGCGAATGGCGCAATCAGGTACTGCATGCGGATGCGTTCGTGCTTGTCGATAATCTCGCGGCGATTCTCGATCGCGTTGTCGGTGAATGCGGAACGCTGCTGGATGCGCCGCTGTTCGGCGTTGGCCTTCTCGCCCGCGATCAGCGCCTCCATCACTTCCGGAGCGGCGCGCACTGCTTCGGCGCCGCCAAAGGTGGTACATCCCAGAATGAGGCAGGAGAGCTTCGCCTGATGCGCCAGGGCGAACTCCTGCGCGATCATCCCACCCATCGAGATTCCAAGCAGCGCGGCGCGGCGGACCCCAAGCGCGTCCATCAAACCGGCGGTATCATCGGCCATCTGCCGCAGCGAATAGGGCGCGTCGGGTTTGTCGGTTCTTCCCGCTCCGCGATTGTCGAAAACCACGACGCGAAAGTGGCGCGCGAATTCAGGAACCTGCTCGTACCACGCGGTCAGGTTCGAACCGAGGCCGCGGATCATTATCAGGGTCTGTGGGCCGTCGCCGTGAATTTCGTAGTAGATTTCGATATCGCCGATTCGTTGTCTGGGCATGGCGCGAATCTAGCGCCGTGCGTGCGCGATGCCAACCGATGCGAGTGGCGATGTCACGCAGGTGCATCAACCGTCAGCGCGGGTGTGCGCGCGGGCGGCAGATCGTCGTACAGGTCGGCCAGAAGGTGAGATTTGATCTTTCGGTAGCCGGCGTCATTCCAGAGATTTTGCCATTGCAGAGGATCGTCGCTCAGGTTGTACAGTTCGCCCTCGGTGCCTTCGTAGCGGATATCCGCAACCGGGTTCGGCCGTCGCAATGCCTGGTACAGCAGCGCGAGGTTGAAGCCTGTGTCGCGAGTGGATTTCTCGTACGCAGTCAGCATCCATCCGTCGCGATAGATCGACCGCAGGTGCATCCCGATTTGCGCGAACTGGCTGTCCCATTCTGTGATGACGCGTTGCCGCGCCGATCCCGGACGCGCAGGCAGCGCCGCGCCCTGCATCCAATCCGCGCGCGGCACGCCCGCGATTTCACAGAACGTCGGCGCAAGATCGAGATGGCCTACAGGCTCGGTGATTTCCGCTGGAGCGACTCCCGCCGACGGCGCGGGGCGCCAGATGAGCGGCACCCGCATGAGCGCGTCGACGTGATACGGCCCTTTGAACATCAGGCCGAAGTCGCCTTGCAGCTCGCCGTGATCGGTGGTGAAGAAGATGTCGGTATCGCGGTCCCATCCGCGCTCGGTGATTCGCTTGATCACGCGCGCGCATGCTTCATCGATCAACTCGTTCTTGACGTGAATGAGCGCGTTGATTTCGCGCACCTGGTCGTGAGTCATCTCGCACGGCACGAAAGTCATCGCGCCGCCTTCGTCATTGGCGAAGCGCCCCTGGTACCAATCGAGCCAGTGGCGCGGTTTTCCAGCGAGGATTTTTTCGATCTTTTCGCGCGAGCCCGGATGCCCCGGCGGCAGGTCCAGATCGCGCCAATTGATGCGCCGCGCTTCGCTGGCCGGCGGATCCCACGGATGGTGCGGATCGGGGAAGCTCATCCAGATGAACCAGTCATCGTTCTGCGCGAGCTGATCAATATAAGCGACGGTACGATCGGCAACCCAGTCGGTGTGGTAGTGTCCGCGCGGCACCGGATTGTAACCTACTTCCGGAGCGCCGGTGTCGCCGCCGCCTTTGGCGCTCAGCATCGTCACGAATCCGGCGACCTCGTCGGGATAGTTGTCGCGCAGCCACTTGGTGTAGTGCCATCGCCCCATCGGACCGTGCATCGCGATCTCCATGTGCTCGAAGCCGCGATACGGTCCAAAGCTGCCCTCGTCGGCCATATTGTTCTCGAACCATCGCCCGCTCGGATCGAACAACGGCTCGAAGTGCGCTTTGCCGATAAGCGCGGTGCGGTACCCGCCCTTGTCATGCAGCAATCGCGCGACGCTCGGAGCGTCGGCGGGAAGCGGCACGCCGTTGGAGAATACGCCGTGGGTGCGCACGTATTGTCCGGTGATCATCGTCGAGCGCGCGGGCATGCAGACCGTGTTCTGATTGTGCGCGCGCCGGTAATTGATTCCCTGTGCGGCAAGCGTGTCTGCACAAGGAGTGCGCGCGATTTTTCCGCCGTTGCATCCGAGTGAGTCGTAGCGTTGCTGATCGGTGGTGATGAAAAGAATTTTTCGGCCCATCGGTTGCTCCAAACGGTTATCGCAATACCTCGGTCAGAGTCCGGCATGCGATGAGCGCGGTGCGCTCGAGTCCCGCTTCGCGATGCCCGTGAATCTGCTGGTACTCGGCGCTGGTCACCATCTCGATAAAAGCGCGTGGGCTGGGATACTGGACAATCGCAACGGCGTCCCACTCGTCGCTTGATTCGCCGACGAGCACATGCGTCGGCTTGCCCATCCATAGCACGCGGCCACCGCGCGCTTCGACCAGCTTTGTCGCGGCGTCGCCGTAGCGCCGGTAGGCGTCGGCGCCGGTGCCGCTTGCGCCGTCGGCGGTCGCCTTGAACTTCAACAGGTTGAGCATCACGACCGGGCTCTGGTCGGGGTCGGCCATCAAGGCCTGAAACGCTTCCTGATTGGGAACAATTGAACTCATTTTGCGTTGGTGCTCCTTGAAAGTCACGATTATTACATTCGCAATGCAAATACAATGCGAGTCTCCGCGTCCTCCCGTCAGCCTTCCGTGCGCTGGACGAATGCCGGGGCAACCTTGGTACAGTGAGGCTGCAGATGAATTTACAAGGAGAGATCCAAATGCGTGCCGCCGTGATGAGAAACAAGAAGCTGGTCGTCGCCGATATTCCGGTTCCAGAGCCAGGGCCGGGCGAAGTGATCGTCAAAACCCTCGCGTGTGGAATTTGCGGATCGGATCTTCACGCGCTGAAACACGCCGAGAAGATGGTCGAGAGCTCCAAACGCGCGGGCGCCGCGTTCGTGATGGATCTGAAGCGCGACATCGTGATGGGCCACGAATTTTGCGCAGAGGTTGCGGAGTTCGGACCCGGCACGCAAAAACGCCTCAAGGCCGGGACGCGAGTCTGCTCCTTTCCGGTCCTGATTCGTTCGACCGGAATCGAGACCGTCGGCTACTCGAACGATAATCCAGGCGGCTACGGCGAATTCATGCGCCTGACTGAGGCGCTGCTGCTCGAAGTTCCCAACGGCCTTTCGACCGAGCGCGCCGCACTGACCGAGCCGATGGCGGTCGGATTTCACGCGGTGCAGAAAGCGCGGTTGGCGCCGGACGACGCGCCGCTGGTCATAGGATGCGGTCCGGTCGGCCTTGCAGTGATCGCGGCACTGAAACTCAAGGGACAGCATCCGATTGTCGCGGCGGATTTCTCGCCGCGCCGCCGCGATCTCGCGCTCAAGATGGGCGCCGATATCGTCGTCGATCCGAAAGAAAAATCCGCGTACGAAAGCTGGAAGCAGGCTGCGGCTTACAGCGACCCGTCCAAGGCGCCGCCGGTGCAGCCCTGGATGCCGGGGCCGGCGCTGCGTCCGTCTGTGATCTTCGAGTGCGTGGGCGTGCCCGGTGTAATTGAATCGATCATGTCGGGTGCGCAATCGGGCGCGCGGATCGTGGTTGTTGGCGTATGCATGGAACGCGACTCGTTCGAGCCGATGCTCGGCATTACCAAAGAACTGAACGTGCAGTTCGTGCTCGGATACACGCCCGAGGAATTCGGCGAGACACTGTTCAATATCGCGCAGGGAAAGATCACTGCCGATCCGCTGATCACCGGCAAGGTCGGAGTCGGAGGGGTGGCCCAGGCGTTCGAGGATCTCAGCTCGCCTGAACATCACGCGAAGATTCTGGTTGAGCCGTGGCGTAGCTGAGCAAGGGAGGTTCGCGATGCCTTCATTGGCTGGCAAGAGCACGATCATAACCGGCGGCGGATCAGGAATCGGCCGCGCCACGGCGTTGATCGTGGCGCGCGAAGGCGCGCGCGTGACTATCGGCGATGTTTCCGAGCGCGACGGCGCCGAAACGGTGCGGATGGTTCGCGAGCAGGGCGGCGAGGCCGAGTTCGTTCGCTGCGACGTTGCGCGCGCGGCCGACGCCGACGCGCTGGTCGCGACTGCGGTGAAAAAATTCGGGCGGCTCGATTGTGCTTTCAACAACGCCGGAATCGCTGGCGCGCAGCACAAGACCGCCGACTACGGCGAAGAGGAATGGGACCGAATCATGGCGGTGAATCTCAAAGGCGTATGGCTCTGCATGCGCGCCGAGATACGCCAGTTCCTCGCGCAGAAATCACCCGGCGCGATCGTGAACACCGCCTCGGCGGCAGGTCTGGTCGCATCGCACTCGATGCCCGCGTACACGGCTGCCAAGCACGGCGTCGTCGGCCTGACAAAATGCGCGGCGATCGAGTACGCGCGCGCCACGATCCGGATAAACGACGTATGCCCCGGGGTCGTCGATACTCCGCTCGTGGCCGGCATGATCGCCGAGCAGCCCAAGTTGGCCGGACGGCTCGACCAGGTCGAGCCGGTAGGGCGCAAGGCGCGCGCCGCAGAGATCGGCGAAGCAGTGGCGTGGTTGCTGAGCGACGCGGCGTCGTTCGTGACTGGCGCATCGATCTCGGTGGACGGTGGACTGACTGCGGTTTAGCCCGCGATGCTTTCGCTGGACCCGTTTATCGAGGCCTCGGAGCTGCGCGATCTGTTCCGCAAGGGAGAGCTGCACCCGCGCGAGGTCGCCGAGTTTTTTCTCGCGCGGATCGGGCGGCTGAATCCGGATCTTGGCGCCTACATGACCGTCACCGTCGAGCGGGCGCTCGCAGACGTAGCTCGAATTGAGGCCGAATCGGCAAGCGCGCGCGAGTTGCCGCTGTATGGCGTTCCATACTCACTGAAAGATTTGACGCCCATCAGGGAGATACCAAACACGTTGGGCTCGAAGAATTTTGCCGATTCCATTCCGCCCGAAAACGCGATTATTGCCACGCGGCTGCGCGACGCCGGCGGGGTTTTGCTCGGCAAGACCGCGACTCCCGAGTTCGGCGGACGGCCCACGACCGAGGGCGGACTCTGTGGAATCGCGCACAATCCGTGGAACGCGGAATACAACGCCGGAGGTTCAAGTGGCGGCGCGGCTGCGCAAATCGCCGCCGGCCTTGGTCCTCTTGCCGAGGGCAGCGACGGTGGCGGCTCGATCCGCGGACCCGCATCGAACTGCGGCGTGGTGGGAATCAAACCCTCGCGCGGGAGGCTCACCTATGCACCACATCGCGGCGAGGCGTGGGGTGGATTCGCGACGCGCGGACCAATCGCGCGCTCGGTGCGCGACGCCGCGCTGATGCTCGACGTGCTCGCGGGCGCTGTTGTCGGAGATCCCTATTGGGCGGCACCGCCTACGCGTCCATTCGCCGAGGCGCCGAGCCTCGCGCCGCGAAAGCTCAGACTCGCCGCGATTGCCGAAACCACGCTGGGCCCGGTCGATTCCGATGTCGCCGCCGCGTTCGATAGCGCATGCGCCACGATGCGCGAGCTGGGGCATCGGGTAGAGATGATCGCGCTCGATCCTGGCGCGATGCTGCTGGACTGCGCACGATCGCTCATCTGTGTGGGAATCGCCGCGATTCCGATCGCAGATCTCGACGCGGTCGATCCGGTCGTTCGCGTGATGTACCACCACGGAAAAAAATTAGCGGCGGCGGAATACGTAAACCTGGTCGCCGTGATGCACAACACTGCGCGTGCGATCGTGCAGGCGCTCGACCCGTTTGATGCGCTGCTGACGCCCACGATGACGATGCCGCCGATGCGTAACGGAACGTTTCCTTCTCGCCCCGAATGCTATCTGGACGAATTGTGGACCTGGATTGCGTTCGAATATCCAGCCAACGCGACCGGGCAGCCGGCGATCACTCTGCCCGCGGGTTTTTCACGGGGCGGATTGCCGATTGGCTTTCAGATCGTCGGCCGGCCTGCCGGCGAGTTCGACTTGATCACTCTCGCAGCGCAGTACGAAGCGGCGCGTCCGTGGGCTCATCTGCGTCCGCGCGCCTTCAGCGAACCCGGTTCGTAAACCAGACGGATCGTCCCCGGGTATCATCGTGGCGCGCAGTTCCGGTACACTTTCTGCGCCCGGTTAAGGCTCCATAGGCCCCCAGATTGTGAGGCCGGGCGCTCCGCGCAATCGCTGATAATGGCACCTGAAAGTTCCGCGTTGAAAATTCCGGCCGAAGCGCCGGTTCTATCCTCCGAGCACGTATCGTGGCGGCTCAAGCTCCTGTATGGAGCGCCGAACTTCGCAGGCGCCGCGCTGGTAATCCCGATCCTGATCAACATGCCCAAGTTCTACGCCGACGTGGTGCTGGTGCCGCTCGGCTATCTTGCGATCGCGATTGCGCTGGCGCGTTCGCTTGACGCAATTAGCGACCCTGTCGTCGGATGGGTCTCGGATCGCACGCGTACCCGGCTCGGACGGCGCCGCCCGTATCTGATCATCGGGCCGCCGCTGTGCGGGATCGCGTTCTACGCGATGATGAGTCCGCCGATCGGGATGACCGGCACTCAGTCGGCGTGGTGGTTCGGCGTCACCTTCATTCTTTATTTCATTTTTCACACCGTCTATGTGCTGCCGCATTACGCGCTCGGCCCGGAGCTCACACTGGACTACAACGAGCGCTCGAGCCTGTTTGGAGTGCGCGAGTCGTTCACGATCCTCGGGACGATCGTCGCCTCGGCGGCACCGGGAATCCTGATGCATGTGCTGGGATGGAATGAGCGGCACGTTTATCACTTTCTTGGAATCGCGTTCGCGCTGCTGCTGACGACGCTCTACTGGATGCTGGCGTGGGGAGTGCGCGAGCGCCCGGGCTTCGCCAAGCGCGAATCGAATCCGCTGGTTCCGGGAGTTCGCCGCGCGCTGCGCAATCGTCCATTCAGGATTCTGCTCGGGAGCTACATTGTCGGCTCGATTACCGGCGCCATTCCGGCAACGCTGCTTCCGTTTTTCAATGCGTACGTGATCGAGCCGAAGAATCCAACTTTGTGGCTGTCAATCGAGCTGCTCGGCTACTTCGGCGTAGGTTTCCTGTGCCTGCCGTTGTGGGTCGCGGCGTCAAAACGATTTGGCAAACTGAACACCTGGTTGGCAAGCTTCGTGATGGGCGTGTCGGGCGGCGCCGCGATGTATTTCCTTGGCAAAGGCGACACGACCATGCTGTTCGTGCTGATTAGCTGGGCGGGTGCGAGTTTCGGCGCGGGACTGTTTCTGGGTCCCTCGATGCAGGCCGACGTGATCGACTACGACGAGTTTTATACCGGCCGCCGGAGCGAGGGCCAATACACCGCGTTCTGGAGCATCCTGCCAAAATTCGTTGCGATTCCAAGCGCCGCGCTGCCAATCGCGGTGCTCGCGGGAATCGGGTATGTGCCCAACGCGGTGCAGACGCCGGAAGTAATTTTCGCGATCAAAGCGATCTTTGCGCTGGCACCGGCGCTGTGCGGCGCTCTGTCCTTCGTCATCGCATGGCGCTATCCGATTACGGGCGAGATTCATCACGAGATTCTGGCGGGAGTCGAACTTCACAACCAGGGCCTGCCGGCGACGGATCCTCTAAGCGGTAGGGTCATCTCGCCGCCGAACGCACGGGGAGTTGACGAGACGACGGGATGGTTCCTCGACTATTTCTCGCCGCGCGAGCTGCGCCGTTTTATGAAAGAGGGTGCGCGCGCGCCGGTGCGCGATGTGGCGATCGCGGCTACTTCGGCGCTGGCGGTTTCTATTGCGGCTGCATTTCTTGCGATCGAAAGGATGGGCGGTGCGTCATCGGATCCGGGAGCTATCGCGTCGCTCAGCGTCGTAGCCTCCGGCTTCGCGCTAGCGATTTTTCTGTTTCATATGCTGCGGATTGGCCCGGCGCGCACGCTGGCGTCGGGAACGATCTCGCCCGCGATGGTTCGCGCGCATTTGAATGACGCGCACTGATTGCGCGCAGCCTTTAATCTTTGAGCATCGATGCGTCGATCGCGGCGGCGCGGGCAGCGCCGATCAACGCCGTGCTCTCGTTCAGGATCACGCGGACCGGAATTTGCCGGACGATTTCGCTCATCCTGCCCTTCGCGGTGAAGGCGCGGACAAAGGCGGGATCGGCGAGGCGCGGCGCGATCTTCACCGCGATTCCGCCGCCAAGATAGACTCCGCCGGTCGCCATCAGCCGAAGCGCAAGGTTGCCCGCCTCGGCACCGTAGATCGATACGAACAGCTCGAGCGCCGCTCCGCATAGCGCGGATCTTTTCTCCATCGCCGCGCGTGTGATCGCGGCGGCCGCGTCGCCGTCCTTTATTTCCTGCGCGAGCCAATCCGGTTCCTCGCCGCGATGCGTGTCGCGAAGGAACCGGTAGATATTGTACAGGCCCCCGCCCGATAGCACGCGCTCGACGCTGACGCGTCCAAACTCGGCGCGTAAAAACCGCAGCAGCTCGATTTGCAGATCGCCGACCGGTGCGAAGTCCGCGTGGCCGCCTTCGGTCGCAAATGGCCGCCGCGTGTGCCCGTCGAAGTAGAGTCCCGCCTCGCCGAGTCCGGTGCCTGCGGAGATCACACCGGCGTTGCCGCACGGATTGGGTTTGCCTTCGTTGATAATCAGAAAGTCGCGAGCCTCGAGCGCCGCGATTCCGTAGGCGTTGGCGACCAGATCGTTGATCACGGACGCGTGCTTGACGCGGGCCTCGCGCGCCAGCGCCGCGCCATCGATAGTCCATCCCGCATTCGACATGTGTGCGCGGTTGTCGATCACCGGTCCCGCAACCCCGAAGCACGCCCCGTCGAGCGCCAGCTTGTGATGATCGAGAAAATCGCGCACCACGCTTTCGAGGTTCTTATAATCGTGCGTTGGATAGACTTGTTCGTGCACGCATCTGGGCTTTCCGTCCGCGAGATCGAAAATGGCGACGCGGGCGTGCGTGCCTCCGATGTCGCCGGCCAGGATCATTCAGTGATGATCCTCCAGTGGCGTCCCTCGCGCGCGAGCAGATGATCGGCCTCCTCCGGCCCCCAGCTTCCCGCCGCATAGTTCGGAAATTCGCGCGGTGGCAGCGCGTTCCACACGTCGAGCACCGGCGTGACCACCCGCCATCCGGCCTCGACCATGTCGTCGCGCTGAAACAGCGTCGGGTCGCCGATCATGCAATCGAGCAGCAGGGTTTCATATCCGGTGGAAGGCGCAGCGCCGAAATAAGACGTGTACTTGAAGTTCATATCGACCGAACCGATCTTGACCGAGGGTCCGGGAATCTTCGCGCTGAAGCGCAGCGAGATACCCTCGTCGGGCTGGATATGCATGACCAGTTGATTGGTGGACATCTGCTCGACGCCGGTGTCTTTGAACAGCAGCAACGGTGCGCGTTTGAAGTTGATCGCGAGCTCGGTCACGCGGTCTGCGAGACGCTTTCCGGTGCGAACGTAAAACGGCACTCCCGCCCAGCGCCAGTTGTCGATGTGCAATTCGAGCGCGGCGTAGGTTTCGATATGCGATTCCGGATTGACCTGATCCTCTTTGCGGTACGCGCGCACCTTCTTGCCCTGCTCGGTTCCGGCGCCATATTGCCCGCGCACAGCCATCGTGAGCACATCTTCGGAGGTAAGGATCTGAATCGCGTTTAGGAGTTTCGCCTTTTCGTCACGCACCGTCTCGGCGCCGAATGAAGTCGGCGGCTCCATCCCGATCATCGCGATAAGCTGCATCATGTGATTGGGCACCATGTCGCGCAGCGCTCCGGCGGTCTCGTAGTATCCGCCACGTTCCTCGACTCCGACCGTCTCCGCGGCGGTTATCAGCACCGAATCGATATAGCGCCGATTCCAGATTGGCTCGAAAATCCCGTTGCCGAAGCGGAACACCAGCATGTTCTGCACGGTCTCTTTGCCCAGGTAATGATCGATCCGGTAGATCTGATCTTCCCTGAGCACGCTCTTGATTTCCTTGTTGAGCGCCTGCGCCGACTCGAGGTCCCGGCCGAACGGTTTTTCGATCACCACCCGACGCCAATTTCCGTCCTTCTCTTCCGCAAGGCCCGCTGCGCCGAGCTGACGCACAATTTCTCCGAAGAATTGCGGCGCGACCGCAAGATAGTAGAGGCAGTTCCCGGGCAGGTCCTGCTCCTTCGCGGCCTTCGCCAGAGTATCCTTCAGGGAAGTGTAGAGCTTGTGATCGGTAAAGTTTCCGCAATGGTAATAGACCCTGGATACGAACGACTTCCAAAGTTTCGGATCGACCTTCTCTGTCGCGTATTTCTTGACCTCGCCCGTGAGCTGATTGCGGAACGCCTGGTCGGTATATTTCTCTATCGATACGCCAACGATCGCGTATTTTTCGGGCAGGAATTTGCTATGCAGCAGATTGTAAAACGCCGGAAAGAGCTTGCGCTTGGTCAGATCGCCGGCGGCGCCGAAAATCACGATGGTGCAGGGATCGCCCGGACGCGCCTGGGTCACGTTATCGACGTTCTCAACTTTTTCGTCAGGCATCGGTTTTCCTTTCTGTCCGGCAGGCTCCGCCCACTCGGCGCTCGGTTACTTGCTGGGCTTTTCGAGGTGTCCGCCGAACTCATAGCGCATCGCGGACAGCAGCTTGTCGGCAAAGTCGGCCGCGCCGCGTGAGCTGAAGCGCTCGAATAGCGCCGAGGTAAGAACGTTTGCCGGCACGCCTTCGTCGATCGCGGCATCGATAGTCCATCGCCCTTCGCCCGAATCCGATACTCGTCCCGCAAATTTCTTGAGCTCCGGATCGCCGAGCAGCGCGGTCGCGGTCAAGTCGAGCAGCCACGACGAGATCACGCTGCCGCGCCGCCATACCTCGGTGATGTCGGTGAGATTCATGTCGTACTGATACAGCTCGGGATCGCGTAGCGGCGTCGTCTCGGCATCGGATGCGCCCTTGGTCTTGCCGACGTTGGCGTGATGCAGAATGTTCAGCCCCTCCGCGTACGCGGCCATGATCCCGTACTCGATTCCGTTGTGCACCATCTTGACGAAATGCCCCGCGCCGTTAGCGCCGCAGTGCAGGTAACCGTGCTCGGCAGTGCTGTTCTTGACCTTGTCGCGGCCCTCGGTGCGTGGTGCGCTGTCCATCGGCGGCGCCAGCGCCGAGAAAATCGGATCGAGATGCTTTACCACGCCGGCCTCGCCGCCGATCATCTGGCAGTAGCCGCGCTCGAAGCCCCACACCCCGCCGCTGGTTCCGGAATCGACGTAATGAATTCCCTTGGCGGTGAGCGCCTTGGCCCGGCGAATATCGTCGACGTAGTAGGAGTTGCCCCCGTCGACGATAATGTCGCCGCGCTCGAAGCGTTTGGTGAGCTCCGCGACGGTGCTTTCCACCACCGCCGCCGGCACCATCATCCATGTCGCGCGCGGCTTGGTCAGTTTGGACACAAAATCGTCCATCGACGCTGCGCCGGTTGCGCCTTCCTTCACCAGGGACTTCACCGAGTCCTGGCTCACGTCGAATACTACGCATTGATGACCGGCGCGAATCAGCCGCTTCACCATGTTCGCGCCCATTCTGCCTAGTCCGATCATTCCGACCTGCATTGGAAATTCTCCCTTCGTCAAGTAGTCGCGCGCCTTGATTATAGTACGCTCGCATCTGCGACGGCGCCTCTTTATTTCGGCAATTCGCTGCCGCCCGCGGACATTGGACGGCTATTTCATGAGAACTTAAATTAGCCGCCGGTTTTCCCAGCGCGATAGCGCTCGATCGCCTGCGCCAGTCCGGAGAACCGTTCGATACGCCGCGCAACCGCCTGTTCGAGCAAATTCTCGCCGCCGAAAATTACGCATGACCGCCGGCTGCGGCTGACTGCCGTGTAGATTGTCTCGCGCGACAGCAGCGGCAGGTCGCGCTCGGGCAGGATCAGGGCGACGCAATCGAACTCCGAGCCTTGCGCCTTATGCACCGTCATCGCGTAGCACAGATCGATCGCGTCCGACAGCATTTCGATTCGGAACGTGGCGAGCCCGGCCTCGCGCGCGAACACCGCCGCCAACGACTGCCGTCCTCCGCGCTCTGCAAGATTCACCAGTACACCCTGGTCGCCGTTGAACAGCATGTGATCATAGTCGTTGCGCAAAACGATTACCGGCTCGCCCGCTATCATCGGACCGCGCTCGGGTGGTGTGCGACGTCCGAGCGCCTCGCGATGCATCCGCGTGTTGATCGCGTCGGCGCCGCAGCGGCCGATTCGCGTCACGCACAGGATCCGTGCACGCGCCAGATGCGCGAGCATCCGCACGAGTACCGCCGAGTCCTCGGCACTGAACCCACCCTTTTCGAGCGTGTAAGTTCGCAACGCCATCGCGGCGAACTCATCCGATTCGATTTGCGCACGCGTATAGCATGACAGAAAATCCGGCAGCGACTCCGAGGCGCCGGCAAAAAGCTCGACGCCGGAAAACTCGATCTCAGCGGCGGCCGCGCGCCGAACGATCGGACTGTCTGCCGCCGAGACCAGATCGGCGCATCCCGCGTTGATTCGCCGCGCCGCCAGTGCGATCGCGCCGCCGCCGGCATCGCCAAGCCTGGCGCGATAGTTCTCCGTGAGCGTCGCGCTGACCGCCGCCAGCGTTGCCGATGCCGAGGTTTTCTCCACCGGCATCAGGTCGCGCAGCACCGCGCCCGCGGCGACCGAGGGCAACTGATCCGCATCGCCGATAATCACCAGGCGCGCCTGCAGGCGCATCGCTGCACTCAGGTGATCCATCAGCGTCAGATCGAGCATCGACGCTTCATCGACGATCACGACTGAGGCCTCGAGCGGATTGCCGCGATGATGAATAAAAGATCTTCGCGTGCTCGAGTATCCAAGCAGGCGATGAATGGTGGACGCGAGGGGGACCGCAGCGGCGAGCGCAAAATCTTCCGGAGCGGGGCTTTCGATCGAGCCCATGGTATTCCGAATCGATTCATTCATCCGATACGCGGCCTTGCCGGTCGGCGCGGCCAGTGCCACCGACGCGGGAGCAATCCCGAGACGCACCAGCATCCGCAGGATCGCCGCGATAATCGAAGTCTTGCCGGTTCCGGGTCCGCCGGAGATTATCGCAAGGCGCGAGCTCACACCGATTTCGACCGCGCGGCATTGTTCGTCGGAAAGAATGGCTGCCGCGCCACCAATCATGGCCGGACGCGCAACTACGTCGGCAAGCGCCGTCGCGATCGCCAGTTGGGGCGGTGCGCTATCGATATCCACCATCGCCGCCAGGCGTTCCGCGAGTCTTTGCTCGGTGCGGTAAATTCGCTCGTGGTACAGATACGGCTTCAAATGAAGCAGCGGACGCCGCGCGGCGGGATCTCGCCCGATAACCGCGGGCGCACTATCAGCGTCAATAATCTCCGCGATTTTCGCTGCGACTCGCGTATGCGCGGATTCGTCGAACGGCGGCGCCATCAGCGCGGACAGCATCCGCCCCAGCGGCTTTTTCGATTCCGCGCCGCTCACCGGAAGACGCGTATTGCCCTCGGCGACAGCGGTTAGCGACAGCACAATCAGCACGACCAGCGCGAACCGCGCGTCGTCGTCGAGTTCGACGGCGGGCTCGAACGCGGCGATCTCTGCCGCCAGATGCACCGCGTTCGCGTCGAGATTGAGTACCGCGACCGACGCACGAAGCCGCGCCATATCTGTCTCGAATCGCGTCGCGGCGCGTTCCGCATCTGCGTCGCGCTGCCATGCGGTATCCATTCCGAGCAGAGAGTAAACCGGCTTCATTGATTTCGCATCGCCTCGAACGGCTGCATCAGTTCGCGTTCGGCGCGCACCATCTCCGACCAGGGTGGGCGATGAAAGTACACGCCGCGAGTTCCGCCGCCGGTTGGCGTGATGCCGCGAATGAAAAGATAGAGCAAGCCGCCGAACCCGGCCTCGTATTCAGCTTCGGTGCGAATTCCAAGCAAGCGCGTCACACCGATTGTGTAGATCTTTGCCTGCAGGCCGTAGTTCTTGCGCGCATGCTCTGCCACCGCGCCGGTTTCGTACGAGTTCAGCAAGTCGCTCTTCCAGTCGGCGAAGTAGATGCGATCGTCGTAACGAAAGACAAAATCCACAAATCCGACGTAAACGCCCCGCTCGATTCGCCAGCGCGCGTCAGCATTCGGCGGCGCGGAATCGAGCAGGCGATGCGCCCGCTCGGGTATCGGAAACGTGAACTCCATCTCACGTTCGGAGTCGCATCCGGCCAGCGCGGAGATCGTCGTGGTTCCGGCCGCGATCGGCGATCGCAGCGTGTTGAAGACAAGCTCTGGGCCGCGCGTCATCCAGCGCTCGCGTTCCGGCACCTGATGACGCCGCAGCGCGGAATCGAACAACTCGCGGACCTCATCAAGCGCACTCCATGCAGCCAGATCGCGCGCCGTCGCCAGGATTTTCAGATCGAGCTTTTCGATCACCTCATGCAGAAAGATTCCCGCCGCCGCGCCTCCACGAGGTTCCGATGCGATCTCCACAGTTTCCGCGGCAAGCTCCAGATCGTTCTTGAAATCACGCGGCTCGAGTTCCAGTGCGGCGCGCCGATGCAACGAGGTGTACGATAGTGTCGAAAGTGCGGCGGCAGCGTGCGCGAGTCGCGCAACCTCACTCTCGAGTTTCGCTGCGATAGGGTCTGTCAGCAGATTCGCGGGCGGCCGCCATCGATCGACAGTGTTCGCGCATGCGTCGGTCTGCGGCGGCTCCTTTTCCACCGCAACGGTCTCGAATAGAGGCTCCGTAAGCTGTCCTGCCGCGTCCATCGCGCGCAGGCGATTGTTGAGCTGCATGTATCTCCCCGAGATATCACCTCTGCCTGGTTTGGTTGGGACATATGGGAGATAGAGTTTTGCGCGAGCCCGCGTGATCGCCACGTAGAGCAGCCGCTGGTCCTCTTCAGCTTCGTCTTGATCGATTCGCCCCGCTTCCTTGCGCTGCGCGGCGCCGCCGATCGCGAGTCGGCGATCACCCTCGGCGTCATGATAAATTTTCACCGGGCGCGGATTGTTGTTCGCGAAGAAGCCGCCGAACAGAAAAACGACTCGCGCCTCGAGTCCTTTGGCCTTGTGAATCGTCATGATCTGGACCGCCGCTCGTTCGCTTTCGAGCCGCATGAGATTCGGATCCTCCCCCGACGGCAGCCGATACCCGCCGACGTACGCGGCGAGACGATCGATGATATCCGCGATCGACCATCCTTCCTTGAGCGATTCCGCGAGGATCAACTCGAAGATGTGTTCGTAGTTGGTAAGCTCGCGCAGATTGGGGGCGGCAAACAGTTGGCGCGCTGCGAGTCCGCTGTCTTCGAGCAGCGAGTCGAACAACTCTGCGAAATCTCCTTCCCTCGCGAGACCGTGCCACCGGGCTAGCCGCGCCATCAGCGGATCCGATGGCTCCGGCTCACCCAGCTTTGCGAGCTCGCGCATCGAGACGGCGAAAAACGGCGTCGCCCACGCCTTCAGCCGATGCGAGCGATTGTTCGGCGCGGCAACCGCTCGGAGCATGTCGAGCACGTCACGCGCCTCATCGGTCTGGAACAATCCTTCGCGCTTGTAAAATGCGTATGGAACCCCTTCGGCACGGAGATATTCGGCAAGTTTGACGCCTTCGGCGTTGGTGTTGGTCAGGATGAAAATATCTCCATACGTGACCGTCGGCCCCGGCTTCGCGCCGTCAGTGACGGAGATCGCCGAGCCGGGATCTTTCACGATTGTCTGAATCGTCGCAGCGATCCGGCGCGCGAGCATCCGCCTGAGCGCCACGGCGTTGTATTTCGCGTCGCGTGTCGCCGCAATCAGCGTGATGGGGACCAAGTCGTTGCCAGCGCCCTTGGCGCGCAAATCTTCGCGCCCGCAGGATACCGGGTTCTGATACTTGATCAAGCCGCTGAACAACGGCGGCTTCGCGGTTTGATCCAAAATCAGATTGGTCGCGGCGATCATCGCCTGGGTCGAGCGAAAGTTCTCGACCAGCGCGATCGGATCATTCGGCGGCGCCGCAATATCGGCGCGGGCCCGCAAATAAGCGTGAACATCGGCGCCGCGAAACGAATAGATAGCCTGCTTGGGATCGCCGATCAGGTACAACGCCGCGCCTTGCGTCTCACCCGCGACAAAGATCTTCCGGAAGATCGCCCACTGGATCTCGTCGGTGTCCTGGAACTCATCGATTAGCGCGAAGCGATAGCGTTCACGCAGCGTCGCCGCCAGCCTGCCGTCCGTATCATTGACCAGCGCCAGATGGACGCGTTCGAGCATGTCATCATAATCGATCACCCCGCGGCGGAATTTTTCTGTTTGCAGCCACGTGCGCATCGGCGGCACGAACAGGTCGGCCAATCGCGTTTCTATCGATGACGCCGGTCCGCCTACCCCCGGCTCATATCGCTTGCTATTCACCTCGAACAACATCTTTTCGAGGTCGTCAACCGACTTGCCCGAATCTGCGATCCAATTCTTTAACGGCCCGGCATACTCGGAGCCGGCAATTTTATTTTCGCGCAACACCGCGCGGAACGCCTCGTGGAACAGAGCGCGTCCATCGGCGGTTTCGATGCCGAATCTGGCGCCGGTGGCGAATGCGAGCTCGGTCAAGACTCGCTGGCAGAAGCTGTGAATCGTATGAATCGGCGCGCGCTCGAAAGAGAACAGCGCTGCTTCGAGCGGTGCAACAAGATCGATGCTGCCGGGAAACGCCGTCTTGATCGCTTCGTCACCCGCATACGCGGCGCGCAGCGCACGATCGATCGCGGCGCGAACTCGAGCGCGCAATTCCGCGGTCGCGCGCTGCGTGAAAGTGACGGCCAGAATTTGATCGAGCGGAACCTTTCTGCGAACCAGCAACTCGACGATCAGATGCTCGAGGGTGAAAGTCTTGCCGGTGCCGGCGTTGGCCTCGATCACGCGATGCGTGCCGAGTCCGATTTTGTCGAGGATCGCGGGACGAACATAAGATACGCCGTTCATTCCCCAGCCTCCTCATCACCAAACAGCGATTTGATTGGCCCGAAGCGGCGATTGGTGAGGTCGAATATTTTTTCCGGGCTGGGCAGTTCGAGTTCGCGCCATCGGCGCAGCGGTCCATAGGCCGAGCTGGGCAAACCCAAATCGCGGTCCGGGTCGCGCATTTCTTCGAGCGCCCAGGCTGCCTCTGCCGCGGCGTCGCGCTTGCGGAATAACTTGTAGATTTTTTCGGCCGCTTCGATCGGAAGAAAATAGTCGTGCGTATCGGAAAGCAGATCGCTGACGAGCGCGATCAGATACTCAACCGCCTGATCTTTATTCGGCGCCGCGAGCGTTCTGATCCACAACGGCAGCTTTTTCTTTTCCGCCGCGGCGCTCACGCCAACCAGGATAGCCCTGAACTCTTTTGCAACCGGCGCGCCCGCCGCTTTGAGCACCATCGCGTTCAGAAACAGCGGCAGGAAATGCTTTGCCTTGGCGTCCGTGCGCACGATACATTGCAACGCCGCGTCGAACCCGGGTGAGACGGATCCGACCGCTCCGTGAAGCCTGACCCGCCGTGTGATCGTTTTGCCACTCGCGGTCCGCACCGGCACCTCGAGGACCAGATAGGGCAGAATCTCTTGCGCCGAGGCCGCGTGCTCATCGGCCCGACCGATACGAACCTCCTTCCACTTCGGCAAATCGACGGCGTTCGCCGCCTCGGCGTATTTTCTCCAGCCACGGATTAAACTCAGATCCTTATCGCACAGCGTATCGGCGATTGGACCCACCGGTGCACGCCCCTTCATCTGCGCCAGCGCAACCGCTCGCAGGTATTCGGATTTAGCGGCGCCATCGGTCTTCGGCAGCTTCCAAAAAACCTCGCGCAATAGCATCACTTGATCGAGCTTGGTCATCCCGGCGGGTTCGTCCACGATCTCTTCGTCGGCGTCCGCTTCTTCGCTCATGCCCAGCGCGTAGCGAGCGGCACCCTGGGCAGGACACTCGAGGAACTTTCGCAACGCGGCGATTGGCAGATCCAGTTCGCCCTCACGACGGAGATCATCGGTGGCTTCGGGTATTGTGGAAATCCGCAGAATTGGACGCAGTGCCGCACGCGCCTCATCCGAGAGCGCCGGCAGCAGCTCGCGCGCGTCGAGGCGCGTGGCGTCGTCGGTGTAACGGTCCAAATTTTCGCGCAGCGCCGTGACGCGCGCGCCGCGGCGTGCGGCGCTATCTACGCTGAGCCCGTTGAGCGCCGACGCGGCGCCTCCCAGGTCTTTGAAATATGAAAGATCGTAACGACTCACCGGATGCGCCAGCGTTAATGCTTCGACTGCCTTGTCCTCGAGGTACGAGCCGAGAATGAACTGGAGCTCGCGAATTACCGTCGAGGGCTCGAGCGCGTCGCCCGTGTGCGCATCGCGTGCGACGTATGAGAACGTGATCTGCTCGCGCGCAGCCAGAATCGATTCAAGGAACAGGTATCGATCGCGATCGGTCGGACTCAGGTCGCCCGCATGACGCCGGAGCTCGCGAAGATCGAGCGGGTCGCGCGGATTACGCGCCGGGAAAAACGACTCGCCGAGACCCATCACGAACATCGCCCGGAACGGGATCGAGTGCAGCGTGCCCATCGCGCCTGCGGCTACTCCATGTCCCGCAAAGCGGACCTGGCGCTCGCCCAATTCCTCGATCAGCGCCGCCGCCATCGCTTCCGCCACGGCGTAAGATACTTCTGGGCTTTCAATTTCCTCCGCACGCATAGCCTCGAGTGCGGCCAGGCAGCCGTCGCGCATCTGCTGATCGTCGGCGTCGGCGTCGGCGTCGATTATGTATCGCTCGATCATCCGCGCGAGCAGTTGTCCCCACCGACGGATGCTCATGCGCTCCGACCTGATCGCGTTCGCGTCGGCAAGGAGCGCGCGCGCCGTACTTACGAATGCCTGCGCCGCGGGAATTTCGCTCTCGTCGATCTCCAGCGGCATCAGCGCGCCGATTGCCGCGGACTCGAACAGCCGATCGTCGCCGCTGCGTTCGCCCGACATGAACGCTCCCAGCGCGATCCGCTTGAGCGCCTGGTCCCAGTTGAAGAGATTGGCCGGGATGTAGGTCGCGGCCGGGTCGCCGCCATCGGCGCCAAAGAAAACACCCAGCTCGTCGCACCAGGCGTCCCACCGTTCAACGTCGAGCTTCGGGTCGCCGCCGCTGAGAGCTGGATGCCTGAGCAGGCGCAAAAGGTCGGCGCGCGTGCAGCGGCCGAGCGGAAGCTTCAGCATCAGTCCAATCGCTTCGGCGACTCTGCTTTGACGCGCGACGCTGCGTCCGCTGATCTCGACCGGAATTCCATGAAGCCGCGTGAAGACCGCTTCGATATGCGGCGCATAGGCGTGGCACTGGGCGTCGGGAATCAGCACCCCGATTTCGTGAAAGCGAAGCGGAGTTTTTCCGGATGCGCTCTGCTTCAGCAGGCGCCAGATTTCGTTCGCGACGACCTCGACCTCGCGCTGGATTCCGGGACAGGCGAGGAAGCGGATGCTCGAATCAACCTGCGCGAATTCAGCACCGCGCGAGCGCTCCAGTATATCTAGCTGAACCTGCGAAAGGAGCGACGCGGGTTTGTCGGCTGGCTCACCGACGAAGTGCGAATCGAAATCGCAATCACTGAGCTCATTGAGCAGCCGGATATATTCGCGGCCCGGCCGGCCCCATAGCTCGAGCGCGCGATTGTCGGCGGTTGCAAGACCGAACGGATCTTCGCTGGTATCGAGATTTGCGCCGATACGGCTTCCGCGATGGATCCAGTTCGCCTGAGCGGAACGGCGCGAGGTATCAAGGTCCTCCCAGAACTCGCGGCACGGATTGAGCGTGTAGATCGAAAGCGCGCCGAGGTTGCCGAGCCGCGCGAAAATTTTTGCGTATGCCTGGCCTGGCGACGCGAGTCCGAACACGTGCAGTCCGTCGCGCACCGCACAGGCCAGGGCCGCGTTTCCGATTCGCGCGACCGCGTCCGGCAGCATCATCCAGTCGTGCGCGGCGTCGCCGGTCCATTGAATGTTTGCGCCGCCTTCGCGGTTGAAGACAATTCGCCACAGAGCTTGCTGCCACTTCTCGCTTGCAGCGATCGCGGGATCGGCGGCAGTCAACCGATCGTTACCCCACTGCGCGAGCATCGCGCGCCGCGAGATCGAATATTCCTCGAACAGCTTCGCGACCCGTCCGGACAATTCAAACGCTCGCAGCTCTGCCGCGGGAGTGCCGGCGCCGCCGGCGTCGATGTATTGCCAGGCCGGCGCGAGCTTCGAATTGGCGCGATTTTTATCGCTCATCAGGCTGTTGAAGATGACCAGTTGAAGCGCGTCAGCATCAAGCACGCGCATCCGCGCGTCGGCACTCTGTGCGATCTTGGACAGATACGCGCGCAGGAACGGAAAAGTGAGATTGGCGGCGACGCCAAGACGTTCGGCGACCCGGTACTTCACGAACTGCTCGACCGCGCGATTGGGTACAATGATCGAGATCTTCCGCAGCGGATCGCGTCGCTGTTGCTCGCCGAGCGCGCGGGCGAGCGGCTCGATCAATCCTTCGAGCCGGTTCGAGTAGTGAAGTTTAAGCATCCCCCGTTTATCTCCGCGCGTCAGGCTGACGATATGTTGTTCGATTTACCTCGTCCAACACGCTCATTATATACACTCCACAAGACAGCGGTTGTCGTCGTAAAAGGCTACAATGCAGATGCTCTCGAAAGGAGGGCGCGACGATGCCGGTCAAATCAAGAAAGCCGACTTACGAATCGGGAATCCGCTACGCGCGGATCGCGATGATGCTGACGGAAGAGCCGCTCGGAGTGCCGCTTCAGCGAATTCAGCGCGAGCTTCAAGTCAGCGGACGCACGGTGGATCGCTACGTGCGCGAGTTCGTGCGGATGCGCGGTAAACTCGGGCAGATGGTGGTCGAGGCGACGGGCGCCGGAGCGAGCCGCAAGCTGCGATTGGTCGCGCGGCGCGGCAGCCCGGGTTCGAATGTCTACCAGGCGGCGGCGCTGTACTCGAGCCTGGCGCTGCTGAAATTTCTCGAAGGCACCGTGCTCAAGTCGGGCGTCGACGATATCTGGGAGCGGGTGCGGACCAATCTGCCGCCGGCGTGGCAGTTCAGGCTGCGCGATTTCAACCGCAAGTTCTACACCGTCCAATATGTCCCCAAGGACTACCGCCCGTACGAAGAACAGATCGACATGATTATGCGCGCGCTGCTCGACGAGAAGCGCCTGCGAATCCATTACGCGTCGATGAACCGAACCGACGGCACCGATCGTACGCATGACTTCAATCCGTACACCCTGGTTCAGTATCGCGGCGGGCTGTATCTGCTGGGGCGCAGTCATCGCGGGCCGGGGATCATTTATCTGGCAATCGAGCGGATGCGCTCGGTGGAATTCATCAAAGACGAGTCCGGCATTGACGAACGGTTCCAATTGCCCGCGTCCTATAATCCGGCGACGTTCGTGCAGGGGGCGTTCGGAATCGTCAGCGAGGATCGCGAGACCACTGTAGTTCTGAAAAGCCTGAGTCCGGAAACCGACGCTCGGCTTCGCGCACGCACTATTCATCCTTCGCAGCGTCTTTCGAGTGCGCGCGACGGCAGGATGCTGCTGCGGCTCAAGCTCAAAGGAACCGCCGAGCTTGCCAATTGGATCATGGCAATGAGCCCGTTCATCAAGGTGCTCGAACCCAAGGCCTTGCGCGAGGAAATCAAAACGCGGATTCGCAACTCCTCGCGCGTCTATGCGTAGCTGCTGGGTAGCGCGGAGGCTCGGTGATTTCTGATAACATCGCGGGCGCATTCGGGGCTGGAAGAGGCGGCACGTGGCGGCGGATTCGCGACGCCCGTGAGAGTCATCGAGGAGGGGCGCGACTTGCACATACGCAATCTTTCACTTGCGCTAATGATTGCAGCGGCGATGGTCGGCGGAGTCGGATGCGGCAATCACCCCACGCCCACCGCCGCGCCGCCGATTGCGGTAACCGTGCGCGCGGTCAAAGAAGCCGCTCAGGCTCATCGCGGCGCATACACCGCCAACCTCCAGCCCTATCGCCAGGTTGGCCTGACGTTCCAGGTCAACGGCTACGTCGAGACAATCAAGCAAGTCGCGGGAGCAGGGGGACGGACCCGCGATATCCAGGGCGGCGACCCGGTGAAAAATGGTGAGCTCCTCGCGACGATTCAGACCGGACCCTACCAGCAGCAGGTGAATCAGGCCGCCTCGGTGGTGGTCAACGCGGAAGCGACCTATGCGAAGGCGAAAGCCGACTACAATCGCAACAGCGCCCTGTTCAAAGATAAAATCATTGCGCAACGCGACTACGACAGTGCCGTTCAGCAGTACAAATCCTCCGACGCTCAGGTGAAGCAGTCCGAGGCCTCGCTCAAGCAGGCGCAGATCAATCTTGGTTACTGCAAACTGACGTCGCCGATGGACGCCGTGATGCTAAGCCGCGGAGTCGAAATCGGTTCGCTGGTCGGGCCGAGTGTGGTCGCGTTTCAGATTGCCGACACGACCGAGATGAAGGCGATCTTCGCGGTTTCGGACATAGAGGTCGGCCGGTTGAAGCAGGGACAGGTGCAGACCCTGCGCAGCGAGGCGCTGCCGGGTGTGCAACTCGAAGGACAGATCACCCGAATTGCGCAGAGCGCCGACCAGAATACACGCACCTTCGACGTCGAGGTCACGATTCCGAATAAGGATGGCCGCCTGCGGGTCGGGATGATCGCGTCGCTTAAGCTCGCCAACGACGCGTCCGCGCCAGTCGCGACCGTCGCGACGATTCCGATAAACGCGGTGGTACGGCCGCCCGAAGATCCGAGCGGCTATGCCGTTTTCGTCGCCAACGAAGAGGGCGGCAAGACGATCGCGCGGATGCGCAAGGTCCGGCTGGGCGATATCGTCGGCAATGAAATCGCGGTGGACTCCGGAGTCGCAATTGGCGACCGCGTGATCGTGCGCGGCGCCACGATGGTCACCGATGGCCAGGAAATCCGGATCATCCCGTAATGGCACATCGCAGCGACGAAGAAATAATCCGCACGACCCATAACACCGCGCGGTTTTTTGTTGAGAATCGCGCGATCTCGTGGGTACTGCTGGCCGCCGTGGTCGCGTGGGGCGTCTATGGCTACATCCACATGCCCAAGCGCAAGGATCCGGATATTCCAGTGCGCCAGGCGCTTGCGGTATGCCCATGGCCGGGAGTCAGCGCCGAAAAAATCGAGCAGACCGTGACCCGCAAGATGGAAGAGAAGATCGCGACCAACTCCTATATCCATCCCGCCGGCACCGGCACCGACTACGGAATCCGTTCGCTCACGCTCGACGGCCTTGCGATCGTCTATATCCAGCTCACTGAAAACGTCGGGGATACCGAAAAGCAATTCAACGACATCAACCTCAAGCTCGCCAGTATCCGCAATTTGCCCAGCGGCGCCGGTCCGATCCAGTTCGAGAGCGATTTCGGCGACACTGCGGCGTTGATGCTGACCGTTGCGAGCCCCAAGGTGAACGAGGTTGAGATCGCTCTGCGCGCGCGCCAGGTTCGCGCCGCGATCGAAAAAGTGCGCACGGACGCCGCACCCAATTCGAAATCCAATCGCATCGCGCTGGTGACGATCTTTCCGCCGACGATGCCTGCCGAGTCGGTGACGCGCGTGCGCGACGCGCTGTCACGCTACCTGACGGAGCATCATGCGGCGACCGATATTCGTCCGCTCGATGGGTCGGGCTTTTCGGGCCTCGATGCTGCGCAACCCGCGGGCGCCGACCTGGTGAAAGCGGCGACCGCCTATATCGATTCCCGGGTGGGAACTTCGATGTTCGAGGCGTTTCATCCGGATGCGTGGCCGCCGGTGGTAATCAAAGATCCTGCGCAGACCGAGGCGATTCTAGAAGCCTCGGCGGGAGACAAGTACACCTACCGCGAGCTCGAGCGCTACACCGATCTGATCTCGCGTGCTCTGGAAGCGGTGCCCGACGTCCAGAAGGTCTCGCGCGCCGGCGTGCTGCCGGAATGGGTGGACCTGTTCTACTCGCAGCAGCGGCTGGCGTCTTACGGATTCACGCCGGGCAAGGTTTCGCAGATTCTTTCGTCGCGCAATATCACGCAGTCGGCCGGGATGATCAACGCGGACGGCACCGATGTGACGCTGCATCCGAGCGGTGAATTTACCAACGCGCAGGAAATCGGCGACGTAATTCTTGGCAAGTCGCAATCCGGATCACCGTTCTACCTGCGCGATCTGGCGGATATCTCGCGCGGATACCAGGCGCCGCCGCGGCTCCTGAACTTCTACAACTGGAAGACCGCAGACGGACACTGGAACCGCGGACGCGCGGTCACGATCGCGGTGTTCATGCGCTCGGGCGAGCAGATAAGCGCCTTCGGCGCGGCGGTCGACAAAGCGATCGGTGGGCTCAAGACCCGGCTGCCCGAGGACCTGGTGATCGCGCGCACCTCCGATCAACCGCTCCAGGTGCGCGAAAACGTCCATCTGTTCATCGGAGCGCTGTACGAGGCGGTCGCGCTGGTGGTCGTCATTGCGCTTATCGGATTCTGGGATTGGCGCGCCGCACTGCTGATCGCGCTGTCGATTCCGCTTACGCTCGCGATGACTTTCGGGATGATGTACGTGCTTGGGATCGATCTTCAGCAAGTGTCGATCGCGACCTTGATTATTGCGCTCGGACTGTTGGTGGACGATCCGGTGGTGGCCGGCGACGCGATCAAGCACGATCTGGGGATCGGGCATCCGGCGGAAATCGCGTCGTGGCTCGGGCCGACCAAGCTCGAACGCGCAATCCTGTTCTCGACGATTACCAATATCGTCGCCTACCTGCCGTTTCTGCTGCTCTCCGGCGACACCGGAAATTTTCTCTACAGCCTGCCGATTGTGATGACCTGCGCGCTGGTCGCGTCGCGGATCGTCTCGATGACGTTCATTCCGCAGCTCGGTTACTATTTGATGAAACCCGGCAAGCCGCTGCCTCCGATCGAATATCGGCGCGCGCACGGCTTCACCGGCCTTTACTACAAGACCGGCCACTACGCGCTGGAGCATCGCAAGACCTTCGTCGCGTGCTCGATGCTATTCCTGCTGGCGGGATTCCTGATCGCGAAGCAATTGCGCAGCGCCTACTTTCCCGAGGATGTGCAGTACCTGTCGTACATCGACGTATGGCTGCCCAACGGCGCGGCGATTTCAGAGACCGACGCGACCGCAAAAAAAGTCGCGGCGGTGGTGCGCAGCGCCGCCGCGCAATACGCCAAGGCACATCCCGAGCATGGGCATCCGCGCACGATCCTGAAATCGATCACCAGCTTCGTCGGTGGCAGCGGACCGCGCTTCTGGTTTTCCGTGTCACCGGAAGCGCAGCAGGCCAACTACGCGCAGTTGATCCTTGAGATTTACAACAAGGAAGACATGCCGAAATTCGTCGGTCCGCTGCAAAATCTTTTGTCAAAAGAAGTTCCCGGCGCGTATGTCGATGTGTGCCAGTTGCTCACCAATCCGGTGCGCTACCCGATCGAAGTGCATATCTTCGGCCACGCCGATATCGATCCGGCGCGCGAGCAGGCCGACATCGAGACCCTCAAGCATATCGCCAACCAGACCGAGGCGGTGCTGCGCTCGGTTCCCGGTGCGCGGCGCATTCGCACCGACTGGATGGCCGAGAGTCCGATCATCCAGTTGCCGATAAATCCGGATCGCGCGAATCTGGCCGGCGTCACTAACGAGGACATCGCCAATTCCGCCGCCGCAGGTCTTTCCGGAGCGCAGGTGGGCACGCTGATCAGCGGTGACCTGCGCATCCCGATCGTCGCGCGTCTTCGGCAGAAAGAGCGTGCCCAGCTTTCGGATTTGGGCAACCTCTATATTTTTGCGACGGAAGGAAATGGGCGGGTTCCGATCCAGGCGGTCGCGCCAATAGTATTTCGCCTATCGCCCGAGCGGATTGTCCGCCGCGATCACTTTCGCACAATCTCTGTGGCCGCCTATCCTGCTCCCGGGGTGCTGCCGTCGGAGGTCATGAAGGTTGCAACTCCGAAGCTCAAACAGATCGCCAGCCACCTGCCGCCCGGCTACCGACTCGAGATCGGCGGCGAGCAGGCCAAGCAGAGCGAGGGCTTCGGCGAATTGGCGATGGTCCTGCTGATTTCCGTCGTGCTGATCTTCATCGCGCTGGTGGTGCAGTTCAACAATCTGGTCAAGCCATGGCTGGTGTTCGTGGCGGTGCCGTATGGCGCGGTCGGAGCGGTCGCTGCGCTTTGGATCATGGGTGTGCCGTTCGGCTTCATGGCGTTTTTGGGCATCGCTAGCCTGGTCGGCGTGATCGTCAGCCACGTCATCGTTCTGTTCGAGTTTATCGAAGAGCGCCGCGAGATGGGCGAGGAGCTGATCCAGGGATTGCTCGACGCGGGAATCGAGCGGCTGCGACCAGTGATGGTGACCGTCGGCGCTACTCTGCTGGCGCTGTTCCCGCTCGCGCTGCACGGCGGTCCGCTATGGCAGCCGCTGTGTTACGCGCAGATCGGAGGCCTCGCACTGGCGACGGTGATCGAGCTGATCCTGGTGAAGTCGTTCTACGCGATTTTCGTCGCCGATCTCGGAATCCTGAAATGGGCTCCGCACGCCGCCTCCAGCAAGGAGCCCTAAGGCCTGTCGGCGCGGGGCGGTCATGTTTGACAGACTTTGATATTTCCATATAGATGGAAATATGAAACGAACAGTCGCGATCGCGGCACTGGGCGCTCTCGCCCAGGAAACCCGCCTCGACATCTTTCGTCTGCTGGTGCAGCAGGGGCCCGCCGGCATGGCGGCAGGCCAAATCGGTGAGCGGCTAAGCCTCCCGCCGCCCACGCTCTCGTTTCACTTAAACCAGCTTCGCTTCGCCGGACTGGTGGCGCATCGCCGCGAGAGTCGATCGATCGTTTACCGCGCCAATTTTCAGACGATGAACGAACTGCTCGGGTACCTGACCGAGAACTGTTGCGGGGGACGGCCCGAAATCTGCGCGCCTGCCAAATGCGCGCCCGAGCGCCTCGCGGAACCCAAAGCTTTGAGACCCAAACGAAGGAGTAACACTATATGAAGCGGTTTCACGTGCATGTCGCAGTCGCTGATCTGGCGGACTCCGTCAGCTTTTACTCGACGCTGTTCGGCACCGGCCCCACGGTACGCAAGGACGACTACGCGAAGTGGATGCTCGAAGATCCGTGCATCAACTTTGCTGTATCGAAAACCGGTAGCACCGCTGGTCTGGATCATCTGGGCATCCAAGTCGAGTCGTCGGACGATCTGGGCGAGATAGCGGGGCGCCTTGCCGACGCCGCGCGTCCTGTGCTCGAGCAGAAGGACGCTGCGTGCTGCTACGCGCGCTCGGACAAAGCGTGGGCGACCGATCCGCAGGGACTGTCCTGGGAGACGTTCTTCACGATCGGCGAACATACCACCTATGGAGAAGACATTCGCGCGACGCGGCTCGTGCCCGAGAGGAGCCCAGCGGCTTCGGGCGCCTGCTGCTCCAGTCCCGCTGCTGAGATTGCCGCGACACCGGCGGCCGCTTGCTGCGCAAAGCCCGAGGCTTGAGGCGAGGCGTGGCGGATCGGATCTACAACGTCCTCTTTCTATGCACCGGCAATTCCGCGCGCAGCATCATGGCTGAGTGCGCGATGAATCGATGGGGGCAGGGACGGATCGTTGCGTACAGCGCCGGGAGTCATCCGAGCGGCCAGGTTAATCCGATGACGTTGGAGATATTGCGCGCGCTTCATTACGACACCGCCGGACTGCGCAGCAAGAGCTGCGACGAGTTTGCGCGCCCGGGAAGTCCGCGCCTTGACTTCGTCTTTACCGTGTGCGACCAGGCGGCGGGCGAGGTTTGCCCTCTATGGCCCGGGCAGCCGATCACCGCGCACTGGGGCGCGGCGGATCCTGCCGCGTTCTCAGGCGGCACAGAGGAACGGCGCCGGTTCTTTTTACGAATTTATACGGAGCTGGACAACCGCGTGAAAATTTTCGCAAGCTTGCCGCTCGATTCAATCGATCGATTCGCGCTCGAGCGGCGGCTCAAGGAAATCGGGCAACTCTAACCGTCGTGACAACCAGCATGAATATCCCAGAATCGAACCGTGCAAGCGCCTCCGCGCGCGGGCGCCTCAGCTTCCTCGATCGCTATCTTACCGGCTGGATTTTTCTGGCGATGGCGGTGGGAGTGGCGACAGGCAACCTGTTTCCCGCGGTCAAAACGGTCTTCGGCCGAATGAGTATAGGAACCACGTCGATTCCGATCGCCATCGGACTCATCGTGATGATGTATCCGCCGCTGGCCAAGGTGAATTACGACGAACTGTGGTTGGTGTTTCGCGATCGTAAGATCCTGGGACTCTCGCTGGTGCAGAACTGGGTCATCGGACCGGTGCTGATGTTCGCGCTGGCGGTGATTTTCCTGCGCGATCGGCCTGAATACATGGTCGGCCTGATTCTCATTGGCATCGCGCGGTGTATAGCGATGGTGATCGTGTGGAACGATCTGGCCGAGGGCGATTCGGACTACTGCGCCGGGCTGGTCGCCTTCAATTCGATCTTTCAGGTTTTATTTTACTCAGCCTATGCGTTCCTGTTCGTGACGATCGTGCCGCGATGGTTCGGCCTGCACACCGTCGCGGTGCAGGTGACGATGGCGGATATCGCCGCCAGTGTCGGCATCTATTTGGGCATTCCGTTCGTGGCAGGTTTTGCGAGCTGGAAAATCCTGGTCGGCCGCAAGGGCAAAACGTGGTACCGCGAACGATTCGTGCCGAAGATAAGTCCGCTTACGCTCATCTTCCTGCTTTTCACGATCGTCGTGATGTTCTCGATCAAGGGCGCAGCGATTGTGCGGTTGCCCCTCGACGTGGTCAGTATCGCGGTTCCGTTGCTGCTCTACTTTGTGATCATGTTCGCGGCGTCATTCGCGCTGAGCCGCTTTGCAGGCGCAAGCTATCGGCAAACGGTGACCCTGTCGTTCACCGCAGCGTCCAACAATTTCGAGTTGGCGATCGCGGTGGCGGTCGCGACTTTCGGGATCGAAAGCGGAGCCGCGTTCGCCGCCGTGATCGGCCCGCTGATAGAAGTTCCCGTGATGATCGGGCTGGTGGACGTCGCGCGATGGGCCCGAGCAAGATATTTCCCGGGCTCTGAGGCGCTCCTCGGCTCCGTGGAATGCTGCGCGGCGACCTCAGCGCCCACGACGATCAAGAACCGCGCCTGACCCTGACCTTCACGAAAGGCCGCGTCATCTTCAGCGGGCCGCCTGTCTCTTAATGACCGCCCGGGTTGAATACGAATTCGAGTTTCAGTCCGTCGGGATCGGCGAAGAAAACTGCGTAGTAGTTCGGTGGGTAATACAGCGCTGGCGGGTCAAGAATCACGGCGCCGATTTTTTGCAGCAGCCCGTAGAGACTGTCAACCTCAGCTCGGCTGTGAGCCCTGAATGCCAAATGGTGCAGACCCGGCGAATAGCGATCATGCTTTCTTTGAGTCCTTTGCGATCCCGCCACGTGCAGAAAAATTCCGGCGGCATTGTCGTCGCCCGGATCGAAGCCGAGCTCCTGCGCGGTGTCTTTGCTCATCCTGTAACCGAGATGCTCCATCACCGGTTGATAGAAACGCTTTGCCGCTGCGAGGTCAGTGGCGGTCAAGTCGATGTGATGGATCGTCCGCGCCATATCGTTCTCACCGACGGAGCCTATTTCCGCGGTGCGGGCATTGATGCGATCTTCGATGCGATCTCCTGTGCGAGGTTGCCCAACGCCGTGCTCATCGCGGCCACGACGGCCGTGGTGCCTGCCGATGCGGCGGTCGTGGTGAAGGTCGAATCGGTCACGTAGAGCATCTTGCCGTGGCGATCGAGGATCTGCCAATGCGCGGTAAGCGTGACGGTGCCGGAGCCGTCGCTCTCGAAGCGGTAAATGTCGAGCTGCACCTGGTAATCGATCGTCGCGGTTTGGTACCACGGAAAAAACACGATGCGTTGAGTGCCAAGCGTCGCGCCCAAGTCCTGCGCGAACACCTGTGTGAAGTTGCCGTCGAGTCCTTCTGCCCAGCGGTCGGTCCCGGACAGAACCATCCGGTTGGGCGCGACGCGGGTTACGATTTCCTGGCGCTCGAGATAATCGGGCAGCTTGATCGGACCAATTCCGATCACCATCGCGATGCTGCCCGCCGACGGTGATGAAGGCGCGGCGGCGATGGGCGAGAGCACGAAGAATTTTGACTCGTCGGGCCGCGGCTGCAGGCCGAGCGAGCAGCCGCCGGCCGCGGCGCCCGCGATGGCCAGAATTGCGATCGCGGCGAATTGCGCGGCGCGCTTCATTTCAAGTCCCCCTTCGATTCCTCCGGTTGCGCGCGTCCGCGTAACACCGAGCTCGGGTTGCGTTGCAGGTAATCGGTCAATTGCTTGAGCGAGCGCGCCGCCTGCGCGGTGTCCTGAAGCGTCTGCGTCAGCTCGTAGTTGACAGGCGAGCCCGGTCCCACCGACGCCTGCACCGCAGACAGCGTCAGCTGGGTCTGCTTGAGCGTTTCGCGCGCCTGATCGGTGGTCGCGACCAGGCTCTTGGAAATAGGATTGATCTTTCGGTTGAGCGTATCGGACAGGCGCTGGATGCTTTGTGCGCTTGCGTTCATGCTGTTGGCGGTGCGATTGAGCGCGTCGATCGAGGCGGCGAGTTTGGGCGAGGTCATGAGATTGGTCACCGCCTCCAAGGTTCGGGACACTTCTCCGACCAGCTTGTTGAAATCGATTTGCTCGAGTACGCCAAGCACCTTGGTGATCGCGATCTGTGCCTGCTCGAAGGTGTTGGGCAGCGTTGGAATTTCGGGGTAGGGAGAGTTCTTACCGAGAAAGAACTTGGCCGGATCCTGCGGATGCATATCCAGATCGACGTACTGGAGACCGGTCAGCAGGCTCTCGGTTGCGAGCTGTCCGCGCAGTCCCATCGCGATCGCTTGCTGCATCTCTTCCGGATCTTCCAGGTTGACTTCCGCGCCGTGGCTTATCAGCTTGGCCGAGTCGAGCTGGATCACAACCGGGATCCTGATCTGCGCGCTGTTCTGCCTAAGGCCGCCCTCCATTCCAGGCAGGCTCAGCATCACCGCGACCACCGAACCGATCTCGACCCCGCGAAATTTGACCGGGGCGCCGACGCGCAGGCCGTTGACGTCGCTGCTGAAGTAGAGGACGAAGCGATGCGAGCGGCGGAAGATATTGCTGCCGCCGACCACGATTATTCCGATCGTAACCAGTGCCAGGGCACCCAGTACGAACACCCCCACCATGGTTGGATTGACTTTCTTGCCCATCGCTTTATTTTCCCGCCTTGGACCCCTGCGGCGTTTCCGGTTCGCCTTCGGCGCCGCGGGTCAGAAAGCGGCGCACGCGAGGATCGGTCGAGTGTTCGAGCAACTCGCGCGGATTGCCCTGGACAATCGCGGTATGGCTGTCGGCGTCGAGAAAGATACTGTCGTCGCCGATTGCGAAGATGCTCGCGAGCTCGTGCGTCACCACCACAACCGTGGCGCCGAGCGAATCGCGGATTTCCAGGATCAGCTCGTCGAGCAGCCGCGAGCTTATGGGGTCGAGGCCAGCCGACGGTTCGTCGAAGAACAGGATTTCCGGATCGAGCGCGATCGCGCGCGCCAGCCCTGCGCGCTTCTGCATCCCGCCGCTGATCTGACTTGGGTAGTAGTCCTCGAAACCTTTTAAACCGACCAGCGCCAATTTAAGCGAGGCGACTTCGCGAATTTCAGCGCCCGACAGATCCGTGAACTCTTCGAGCGGCAATCCGATATTCTCCGCCAGCGTCATCGAGCTCCACAGCGCTCCGCCCTGGTAGAGCACGCCGAAACGCCGAAGCTGCTGCTCGCGCGCCTCGGATCCGGCGTGGGTGAAATTCAAGTCGCCATAGAGGATTTCTCCGGTGGCGGGTTCCTTGAGGCCCAGCAGATGGCGCAACAGCGTGCTTTTGCCGCATCCGCTGCCACCCATGATGATGAACACCGCGCTGCGCTTGACGACGAAATTCAGATTTCGCATCAGGACGAAATCGCCGTACGCCATGGTGAGGTTGCGCACGACGATGTCAGGCTCGGCCGACTTTGCGCGCGGGCCCGCGCTCTGGATGCTCTGGGTTTCGCCCAAAAGTTTCTCCGCCACTTTAGATTCCAAGAATGTTAAACAGCACCGCAAACAATCCGCACGCCACGACGACGTAAACGATCCCGGTCACGACCGCACTGGTCGCCGCGTCGCCGACCGCCGAGCTACTGCTCCCGCATTGGAATCCGCGCAGGCAACCGGCGATCCCGATGATCGCTCCATACACCGTGGCCTTGAAGATTCCTCCGAAGACTCCGCCGAGCTGGATCGCGGCGATGGTTTCGCGCATGTAGCTGCCCGGCGAGATATTGAGCATCCCGGCTCCCACCGCCGCTCCGCCAATAATTCCCAGCATGTCCGAGTACACGCATAGTAGCGGCATCATCAGGACCAGCGCGAGCACGCGTGGCAACACCAGGAACTCCATCGGCGCAAGCCCCATCGTGGTCAGCGCGTCGATCTCCTGGGTGACTTTCATCGAGCCGAGCTGCGCGGCGAACGCGGCTCCGGTGCGGCCTGCCATGATGATCGCGGTCATCATCGCGCCCATGTCGCGCACCATCCCGACCGCGACCAGATCGGCGACGTAGATCGAGGCGCCGAACTGCCGTAACTGCACCGCGCCCATAAAGGCCAGAATCACGCCGACCAGGAAGCTGATCAGCGTGACGATTCCAAATGCGCGCGCGCCGCAGTCCTGGATTTCGATCATCAGATCGACGCGCCGAAACCGCGCTTTCCCGCTGATTAGCCGGCCAAACGCGATCGCGAGCGCACCCAGAAAGGCCACGAACTCGTCGAGGCCGTCGAAATAATTGATCGTCGAGCGGCCGACCCGCTCAACGAACGGGCGCGCGTCAATTTTGGTCTCCGCGTCCTTGTTTTCGGGGACTGCCTCGGCCAGATCGATTAGCCGCTTAACTCCTGCCGGCAAGCCGGAGATGTCGGTGCCGATTTTGCGCGCCTTGCAGATCTCGATCGCGTGGGTGACGTATACCAACAGGCCTGAGTCCCAATCCTTCAGGTCGCTGGCTTCGAACACGACCCGCCGGACCTCGCCCGCACGCATCAGTTCGCGATTCAGCAGATCCGACGTCGGCAGACCATGTCGCATCCGCCACGGCCCCGCAAGATGAACGGTGAGCGAGGAGTCTGTTCCCCATTCGAAGGTGACGAAGCCCGCGTCGGCTGCCTTGCGCTCAGCCGGCATAGCGCCTCTCGATCTCTGAAGGGACGGGTAGCATCGCTTCTCGCGATGTTAGCGAATATCGCGACGCAATGCGCCTATATCCCGTGCGCGCGACGATACCGAACAGCGGTGGTCGGCGTTGACAAACAGCGGTCGCTGCCGCTGGCCGGTGACAGCGTCAGGCCGTCACCCGACTCAGAAACTTGCTAACTGCCGCATTAAAAGCCTCGGGTTGATCGATATTGGCGGCATGCCCGGCGCCCGCGAGGACGACTTTTTCAGCGCCCGGAATTTTCGCGGCCATATAGTCAGCGGAGGGTACAAAACGCGCATCCGACTCACCGACCAGGACCAGCGTCGGCACGCGAATCTCCGGCAGCGACTCGATCGCGCTGCCGTCGCGCTGCGCCAGCATCCCGCGCGCCGCGTGCGCGAGCCCCTGGGCGCTGCGATGCTGTGCGACGCGAGTCTCAGGACTGCCTGACGTCGCGTCGATTCCGTTGCGCTCGAAATTGCGCGCAGTCGCGTCGGTCATGCGATTCCATTCCTGGCGCGGACCGTCTTTCTTGTAGCCGGGTCCCGTGTCGAACAGCATCAGCGCGATCGTCCGCTCCGGATGCGCCAGATGGAACGCGAGCGACATGAATCCGCCCAGCGACAGCCCGCCTATTACCGCACGCTCCGCGCCGCACGCGTCGAGCACGGCAGCCATGTCGGCGACGGCCGCCTGATGCGAATACAGCGCGGGATCATCGGGGGAATCCGAACGGTCGTGCCCGCGCATATCCCACGCAATAAGATGATAGCGATCCGACAGCGCATCCATCTGTCCGCGCCACATCCGCGCACTCGCGCTGTAGCCGTGGGAGAGCAACACGGCAGGCCCCGCGCCGCGCTCTTCGTAGTAAATCTTCACCCCGTGGTCGCGTTCGAGAAATGGCATTGATGAATCGTCCTCGCGCCCCATGGCGCTCATCGGCAGCCGGGGGAACTGACTAGTCGGTAGTCGAATCTCCGCGCGCTTGCAACGGCGCGATGCACCATCACGAGGTCAGGCGTCCCAGTTGAGGCCGACGAGTGCGGCGACACGGCGCATGTCCGCGTGAGTTTCCAGCAGATCGGCGAGCCGGTCGAAGGCCGCGCTGTGATCCGGCGTGGAAGCAACCCGCGCGGACTCAGCCAGAGGACCGAGGCCGAGCGACTTGCGCACCATATCGATAAACCAGCGCCGAAAACCGGGTGCGTCAAACAATCCGTGAATTGCGGTTCCGATAACTCTGCCGTCAGCCGACTGTGCGCCGTCGAAATCCTGCCCGGCGTTTTGGCCGCGGCCGATGATCCTGAACAGCGCGCTCGCGGCGGTCACGCCCTCTATCCGTCCGCAGTGGATTTCATACCCGTCGATTGAAAGGCCGGTCGGCAGGTGGATAGCAGTTACGCGATCGGTGATCTTTTCAGGCGCAAAGATCGTCTCGATAGCGAGCAGCCCCAGGCCGACGGTTTCAACCTCGTCGCTCTCGATATGCTCGCGATCGACGATGCGGCGTCCGAGCATCTGGTAGCCGCCGCAGATTCCCAGCACAAAGCCGCCGCGCCGGAGACAACGAACGAGGTAATCCTCCCATCCGGCGCCGCGCAGCCACTTAAGATCGGCGACCGTGGTCTTGGATCCGGGCAGAATCAGGACGTCAACGTCAGGGGCCGACGCAGGATCGCTCAGATAGTGAACCGCGACGTCCGGCTCATTCGCGAGCGGCTCGAAGTCGGTATAGTTGGATATCTCCGGCAAGCGCACCACGCCGATTCGGACCTCAGCCGCTCCAGAAGCCGACGTGCGCGTTTCGAGTGAGGCGGAGTCCTCCTGCGGGATGCCGAGATTGCGCTCGTATGGGAGCACCCCCAACACGGGAATTCCGGTGCGCTGCTCGAGTAAGCTGGGGCCGGGTTCGAGCAGCGCGCGATCGCCGCGGAACTTGTTAATCAGAAATCCCTTAACGCGTTGCCGTTCCGATGGGATCAGCAACTCGACGGTTCCGACCAGCGCCGCGAACACGCCGCCCTTGTCGATATCGCCGACTATCAGAACCGCCGCGTCCGTGAGGTCCGCGATCTCCCAGTTAGCCAGATCCCGATCGCGCAAATTGATTTCCGCGGCGCCACCTGCGCCCTCGACGATGATCAGATCGAATGATTTGGCGAGCGAGTTGTAACTGTGCACGATCTCCGGCCATGCACGCTCGCGGTATCGCTCATGCTCCTGCCACGAGTTGATACGAAAGCGCGCCTTGCCGCCGATTACGACCTGACATCCGAAGCCGCTTTCGGGCTTGAGCAGAATCGGATTCATCTCGACCGACGGCTCGAGTCCGCAGGCCATCGCCTGCACCGCCTGCGCGCGGCCAATCTCGCCGCCGCCGGCGCATACCGCGGCATTGTTCGACATATTCTGCGATTTGAATGGTGCAACACGAACGCCGCGGCGCGCGAATGCGCGGCACAACCCGGTCACAACGACGCTCTTGCCGACATCCGACGCGGTACCCATCACCATCAGGCTTCTCGCGCGCATCACACTTATACCCTGCCCGGTCGCTGGCTCGGCGGAAAGAGGAGTGGGTGGCGCTATTGACAAATATGTAACCTCGGGGTTACATATCGACCATGAAGTTTGATCTGACGATCGCCGCACTCGGAGATTCCACTCGTCGCAGGCTGCTCGGACGGCTGGCGGAAAAATCTTACCGCGCCGGTGATCTTGCTAAAGGGTTCGCGATCTCCCGTCCGGCGATCTACAAGCACACACGGATGCTCGCGAGAGCGGGTCTCATCACAGTGACCAGAAACGGACGTGAGAGAATCTACGCTCTTGAACCTGCGGGAGGACTGGCGGTCAGAGAGTTGGTCGCCAAGCTGGAAGAAGTGGGACGTTTCTGGGACGTCGCGTTGGAGGCATTCAAGCGCTACGCGGAGGAGAAGGAATGACGATCCGCAAGTCGATCAAAATCGAGCGCTCGCCGGAGATTTCATTCAAGGTGTTCTGTGAAGAAATGAGCCAATGGTGGCCCGGAGGGTTTGGCGGCAAGGAGTCGAAACCATTCCTTGAGGGGCGCGTCGGCGGCCGGCTGTTCGAGCGAAATCCCGAAGGCGCCGAATACGAAATCGGCCGCGTCACTGCTTTCCAACCGCCGAGCTTGGTGGCTTTCACCTGGCGCGCGCCGAGTTGGGACCTTACGACGCAGGTCGAGGTTCGCTTTATCGCGGAAGACGGCGGAACTCGTGTCGAGTTGGAACACCGCGGATGGGATCAGGATGCAAAAACCCGCGAGGCTCGAAAGAGTTACGAGGACGGCTGGGATTTCGTGTTAGGGCACTATCAGGCGCGTTTCGCGGGCCGGAATAATCAGTCGAATCAATACTAACGGAGGCAGCAATGAAACTATACTATTTTCCGTCACCAAATCCGCAGAAGGTCCATTTTGCGCTCAATGAGTTAAAAATCGAGTGCGAAATTGTGCCGGTCGATCTGAGCAAGAGCGAGCAGCGCAAGCCCGAATTCCTTGCGCTCAATCCGTTCGGCCGCGTGCCGGTGCTGGCCGATGGCGATCTGACGCTGTGGGAGTCGCACGCAATTCTGGCGTACCTCGGCGACAAGACCGGAAAATTGTGGCCCAATTCTGCGGCGGGACGCGCCGACGCGCTTCGATGGCTATTCTTTTCTTTCGACCCACATTTCTTCGCCGGCGACCGATCTGGCGTACAACCGGATTGCGGTTAAACTCCGCGGATTGCCGGGCGATCAGGATGCGATTGCGCGTGGCGAAAAGAATCTGCCCGACGTGATCGGAATCCTCGAGGGCCATTTAGCGGATAGTAAATGGCTAATGGGCCGGGAATTCTCTCTCCCGGATTGCGCTTATGGCCCGGTGCTGAACGTGATCGAGAAAGCGGGTTTCAGCTTCAGCCAATTTCCAAAAGTGACCGCATATCTTGGCGAGATTCGCTCGCGCCAGACGTGGAAGGAAACCCCCAGGCTGCCTGGATTATGATTCGACCGCCGGTGTGCGCGCGCTGAGGGAGCATGCGAATCGATCAAGCGCTTCGCGAATGCTCGTGCTGCGCGATTCGTTCGAGCAGGCGGGCGCCGAAGTCCGCGAGCTTCCTTTCGCCCATTCCGCGAATCCCGCGCAACTGTTCGATAGTCGAGGGACGCGAGCGCGCGAGATCGCGCAGCGTCGAGTCGTGCAGAATCACGAAGGCTGCGACCGAGCGCTCGACCGCGATCTCGCGGCGCAGCTCGCGCAGGCTTTCGTACAGGGCCTCGTCGACATCGCGCCAACTGGTTTCCTCCAGGCGGGTGCGGGCAGCCTTGGGCTTTTTCGCCTGAAGCAATTGTACCGAACGCCTGCCGCGCAGAACTTCCCACGAATTGGGGTTGAGTTTGAGGATTGGGCGATCGCCGCCCGTGCGCTCGAGGAGTGCCGCGTCCACGAGCTGATAGATCAGATTGGTGATCGTCTTGCGCGGATGATCCTTAAGCAATCCGTAAGTGGAAAGTTGCTCATGGCGCCATCGCCGCACGCGCTCGCTGTCGGTCCCGATAAGCACATCGACCACCTGCTCGACTCCGAAGCGCTGCTCGACCCGCGCCACGCATGAGAGAACTTTCTGCGCAAGCACAGTCGCGTCGGCGACGCCTTCCACCTCGCCCAGGCATTGGTCGCAAGCGCCGCAATTTGGATTTGTATATTGCTCGCCGAAATAGCCGGACAGCGCCGCATGACGGCATCCGACCACCGTGGCGTAGCGGCGTATCTGTTCGAGCAATTGGTTGGCGCTCTCGAGCACCTGCGCCGGGAACTCCGCTTCGGCGGCGCTACGTTCGAGCAGGCCCTGCCAGCGCATCGCGTCGGCGGCGGAGTAGAACAGGACGCACTCGGCGGGCAAACCGTCGCGTCCGGCGCGGCCAGTCTCCTGCTGATAGTGCTCGATCGATTTCGGCAGTGCCGCGTGGATCACGCATCGGATATCGCTGCGATCGATTCCCATCCCGAACGCGACGGTGGCCACGACCACGTCGATCTCCTCGGCGGCGAAGCGGTCCTGCGTGCGGCGGCGATCGCCGGGTTCCATCCCGGCGTGATAGTGCGCGGCGCGAAGGCCGAGGTCCGCGAGAAACGCGGCCATCGTCTCTGTGTCCTTTCGCGTGATGCAGTAAACGATCACCGCTTCGCCCGAGTGGCGTCGCACGACCTCTGCGACCTGAGCTTTGACGGAGCTCTTCGGAATGACGCGGTAGAGAAGATTGGGCCGATCGAAGGAGCCGACCAGCACCGCCGGATCTTTGAGTCCCAGTTGCTCGACGATATCGTGGCGTACGCGCTCGGTCGCGGTCGCGGTATAGGCGTGCAGGCTCGCATTCGCAAACCGGGTTTTGAGTTCCGCGAGCTGGCGATACTCGGGCCTGAAATCGTGGCCCCACTGACTGATGCAGTGCGCCTCGTCGATTGCGAAGGTGCCGACGCCAACTCGTTGCGCCAGCTCGATAAATCGCGGCGTCAGCATCCGCTCCGGCGCGACGAAGATAAGATGCGGCCGGCCGCTGGCAATTTCGCGCTCCGCGTCGCGAATCTCCGCGAAGCCCATGCCGCTATGCAGCGCGATCGCCGGGTAACCGCATGCACGCAGTGCGTCCACTTGATCCTTCATCAAAGCGATGAGCGGCGAGACGACGATATCGGTCCGACCGGCGACCGCAGGCGGCACCTGGTAGCACAACGATTTGCCGCCCCCGGTCGGCATCACGACCAGGGAGTCGCGGCGATCGAGGCCGGCGCGTATCGCCTCTGCCTGCAGCGCACGCAGGCTCTCAAAGCCCCAGAAGCGCCGCACGGTAGCGAGAACCGCGTCCGACGAAGCTGCAGTCTGGTCCGGCGCCGAAGGCGTACCGTCAAGCGTCACTAGCAGCGCCTTCGTCGTTTAGTTGTCATCGAGTTGTGGTCGGATGAGCGTCCAGAAATTCGTCGTCTCAAGTTAATTAGCGGAGAGGTTCGCCGGCGATCAAGCCTACCGATATTTCTTCCAATCTTTCTCCATCGCCTTGGCCATGTTCTTTCCGGCGGTACGCAGCCAATCAGATTTCCTTCGATGCAAGTCTCTCAGGATATTTTTCACCTGGCGCTTGCTGCCTGAATGCACGTTTGCCGCTTCGGAGCCCATCGCCTGAAGCAGGATGTGTTCGTCGCGTCTTTTTGGCAAACAGGCGATATCAATTGGATTGGAATCCGGCGAGAGACGACGAATTAACCACTTGCCCACGGTTATTTGAAACGGGTCGTGCGCCCGCACGGCGGAGCCGATGGCCTGCTGGTAGTGGGAATTGCCATCGCCAGTATAACCGTCGAGCCAGGCGCAGGCCGACGGCACCATCGCCTTTGCCTCGCGCGCGATGCATCCTCCCCGCCACCGGGCGATCGCTACGAAACGCGGTTGCCCGAGGCTGCCCATCCCGGCGGTTCTGAGCACGACCTTGTAATCGAAATTTGCGTCGGGCAGGGTTTTTTCCAGCGCCTTCTTAACCTCGCGCGGAGGTCCGCGGCGCACAGCGGGAAGCCGGTTGAGTTTTTTCCAGAAGTCTTCGGGAGGTTTGATCGCCTCGATTCCCAGTTTTTCCAGAATCTTCTCGTGCTCTGCCAACACCACTGCGCGGCCGCCATCTCTTAGCGACGCCTCGTATCCTTCCAAAATTAGATCGCAGCCATCCTTCACGCCGCTGGTCAGATGTCCCGAGTCATTCACTATCTTGACGCTTGCCGCAAGCCGGATCAGATCGTTGGTGTAAGGCAGCGGGTAGGCTTCGTCGAAGTCATCTATGCCCCAAGCGAGCCTGCCCTCCGAATCGCGCCAGGTGCCGAAACTGTTGACGTGCAGATCGCCGACGGCGATGACCTCAGGCGCGTCACGCAGGTCAGCGCAGACCTTGGGCCACATCTGGGCCCAGCGGTAAAACGTGCCGCGAAAAAACCGGAACAGATCGTCTCTCATCTGTTCATGTTTCGATCGCAATTGAGATTGAATGACCGTGGTGCAGGCCCGCATCCACGCTTCATAGCCCTTAGTCGCTCGCTGAATGTTCATCGTCTACTCCCAGTTTGGGCCGCGCCCTATCAGTCTAAGCATACGGCTTTGGAGTCAGACATCGGACAAAATGTGGCGGCCGCGAGCGTATGATCGAGTGTCAGCATCGAATCGAAGCCGGTGTAAATCTTTTAGATTTTCCGATCGCCAGGTAGCGCGATCCGTGAGGGCCAGTGGCGGATCTGCCGACGAGTCGATGGCCCAGCTCTTGCTCCCTCCACTCTCAAAAAAGGAAGCAGGGAAAATGGCGGCGAGTGCATTCGTTTTCTCGAACAACGCGCTGCCGAATCAGAAAAAACGCTGCCCGCAATGCTCAAGGCTTCGATCAAATCGGCCAAATCGAAACGCGCATGCGTGCGCTCTCTTCGATCGGTCGAATAACCTTGTTACCGGCGCCGCACCTTCGCCGACCCAGCCAGCGCCTCCGTGATCAATTTCGCCGGCGCGGCTTCGCGCTCCATTTGATCGAAGGTGCATTGCTCGGGCGCCTTGTCCGGACGCCAGCGTACTAATCCGGTGCCATGGCGAAACCGATTCGCAGTTACCTGATCGTAACGAACTTCGACGACCAGCTTGGGCCGCAAGGGCTCCCACTCTCCGCTGCGCTCGGTGCTCCACCGACTCGGACCGCCGGGAGCGTTTCCGGTGAAACCTGGCTTTGCGATCAGCGCCTCGAGCCGGCGAGTCAGCGCCTTTCGTTCCGCATTGCTGATCGAAGAAGTAAAGCCAACGTGATCGAGCTTGCCGTCCTTGTTGTAGAGCCCGAGCAGCAATGATCCGACCTCGCGGCTGCTCTGCTCATATCGAAAACCGCCGACTACGCAATCCGCGGTGCGAGCCCGCTTGAACTTCAGCATCGCCCGTTCACCAGGCTGATAGATTCCGTCAATCCGCTTGGCGACTACTCCGTCAAGCGCGCCGCCGGTGTACTCAAGCCATTGCCGCGCCTTGAGATATTCACGCGTGTACGGCGTCAGTTTCAGGGATGGTTCACGCTTCGCGGAATCGAAAAAATGTTCGAGTGCGGTGCGGCGTTCCGTCAACGGTGCGTCGAGGAGGCTCGCTCCGTCGGCGGACATCAGGCAATCGAACAGAATGAAAACGGCCGGCGTCTCCGCGGCCAACTTGCGCACCCGGCTTTCGGCGGGATGCAGCCGCGCCTGCAACGCATCAAACGAGAGGGTCTCACCGATTGGAATGGCGAGCTCGCCGTCGACGACGAATCGGTTCCGAGCAAGCGCGGCGAGCATCGCGACAACCTCGGGAAAATAGCGCGCGAGAGTCTTTCCCGACTTGGCACTGAGTTCGACTTCATCACTGCCGCGAAATGCCAAGCATCGAAAGCCGTCCCACTTGGGTTCGAACTGCCATCCCGGTTCCCGCGGCAAATCGCTCACCAGCCGCGCCTCCATCGGACGCGTACTGAGCGGGATGGGCAGTCCCGTGATTCCTTGGTCCGGTTTTCTCGATCCGCGCGGCAAAATCTACGCTGCCTTGGCTTTGTTCAATCGTTTGATCGCCTGCACAAGGGGACGTTCGGAATCGCAGTAGTCTTGCCATGCAGTGCTCCTGGCGATCAGGCCGGGCACTGTCGCGATCGTGAACCGTTTCGGGTCGAGCCCCGATCGCACCTGTGCCCATGAAAGCGGCATCGACACTGGCGCGCCGGCGCGAGCGCGCGGAGAAAGAGGCGCGACGGCGGTCGCCATCCGATCATTGCGCAGATAGTCGAGGAAGATTTTCCCGGGCCGATCTTTCTTGGCCATTTTGGTCAGATAACGATTCGGACTATCCGCGGCGATCTGCATACAAACCTCGCGCGCGAACGCTTTGGCAGCGGCCCAGTCGATTCGTTCTTTTTTGGCTGGGGCAAGCGGCGTCACTACATGCAATCCCTTGCCGCCGGTGGTTTTGCAGAAGCTCGTGAGGCCGACTGCTTCGAGTCGATCATGAATTTCCCGCGCGCCAGCGACTACCGCCGCAAAATCAACGTCCTCGGCCGGATCGAGATCGAACACCAGGCGGCCCGGCACCTCGGGATCTCCCGGCTGGCAGTTCCACGGATGCAGTTCCAGCCCGGCCATTTGCGCGACCTCGACCAGCGCTTCGACCCGATCGATCTGCAGATACGGTTCTGCAAGGCCCGCAACTTTGACCATCGCAAATAGCTTCGACGAGCCCGGCATCGCATGGCGCTGAAAGAATTGTTGACCGCCAAGCCCGTCCGGCGCACGGACGATCGAGCACGGCCGGCCCTTCAGATGCCGGATCATCTGCTGGCCGACTGCCTCGAAGTAGCGAGCCAGGCCGAGCTTGGTAATCGGTTCGCCGTCGCCGTCAGCAGGCCATAGCACTTTGTCTGGCTTGGAGATCGCCACACCCATCACGAGCGTGTCGCCGGCCGATTCCTTTCGCGGCTTGGATATCTTCGCAGCGTGGGTTCGTTTGGGCGCGCCGCTCGGTTTGGCTATGTCGTCGTGATTGGAACCCCAGATAGCATCCGCTTTCGCGAGCTTTTTCGTTTTCAGGATGAAAGGCTTCGGTCCGCGCCCCTTGCCCGCCGCGATTGCGGCCATCGGGCGCGCTGACGCGACCGACCGATCGTCGGCCAGCAGCGAATCTTTATCGCCCTCGCGCGCGAACTCGTCGCGATGCTTTATCAGCAGCCAGTTGTTGCGCTTGCCGCCGGTGCGATCATGTTTCATCCGAACCAGCACCCAGCTTCCGTGAAGTCGCTCGCCGTCGAGCGTGAACTTCAAATTGCCGGCTTTGAGCGCGGCCTGTGGATCGGGATTTTCTTCCGGCGTCCAATAGCCGCGATCCCACAATTGCACGGTGCCCCCGCCATATTGGCCCTGAGGGATTGTGCCTTCGAAGTCGCCGTAGTCGAGCGGGTGATCCTCAACTTCGACCGCAAGGCGTTTGTCATGCGGATCGATTGAAGGACCGCGCGTGACCGCCCAGGATTTGAGTACCCCGTCGAGTTCGAGCCTGAAATCATAGTGCAGCCGCGAGGCCGCGTGCTTCTGAATCACGTAGCGCAGGCGGTGCGAGGGCGCGATAGCGGTCTCACCGCTCGGCTCGGCGGTTTTGCTGAAATCGCGCTTGGCCCGGTAGGTCGAAAGCTTCTCATTCGCCACGGGACGGCACTCTCTGTTCCAGCGATTGGTCAGGATTTGGGGCCGCCGAACAGCCGCAAGACGTCTTCCTCTTTTGCGACGGCGGCCTGAATTTGCCCGAGTTGATACTCGATCGTTTTGCGCAAATCAGGCGAAAGGTTTTCACTCAGTGCTTTCTGATATTCCCCAATGACCTTTTCATCGTCTTCGCGGCACCATTCGATGACGCCGGTGTCACCCTTGCTCATGATGACGCTGAAATCCAACGCCTCACGATCGACGAAGCCGCCGACCGTTCCCGACTTCTTCTCATCGATACCGAGGCGGTACCGTTCGGCCTGAAGCGCAGCCGCCGCGTTTTTGCGCGAATCCGCCTGTCGATTAAGAAATGCCTCCAGGTTCGCGCGTTCTACGTCCTTGGCGGCATGGCGATATCGCTTCTCGCTGTCAACACAAGTCGAAATCAAACTATGTAGTATTTCAGCAGTATCCATAGGTTCCTCGCGGGGGAGAGCATCGGGTATGCCATCGTTGCGACTCGATAAAAGGCGTATCGAGGCGCTGGGTTTGTACGTATCCGGAAAAAATTACTGACTCGCCAATCGGCTCAAGCGTCGCGAAATCATAACTTGGGGGCGCGACTTTTTTCGATTTAGAGTCGGCCTATATTTTGCTGATAGGTCGAAGAGTGCGTCGCCGGGTTTTAGCGTACATGGAGGTTTGAAATGCAGTGCGGTCACCACCGATGTAGTTGCGAGGTCAAGACCGGGCAGAAGTATTGCTCAAATGAATGCGCATCCAGCGAGGCCGACGAAGGCGCCACCGATTGTCATTGCGGGCACGCCAATTGCCGTGCATCGCACGAAAAAGATCGCGATAGCACGCGGGAGTGACTCCCAAAGGGAATATCATATGATCAAAAGAATCGTACCGCTCGGGATCGGAATGCTCTTGTTTATCTTTGCCGGAGCTGCTTCGGCTCAAGACCTCGGGACGCTTCTGAACAATGCCAACCAGATGAATTACGAGGAAGTGGCGACAGCCAAGATCGCCAAAGACAAGGCGGGCGACAATCAGGCGATGCTGACGTATGCGGAAACCATCCGCGGCGATCACGAAGCGAACGAGGATGCGGTCTCCGCACTCTCACGACAGCGCAACGTGAAACTCGAAGGCACCGACGCCTCGAAAGGCGAAAATAGCAAGCTCAAAGATCTGAACGGCGGCGATTTCAATGCTGCATATCTCGACGACCAGATCGCTGGGCATAAGGCGGCTCTCAGCACGTTCAAAGCTGCCGAACGCGGCTTCAAGGGCGACCCCAATGTTGAGATATACATTCAGCAGACGCTTCCGATACTTCAGGCGCACTTGTCGATGGCGCAAAATCTGAAATATCACCTGTCAACCGACTCCGATCAGAAGTCATCGAATAACAAAACCAAGTAAGGTTGCCGATCCCATCACTCAATAACGCAAGGACATTCGCCATCGGGCGGGTGTCCTTTGCGTCGTCTGGCTATCAAACCAATCGCTGCTTCGCTATCGCCAGGATTCGGTGCGCCTGTTTGAGGTGCGGCATGTCGAGCATCTTGCCATCAAGTCCCACCGTGCCCGACCCGGGGGCGAAGGCATCGATCACTCGCTTGGCGTACGCGACCTCTTCGGCCGAGGGCGTAAATGCCTGGTTGATGATTTCCACCTGGTCCGGATGAATCGCGATCTTGCCGGTGAAGCCCGCGCGGCGCGCTGCCTGTGCGTTCTTCAGGAGACCGGTGGCGTCGCGAAAATCAGTGTACACGGTATCGAGCGGCTCGACGCCTGCCGCGGTAGCAGCCAGCAGGCACAACGATCGCGCGAGCTGATAGGTAAAATCGAGATTGCCGGAGTCGTCGAGGTTGGTTGATGCTCCCACCGCCGCCGGCAAATCCTCGGCGCCCCACGTCATGCCGTACAGCCGTGGCGTCGATCCCGCGAAGCTTCCGAGCGTGAACATCGCGGTGGGAGTTTCGGTCGCCACCGCGAGAATGCGGATGCTGCCGGCCTCAACTTCCTCGCGCGCCTCGAGCGCGGTCAGGTAATGACCGAGCAAAGTGGCATCGGCGCCCGAATTGGTTTTCGGAACGACGATACCATCGGGAGCGCCACCGACGATCGCGGCGAGGTCCGGCAGGGCGTCGGCGGTCGAGAGCGGATTGATCCGTACCCACAATTGCTGCGCGCGCGCACTGCCGCGCGAGGATTTCAGATACTCCCCGATGATACCGCGCGCCAGTGGCAGCCGATCCTTGGCGACGGAATCCTCGAGGTCGAGGATGAGCGCGTCCGCCGGACCGCCCGCGACCTTGCCAAGCTTGCGCTCGCTGTCGCCCGGCACGAACAGCATCGAACGAAGACTCATTGCGCCGGCCGCTTGCGCATCAGCGCCGAGCGTTTGCATCGCGCGACTTCCTCGCCGCGCTGGTTGATGCATCGATGCTCGAACAGGACGATTCCGGCGTCCTTGCGCGAGCGGCTCTCGCGCTTCTCGAGCACGCTGGTTTCGGAATGGAGAGTGTCGCCATGAAAAACCGGCTTGGGAAACACGACATCGGTCATGCCGAGATTGGCGACTGTCGTACCGAGAGTAGTGTCGCCGACCGAGACGCCGATCATCAGGCCCAGGGTGAAGATGCTGTTGACGAGCGGCCGCCCGAACTCCGTCGTCTTCGCAAACTCGGCGTCGAGATGCAGCGGCTGCGGATTGTGCGTCAGCGCAGTGAACAGCACATTGTCGGTCTCCGTGATGGTCCTGGTGATCGCGTGCTTGAAGGTTTGCCCGTCATAAAAATCCTCGAAGAAAAGTCCAGCCATATAGATCAGCGCGCCTGCGCGCTCCTCTGTGGCATTGGCAGTGACACCGGCTCGGCGAGCGCTTCGGTTTTCATCTTCTTCAATTCCGGCAGCACGTGTTTCGCAAAGCACTTGAGGTTGCGCTCGGCCTCGGCGACCGGCATGCCGGCGTAGCTGAAGTTCAGCATCACTCCTTTCGCATCGATCGTGTCCTTGATGAACTGGATTTTCTCGAGCACCTGGTCCGGCGTTCCCCACGGCATCAGCTTGGCAAAATCCGCCGCCGCGCTATCGAGTCCATGTTTCGCGATGTACTTTCCAACGTTGCTATAAAACTCGTAACTCTTGTGAGATCCGAATTGCTGCGAGGTCATTTCGTAATGGCGCATCGCGGTGTGGTAATAGTCCGATATCCATTTCATCGCCATTTCTTCGGCGCGATCTTTGTTCTCGTCAACGAAACAGAATCCTCCCGACAGAGGTTTTGGCGCCGGCGCGGCGCCGTTAACCTCGCGCCAGACCTTATGGTAAATCTCGAAGTCCTTTTTGACGGCCTCCCATGGCTTCTGCGGAATAACCAGAAGTCCCACACCGAGCTTCGCCATAATCGGCATCGATTCGGGAGACACCGCTGCCGCGTAAGTCCGTCCTTTGAATGAGCGTGCGGGGAACGGCCGGATGTCGCGGCGCGGTTGCCTGGTGTACTTGCCGCCTTCCATGTAGCCGGTCTCGAGGGCGTTCAGCACGAGCTCGGCATACTCGACGAACAGGTTTCGTCCTTCATTCTGATCGAGACGGAATCCCTCGTACTCAATTCGCGCCAGACCGCGGCCGAGTCCCAATATGAAACGACCATTTGAAATATGATCGAGCACTGAGATTTGCTCCGCGACGCGAACCGGATCGTGCCACGGCAACACCACGACCATCGAACCCAACTGCACCTTGCTGGTCTTGCCGGCCATGTATGCGAGGAACTGCAGCACATCCGGGCACATCGTGTAGTCGTCGAAGTGATGCTCGACCGACCATACCGAATCGAAGCCGAGCGGCTCGGCCATCTCGCATAACCTCAGTTCGTTGCGATAGACCTCGGCATCGGAAATAGTATTGTGAGGATTCTGAAAGGCGACTCCATAGCCTACATGCATCGGATTACTCCTTTGTTGAGCCTTTATGAGGTTGCACTAATACGAGCGTGGCAGGCCAAGCACGTGTTCACAGATCGAATTTAGCGCCATCTCCTGCGACACCGGCGCAATTTTCGTCAAGCGGCATTCGCGGAAATACCGCTCAACGTCGTAGTCGCGGATATATCCGTATCCGCCGAGGGTTTGGACCGCGCGATCGCAGGCTTCAAATCCGGCGTCGGCAGCGCGAAGCTTGGCGGCGTTAGCCTCGCCGCCACACGGTCTGCCCCGATCATAAAGAGTCGCCGCGCGAAGCATCATCAGTTCCGCCGCTTCCAGTTTGGTATATGAATCAGCCAGCGGATGCGCGATTGCCTGGTTCTTTCCGATCGGACGATCAAAAACGATGCGTTCCTTCGCATAGCGGATTGCTTTCGTGATCGCGACGCGTCCAATCCCTATCGCTTCCGCGGCGACCAGGATGCGTTCCGGATTGAGCCCGTCAAGCAGGCATTGAAAGCCGCGCCCTTCTTCGCCTACGAGGTCGCTCACCGGGACGCGCAGATTGTCGACAAAAAGCATGTTGGTATCGACCGCCGCGCGCCCCAGCTTTTCCAGCTCGCGGACTTCGACGGCCGAGGGATCGAGATCCGCGAAGAACAGGCTCATCCCATCGGTCTTGCGCTTGACCTGCTCGAATGGCGTGGTGCGCGTCAGGATCAGCATCTTGCTCGCTTCGCGCGCCTTGGTTGTGAAAACCTTGCGGCCGTTTAACACGTAGCAATCTCCGTCCCGGCGCGCGGCGGTCTTGATATGCGTGATGTCGTTGCCGGCGTCAGGCTCGGTCACCGCGAACGCTACATGGATCTCACCGCGCACCACCTTTGGCAGGTAGCGGCGCTTCTGCTCCTCGGTGCCGTGATGCACCAGCGGGCTCACGCCAAAGATCGAAAGATGGATCGAGCTCGCCGCGGCCATCGCGCCGCCAGAGGCTGCCACCTCGAGCAGCACCAGCGCGGCTTCGGTCACGCCCAGCCCGCTGCCGCCATACTCTTCGGGAATAGCCACTCCCAAATAACCAGCTTCCGCGACCGCACGGAAAAACTCATTCGGGAATTCCGCCTTGCGATCTCTCTCGCGCCAGTACTCGTCGGGAAAATTGGCGCACAAGGTGCGGACCTGCCTGACGATTTCCTGCTGCTGCTCGTTTAGATCGAAATCCATGCTTCACTGCCTCTGCATTCATTCACAACGCGGATCGCATCGAAATGGCGCGTTACAGACTGAGAAATCCGTCCTTACGCACCGGCGGTTTGCGGCAGTGTGACGCCGAATTGCTCTGCGGCGTTGCCGCCCAGCATTCTGGCGATCGTTGGCTCTTCGACACGAGCCGCCACCAGCGCCGCGATCGCCTCATGCGCGCTGGTTGTGTCGTGATGCGGATAGCGCGAGCCCCAGACGATTTTCTCGGCGAAGTCGTTCGGGAGTTTCTGGATCAAGCGCTCCTCGGCGTCGAAGCCGAGCATGATCTTGCCCTCTTCCCACATCTCTTCGGTATCGGTTCTCACGGGATAGTAGTGCAGCAGCGGAATCGTACGCGTCGACGCTTCCATCTTCTCCAGCACCTCTTCCATCCAGGAGGCCTTGCCGTGCGCCACCACCATCTTCATGTTCGGATACCGCTGCATCACCGTGAATCCGATCAGCGTCGATGCAACGAACATGTGGTTGTCCAGCCACGGCGCCAGGATCTGCGCGATCGGATGGCCCAGCGGCGGCGACGCGGTGAAGCCGAACGTTATATCCGAGCCGCCGCCGGCGGCAGGGCCGGCTCCGCCCGCGGTGGAAAATGCACGATGGTTCAGGCGCGTCTTAATTTTTTCGAAGAAGGGACCGTGCGAAGTCCATTCGGGATTCCAGAGACCCGTCGCGGGATGCACCGCGACGGTCGTGCCGAGGCGCTCGAGCTCCGCCCACAGCGGATCATAGATCGGATGCGTGAAGTAGTGGCCCTCGAGAAACATCGGCCGGATGAACGCGGCGCGAAAACACGGAATCTTCGCGGTGCGGCGAAGCTCCTCGACCGCGTAGTCCATGTTCTGCAGCGGAACCATCGACGCGGCGAACAGCCGGTGCGGCGCGGCCTTGCAGAAATCAGCGATCCAGTCGTTGTATGCGCGTGCGAGCGCGTACGCGATATCGGGATCCTCGATCAGGTGGAAGCCCTCGGCGAACCAGGTCGGATAGAGCAGCGCCTGATCGACGCCCATCGCATCCATGTCGCGCAAGCGCGCATCCGCGTTCGATGCGCCCGCGCTCGCCGCGTGGCGAGTGTCAGGATCGAGCTCGCCGACCTTGTCCCAAGTCATCCCGGGACGCCAGATCGCATGGCGGGGGATGTTCGAGTTCATCGGGTCGCGGAAAACTTTGCCGTTGACTTTGAGGTACGAGCCGAGCTTGCCGTCTTCGCGCCACAGAGCGATTTTTCCGAGTGTGCGAAATTCGGGATCAAGGTATTTGCTCCACAACTCCGGCGGCTCGACCACGTGCGAGTCGCTGTCAAAAACTGCAATCCGCTTGTTCGCCATGGTCGTCCTCTGTCCCGCCTACGTTGTTATCGCGGAGGCATCTGCCGTCTGACCGACGCCTCGGGCTTGAGCGACTGCTTGATTTCTTCCTCGCTCGGCCACCAGTCCGGACGTTCGATTTCGGTGACGCGATCGGCGATAAATTTTTTGGGCGCATCGATCCGGTACATCTTGCGCGCGTTGGCGCCCAGGAACTTGGCTTGATACGGCTCCGGCAGCTCGCATTGACGCATCGTATCGATCGCGCGCCATGCGTCGTCGCCGTCGTGATGGTACACGTCCGACGACCAGGCCAGGATATTTTCGTAAAATTCTGGCAGACGCGACGGCGGAGCTTCGTCGCCCTCGAAACCAGTCACGCAGCGCTCGAAGAAGGTCTCGCTCGGCAGTTTCTTGAGCGGCCGCAGGCGGCGCTCGTTGCGATAGAGCTTGTAGTTCTTGTCGCATTCATCGAGCACGAAGCTCAGCCAGGTCGATGACGCCTCGAACACCGCTGCCTTCAGTTTCGGAAAGCGGTCGAAGAATCCCGACATCAGCACCATCACGACCCACAGCGATGCTTCCGCCTGGAAATCCTGCACGTTGATCAGAAACGAGTGCGGCAACCCCGACGAGGTCGCGGTCAGCGAGATCAACTCGGCGCCTGAATGCTGCTCGGTGTAGCCCGGCGGCTTGAGCGAGCCGAAGGCCGGAAACGGATGCATCCCGTAAACCACGCCGGTCTCTTCCATCGCGCGCCACACGCGCTCGTACTTGGGCTGAATCGGATAATTACCCATCGCATCGATCGGCCGCACCAGTCCGACACGGCATCCCTTGTCCGCGACGCGATACACTTCCTGTTCCGCGAATTTTGGATCCTGCATCGGGAGCATCGCGGCGAAATAGAGCCGCTCGGGATTCTCCTGGCAGTACTCGTAGGCCCATTCGTTGTACGCCTTGCACATCGCCTTGGCGCCGACGGCGTTCAGCAGCCACGGGTAGGTATCGATGTCGGTGGGAATGATCATCACCTGATCGATTCCCTGCACATCCATGTCGCGCAGGCGTGGCTTGGGCTCGTAGGAACCTTTGTGATCGATATACTCCGCCTGTTCCTTGGTGAGCGCGGTCTTGGGATTCAGGTTGCGGACGTTGAGCGCGCGCTGGATGTCGTGCTTGAGCCCGGGGCCCGCAAGCGACAGCACGTTGACCATCCCGGCCGCTCCGCCGATCCGTTGCGAGCCGATTCCGGCGCCGCCCTTGCCATTGACTATTAACTGGTCGGTTTCAGGATCGTACCAAATGGTGTTTTTGAGCGCTTCGTATTCGTCTTTGGTCAGCCAGTCCTTCGCGCGCTCCCAAAGCCACGGCGGCTCCGTCACGTGAGCATCGCAATCAAAGGTCGGAAAATTTTTGGTCATCGGAGCAAATTTCTGAACCGGCATGCTGCACCTCCGCGATTCGCGGCGACTCAGTTCAATAGCAAGTGACTATTCGGTCTCGAGCCACGTCTCGGGCATCGTGATTGCGCCGTGACGCGCAAAGATCGCGTCGATCTCTTTCATATCGGCGTCCGAGATGGACCATCCGAGCGCGCCGGCGTTGTCGTCGACCTCGCGCGGATTTCGGCATCCCACCAGCGCTGTGCTGATGACGGGATTCGAGAGCGTCCAGCGCAGCGCAAGCTGCGGAAGCGATTTGTTGTAGCGCTTCGCGATTTCCTTCAGATCCTCGACCGCGCGGAGATTGTTGAGAAAATGCTCGGGGCCAAAAAGATGCTGAAACAGGTTGATGTTGCCGAGCTTGCCGCGGCGCGAGCGCCAGTCGCCTTTCTCGAACGCGGACTCCTCGCTGAGCGTGCCGGTCAGCATCCCGTAAGCAAGCGAGCCGTACGCCATCACGCCGATTCCGTTTTCGCGGCAGTATGGGAAGATTTCCTTTTGCATGCGGCGATCGAACATGTTCCAGCAGTACTGGACGACGTCGACGCGCCGTGTGCGCGCGCAGCGTTCGATCTCGCTGAGCTTGAAGTTCGACAGGCCGACCGCCCGGACCTTGCCGGCCTTGACCAGCTCGTCGAGCGCCTGCATCGGCTCTTCGAATGGCGTTACTCGATCAGGCCAGTGGATCAGGTAGGCATCGACGTAGTCGGTGTTGAGCGCCTTGAGGCTTTTGTCGATCGACTCGACGACGCGCTTGGCCGTGCTCTCGCGATAGTTGGGCGTGTCCGGGTAGCCGACGCCGAACTTGGTCGTGATGACGGCTTGCTTGCGGCGCGAGCCGAGCGCTTTCGCCAGAGATTTTTCCGACGCGCCGAAGCCATAAGCCTCGGCGGTATCGAAGCAGTTAATCCCAAGATCGAGCGCGCGATTAACCGCCTTGATGAACTCGGACTCCTCGATACTGCCGTAGCCGCCGCCAATCTCCCAGCATCCGAAGCCGACGGCGGAGATTTGAATACCAGTCTTGCCAAATGGTCGGAGTTCCATACGCTGCCTCCGGGCGGGATCGTGGACGCTCAAAGGGCAAGCTAGTTCCGATCGAATTTTTTGTCAAAGCGGATTGGGCTGGACACGTTCTGTTGTGTATTCGCGTACTTCAAGCACGAGCGGTCGGCGACCGGGCGGCGATCAAAACGGCGACTGCGAGCACGACGAGCACCGCCGCATTGAATGGCGCTCCCGGCACGGCCACCGGCAAGGTTCGGTAGAAATACAGATTGACGACGCCTAGCAGGGTTTCCATCGTCTGGAGAACCAGTGCGAGCAGAACGAGATCGCGCCGCAGCGCGAGCACGTAAAGCTGAAACCCTCCCGTAACGAATTGGTGAAAGCCCATCAGCGCGAACAGGCTCAGGATGGTCTGGCGCGCAGTCGAAAGATCGAGACCCGCGATCGAGTGGGCGCCTCCGTCCGGCGCGAAGGCGTGGATTGAGCCGCGGCTGAAATTCGTCAGCATCGTCAGTCCCAGCACGACGCACGGAACATTTCGGATGACTGCCTTCATCGCTGCGAGACGCAGATCAGCAGTTGACCCTCGAGGCCGGCCGCGCGATGAACGCCGATCTCGGCGACTTCGGATGAGGTCGCGATCCTCACAAATGCCGCAGGCGACGGATATTCAACGAGGCCCGCGAGGTCCCAATCAGTTTCGAGTTCGCCGATCGCAAGGTACTTTACGTCGCCGACAAAGAGGAATTTTCCACCCTCACGCTCGACGATTTTGCGCATCGCCTCGGCGTATATCGCGTACGCCTGCGCGCCCGGAAGATCGTTCTTGCGGCCATCTGGGTACTGCGCCGCGACTCGAAATTTAAGGAGGTTGAGCATCACGATCGGTTTGGGCGAAGGATCGTTGCGGAGTGCCTCGATCTGTTTGGCCGTCGGGTAGAGTGCATTCTCGATTTTCACTTCCGTTTTCTCCTACAGCGTTCCGCGGCTGAATTCGTCCAGGACTCGTGTTACCTCTTCCGGTCGATCCTCCTGCAGAAAGTGTCCCGCGCCGGCAATCGTGACGTGGCGCCGTCCTTTCGCTCCTGGCACGCGCTCCTGAAACGCCTTTTCACCACCATGCGTGACCGGATCGGAATCCGAAAAGGCTGTGAGAAATGGCTTCTCGAATTTCTCGAGCGCCTCCCATGCTCTCTTGTTCTCAGCGACCGACCCGTGCTGGGGAGTGATCGGCACGAGCGCGGGAAATATCCGCGCGCCCGCCTTATAGGATTCCTCAGGAAAAGGTGCGTTGTAGGCTTCGACTTCGGCCGGCGAGAGCCGGCGCGTGGTGCCCATGTTCACGATTTCTCCGACCGGAAGTTCAGGAACAGTCTGGCTGAAGTTGAGCCACTGCTCGAAAGCGGGAGAAAAGCTGAGGCCCACAGGCAGGCCCGTATTGGCCGCCACTACGCGCGCGAACCGATCGGGGAATGAGGCCACGAGCCGCAGGCCAATCAATCCGCCCCAGTCCTGGCAGAAGAGAGTAATATTTTTGAGGTCGAGCGCGGTCAGCCAATCGCTCATCCAGCGGACGTGACGTTCGTAGGTGTAGTCGGATCTCTCTGCCGGCTTGTCGGAGCGGCCGAAGCCGACCAGATCGGGGGCGACCGCGCGATGCCCTTTCGCCATGAGTCCCGCAATAACTTTGCGATAAAGGAAGGACCACGACGGCTCACCATGCATCAGAAGGACGGGCGAGGCATTCGCGGAGCCTTCGTCCAGATAGTGAATCCGCAACGACGTGCCGTCAGAATCTTTTACTTCGCGGTAGTGCGGTGCGAATGGAAGATCCGGCAGGTTGGCAAATCGTTGGTCTGGCGTTCTGAAAACTTTCACCAGTGAACCTCCTTGTTCGGGGTCTTGTTCGGCAGGTAATATATTGGCATAGTTAGTGTCATTTTATTTCCCGCCGGTCAAGATGCTCGAAATAAGGACGGAACGTAATATCTATATTGCGAAAATAGACAGACGACGGGCCAATCCCCGCCAGCGCACGCGACACACGACCGGAAGCTGATTGCAACGAACGATGCATATCGACGCATCAAAACCGGAACAGACTGACGGCCGCCGGCAGCGGAGTGAAGCAAGCCGCGAGCGTATCCTGCGTGCGATGCTGGAACTCGTCGATGCCGGCGTCGTTACGCCCAGCGCGGAGGCCGTCGCGATACGCGCCGGCGTGGGGCTGCGCACGGTTTTTCGCCATTTCGATAATATGGAAAGCCTGTATCAGCAGATCAATGCGGTGATGTCTGCCGAGATTCGTCCGATGATCGAACGTCCTTTCTCGGCGCGCGAGTGGAGGGCACAGGTGGGCGAATTGATTGACCGGCGCATCCGCATTTTCGAACGCATCATGCCGTTCAAGATCGCGGCGGATGTCCACCGGCAGCATTCGCCGTTTCTTGCCAAGCGGTGGTCCGAGATGACGCGGGAGCAGCGCGCGTCGGTCAGCCGCGTGCTGCCGAAGAAGCAACGCGATGACGCCTCATTCTTCGAGAGCCTTGATCTGGTTTTAAGTTTCGAGACCTGGCGGCGGTTACGCAAGGATCAGAAGCTCGCGGCGCCACGCGCGCGGCAGGTGCTAGAGCGGCTGGTTGGCGCGCTCCTTAAGTCCGAATAGTCGTATCAGTCTCAAATCGCGCCGGGGAGCAGGGCGCGGAGGCGGTTCGCGAGGTCGGGTGCCGACGACTCGTGCTTGAAGTACGCGAATACGTCGGCGCCGTCATCGAAGAACGAGCTGATACGTTTGGCCCACTGCGCGAGTCCGGCGTCGTCGTAATTTTCCATCCGCAGCCGCAGGTAAACGTATGGTGCGGTCCGCACCACCGGCGTCGCGAGCTTTTCGCTCTCCGCTATACAGAGAGCAGCCTTCGCGTCGGCGAGCGCGCCGAGGATCGAGTCGTCGAACCATGATTCGTCGCGGAACTCGAACGCCACCGGCATCCGCCCGCCAAGTTGAGCGAGAAAATCTTTCAGCAGTCCCGTGTCGCGCTTGAAGTTCGGCGGAAGCTGGAACAACGTCGGCGCGATCCGCTCGCCGAGCGCACCCGCGGTCTCGATAAAATAGTCGAGCACCTCCTCGGTGTCGCGCAGCTTGGCGAAGTGAGTAATGCGCTGCGGAGCTTTGAGCGCGAAGCGGAAATGCGCGGGAGTCTTCACGGCCCAGCCCTCCAGCAGCGTGCGTGTCGGCAGGCGGCGGAAGGTCATGTTGATTTCAACCGTCGGCAGACGCTCGGCGTAGTACTCGAGCATCTTCGCGCCGGGCGTCTTCGCCGGATAGAATCCGCCGACCCATTCCTTGTAGCTGAACCCTGAGGTTCCAATCCGAATCGCGCTCATCGACCTCAGCCGCCGTATGAGATTTGCCTGTAGATGAGCACGGCCCCGCGCGTATTGCCATCAATGCTTCGGCAGCCTACGCAACGAAGCGGTGCACGGGCAAAGTTTCAGGCGGTGCGGCGCGGGCGTTTCACCTCGGAGGCCTTCACCTTCTCCGCCACCGGCGTGAAGACAAAGGTCGCGACGTTTTTCATATCGATCGCGTCGCTCGGAACGATTTCCGGTGTTCCTCCCCGCGCGCGCAATTCCTTTAACGTACCCGCCAGATCGCCAGTCTCGATTTCATAGAGAGCGAGATATTTGTGCGGGCGGCCCTGATCACGTCCCATTTGCGCGTCGGCGAGGCAGAAGCGTTGTGCCGATACGAATCCGGGAATGTTCAACACATCCGGCACATGATGGGTGTTATACCAATCGTTGTATTCCGCCTCTTTGCCCTCAACCGGATTGGTCATAACGATGAAGGTGTATTTCGCCATCGCTAAAGCCTCCTTAATATTACCGCGACCCTGGAACAGTTCCTCGATCGCTCCGATTCTAGAATTTGCCGTACGAACCTGTCCAACCGATTGCGCAGGTGTCTCCGATGGACAGCTAAATCCGTGCGCGCTTAGAATCCCGAGCGAACAGGAGGATCAGTAATGGCGATCAGCCCCGAAGATCGGATCAGCAATCTGGAAGCAAAAGTATCGGAACTATACGACCGCGAGGCGATCCGTGATCTGCGGATGCGCTACCACGAATGCATCAATGATGGGAAAGTGGGCGAGATTCCAGATCTGTTCAGCGAAGACGGAGAGCTTGAGTTTGGCCATCTCGGCAACGCAAAGGGACGCGACAAGATCAGGGAGTTCTTCTCGGGTCTCGGCAGCAGGCGTTCCGAGAGCGCCCCGCCGCGCCGCGGTCTCTATCGCGTGCGCCAGTTCATTCACAATCATGTGATCCATATTCATGGCGATCGCGCCGACGGGTTCGCATATCTCGAAGCCAAGCCCGTGTATAACGGCGAGAGCTATGTGGTCGCCGCTCGCTACAACGACGAATACGTCAAGCGCGAGGGTCAGTGGAAATTCAGCAAGATGAGTCTGACGCCGTACTTCATGGTGCCGATGAAAGACGGATGGGCGGGCGATGACCTGTTGAAGATGGGGCGTTAGGCGCCCGCTGACGGATCGCCGGGAGCCGGCTCTGTCACCGTCAAGCCGATCTTCGCTAGAGTGGTTTTGCAACCTCGAGGAACTCAAATGAACGCAGCAGTCCGTATCGACCCGGAGACCGGCTTGAAAATCTTCAACACGCGCGCGGCCAAGGCGTCCGAAAAGATCGCCGGCAAGGGCTACTCCGTCCTCGCCGATCAGAAGCTTAAGGAGTTGCCCGAATTGCCACCCGGCGCGACCTTTAATGCGGATGAGCAGGCCAAGTACCGCGAATTCAAGGAGGCTCGTCGCGGCGCCGCCGACTACATGGCGATGGAGGGCGAGTTCAAAAAGTATCTGGACGACGTATATTCGGAGCCGCCGATTCCGCGCGAAGCGTTGACCGACGAATGCGAGATACTGGTGGTCGGCGCCGGCTTCGGCGGTTTGCTGCTATGGCACAAGCTGAGAGACGCGGGCTTCACCGATGTGCGTTTTTGCGAGAAGGGTGGCGATGTCGGCGGAACATGGTACTGGAACCGTTACCCCGGTATCGCCTGCGACGTTGAATCCTATAGCTATCTCCCACTGCTCGAGGAGATGGGCTATGTCCCGTCGATGAAGTTCGCGTCGGGCTTCGAGATTCTGGAATATTGCCAAAACATGGCCCAGAAGTTCGGCTTCTATGACCACTGTCTATTTCATACGACGGTCGCGGCAACGACCTGGGACGAAGGATCGGGCCGCTGGACCGTCGAGACTGACCGGGGCGACAAGATGCGTGCGCGCTTCGTGATCCTTGCCAACGGCATCCTCACGACGCCGAAGCTCGCGCGGATCGCAGGTATGGAGAAGTTCAAAGGCGCGTCCTTTCACACCTCGCGCTGGAATTACAATATCGACCTTCGCGGCAAGACGGTCGGCATCATCGGCACCGGCGCTACCGCGGTGCAGGCGGTGCCGGAGCTCGCGAAGATTGTCGGGCAGCTCTACGTGTTCCAACGCACGCCGTCCTCGGTCGACGTGCGTGACCAGCGCGCTACGACCGATGAAGAACGGGCAACCTGGACCACGGAGCCAGGATGGTCCCGCGCCAGGCGCGCGCGCTTTTCGAAGATATCTCAGGGCCGCACGGCGATTCAGGCGAACGACGACTACCTGGCTGGCAAGATCAAAGACATCAGGCCGCCCAAAAGACACGAGCATGAGATATCGCCGGAGGAGCTGCTCCGGAAGCAGCTCGATTCCAACTTCCGCATCATGGAGCAGATTCGCGCTCGCGTCGACGCGTTAGTCAATGATCCGAAGACCGCGGCCGCATTGAAGCCATACTATCCCTATGGCTGTAAGCGGCCGACCTTCCATGATGAGTATCTGCAAACGTTCAACCTGCCGCACGTCCACCTGGTTGATACCGCGCCGCGAGGCGTGAGCGAGATAAACGAGCGCGGCATCGTCCATAAAGGCGTCGAATATCCACTCGACGTGCTGATCTATGCGACCGGATTCCAGTGGATGGGCACCTCGACCTTCAACATGGTAACCGGCCGCGGCGGACGCACGCTGAAGGATAAGTGGGAAGCGGAAGGGACCAGAACTTTCCTGGGCCTGCATAGCCACGGCTTCCCCAACCTGTTCATCGTCACCGGCCCGCAGGGCGGCGGCGGCAGCTTCAACTTCACTGACGCGATCGATGCGCACGGCGACTATGTCGTATGGATGTTGCGCACCATGCGCGAACGCGGCGCGCTCGTCGTCGATGTCAAAAAGGAACCGGAAGACCGTTACGGGGAGCATTGCCGCGAGGTTGACGTCGCGACGGCGCCGCTTCGCGACTGCATCTCCTATTACAACGGTGAAGGCAACGCGCAGCCGGGAAGCCTCGCATATTACGGCGGCGGCAGATGGCACAAGTTCCGCGTCGACGCACAATCGACGCTGGAACCCTATGTCTTCGAAAGCGAAGAACGCTCCGGCAAATGAGGACGCGCGCGGCAGGATAGCACCAAGCGATACTTACATGTTCCGGAAACGCGAGTGGGAGCTGCCTCACCTCGAGTATCGGAATACCGCATACCGATCGAGGAGTCGCAAGCACAGATCGTCAAGAAGCTCACGGAACTGAAAGATCTAATAGAGAAAGGCGACCTCAAACCTTGGGAATCCGCCGGCCTGAAAGCGATCTGGTTCCGGCAACATCTCTGTCAGCGGCTCCTCTACTTGGATCAAAATGTCGTCGAAATCAGCCCGAAGTGTTTTCGTTTTAACGATGCGCTTAGACGTGACGGATACTTCTCATAAATCGCGTAAGCAGGTCGCAAATTCATCTGCGGCAAACCAACACGAACCCTCCAAGCCGCGCACCTGGTTCATCGCCCCGTCTTGCGATTGAGCTTCATCCTTAGGACCTTTATCACTTCCAGAGTCGAAAGCGGAATCAGACCAAGCACTATACCTACCGCGCACTCGGCCAGGGTGACTCGCTGAGTTTGAAAAATTTGTTCCATCACTGGAGTGGCGGAAATTACGAGTTGAAGCGCGAAGCTCATGAGCACGACCCACAGCAGGCGCAGGTTGGTGAGAACGCCGATTCGCCAAAGCGGCTTGTTCGCGCTGCGCGCGCCAAAAACCCGCACCAGCTCCTCCACCACGAGCACGAAGAAGGCTGCGTTGCGCGCCCGTGCTATTTCCATACCGCTGTGAAGCGCGTAGCCGAACGCGATGAGAGTTACCGCGGCGGAGAGACAACCGACCAGTAGCACTCCTCCCATGAAGCTCCGACTGATGATTTCCACTTTGGGGTCGCGCGGCGGACGCAGGAGCACATCGCGATCGATTGGATCAGTCGCCAGTGCGAGTGCGGGCAACCCGTCGGACACGAGGTTGATCCAGAGCAACTGGATGGGGAGCAGCGGGAGCGGCCAGCCGATGACCGCCGCGATCAGCATCACCAAAAGCTCGCCGAAATTTCCGCCCATCAGGTAGAGCAGCGTCTTGGCGATGTTGTCGTATATGCCGCGGCCCTCCTCGACTGCCGCGACGATGGTGGCGAAATTGTCGTCTACAATTATGATGTCGGCGGCCTCCTTGGTGACTTCGGTCCCTGTGATCCCCATGGCGATACCGATCGTGGCCTCCTTAAGCGCAGGGGCATCATTGACGCCATCACCGGTCATAGCGACCACCACGCCGTGCGATTTCCAGGCGCGGACGATTTTCAGCTTGTGTTCGGCGGTAACGCGCGCATAGACGGAAACTTTGCAAATGTGCTTTCGCAAATCCTCGTCGCTCATCCTGTCGAGTTCGGCGCCGGTGAGCGCCAGGTCACCCGGACGCAGGATGCCGAGGTCGCGAGCAATCGCTGCGGCGGTATCGGGATGATCGCCGGTGATCATGACGGTGCGGATTCCGGCCAGTTTGCATTTGCGCACCGCTTCCCGCGCTTCGCCCCGCGGCGGATCCTGCATCCCGACTAGCCCCAGAAACTCGAGGTCGCGCTCAATCTCCGCTTCGTCGATCGGAACCTCGTTACGCAAGGCTGCCGGTTCGAGCGCTCGCCGCGCACATGCGATGACGCGCAGCGCGTCGCTCGCCATTATCGCGTTCGCCTCCGTTATTCGAGCGCGGTCCTCGGGGTCCAGCGATTTGACCCCGTCACGCATTCTGATTCGCGAACATCGTGCGAGGACCATCTCGGGTGCGCCCTTGATATATGCGATCAGGCCGCGGTCCGTTTTCACCATCACGGTCATCCGCTTGCGCTCGGACGTGAACGCAATCGTCCCGACTCGGCGCCTGTGCGCGGCGACTTGATCGCGGGTGATGCCCGCCTTGGCGGCGAGCACGAGCAGAGCGCCCTCCGTCGGATCGCCGACGATAGCGGGACGGCCGGCCTCTGAGGTCAGATGCGAGTCGTTGCAGGTGACTGCGGCTCGCAGCAACTCGTCCATCGCGGCATCCTTCCCGGACAAGGCTTCGCCGTCGGCGAAGATCGCGCCGTCGGTGGAGTAACCCTGGCCTTTCACGTCGAAGACGCGGTCACACGTCACAACCTTGCGCGCGGTCATTTCGCCGAGGGTCAGCGTGCCGGTTTTGTCGGTGCATATAACCTGCACGCAGCCTAACGTCTCGACGGAGTGGAGGCGGCGGATGAGCGCGTTTTTCCGCGCCATCCGTGAGACGCCCAAAGCAAGCGCTACGGTTACGATCGCAGGCAGGCCCTCCGGGATGGCGGCAACCGCGAGGCTGATCGCGCCTAGAAACATCTCAAAAATCGGGACCGCGTGCAGCAGCCCCAGCGCGAAGATCAGCGCGACGATCGCCAGGCAAAACCAGAGCAGCCGCTGGGCGACCCGGTCCAACTGGCGCTGGAGAGGAGTTTGCTGACGCGAGGCGGCTTCGAGCAGCCGGGCGATCGTCCCGAATTCGCTACGCATTCCGGTGGCAACGACCAACGCGTGACCGCTGCCCCGCGTGACCGCGGTGCCGAGGAACAACATGTTGTTTCGCTCAGGTAGCAGCGTCTCACGCGCGCAAATGGTGGGCGACTTCCCTACCGGCGCGGATTCCCCGGTCAAGGCGGCTTCGTTTGTTTCGAGTCCCGCCTCCTCGATCACGCGCGCGTCGGCAGCCACGAGATCGCCGGCCTCGACCAGCAGCAGGTCCCCCGGAACCAAAGTTGCGGCAGGTACGGTCGTGGCCGTCCCGTCGCGCAGTACGCGGCCCCTGGGCGCCGTCATACGCCTTAGTTCGGCCACCGCCTTCTCGGCGCGGTATTCTTGTAGGAACCCAATCACGGCGTTCAGCACGATGATCGCGACGATCGCGATGGCGTCAACGCTTTCGCCAATCACCGCCGACACGGAAGCGGCGATAATCAGAACCCAGATGACGAGACTTGCGAATTGCCGGGCTAAGATGGTGAGCGCGGACGTTGCGGCAGCCTGAGCGAGTTCATTGGGACCATGTATAACGAGCCGGCGCCGCGCTTCGGTGGCGCTCAGCCCGCGGACGGGATCGGCCGCCAACTCGACGGCGATCGCGTCGGCTGGCAGCGCGTGCCAGTCCTGCCGCGCAAGGTCCTTTGCTGTGTTCGGCAGATCCTTCATAAATAGCTCAATCGATATTAATCATGTTGGACCGCCTTCCTACACTAGACTAGGATTCGGAACCTTTCGCGGGCCGACTTCCGGCGGCGGATCCGCCGGCGCGGGTATGTGAACGGGACGGTCAAGATCCGGTGAAAAAGGTTTAGCTTTGGTAGCAGCACGCTCAACTGGCTCAACACCGCGATTAGGCCATGTCGTGATTCTTCACATGCGTAGTTTTCCACTTTGGAATTGCGTTAGTTTGAGCGGCCTATGTCTCAGTCTACAGCTTCAAACTTGAAGCTTCCTCGACCTGTATCGGGAACAGTATGACGCCGCATTCTCAGCAGGCCCTGCAAGGCCTCACTTCGGCTGAAGCGCGAAGGCGACTTGAGATATACGGAAGAAACCTCGCAGTTAAGCACCGAGGAGGCCAACGACTCCTGGAGTTCGGAAAGCTTCTTCTTGATCCGATGGCAATCATGCTCGCGGTCGCCGCAGGGGCTTATCTTTTGATGGGAGAACGGCTGGAGGGATCCGTTCTTCTGGCAGCATTGATTCCCGTTCTCGGGATCGACGTGATCCTCGAGATTCGCTCACAGACGGCTCTCAAAAAGCTCGCCACGAACGTCGAAGCAAAAGCACGCGTTATTCGCGACGCTCAGGAGCAGGAAGTCCCCAGCGAAATGTTAGTGCCGGGGGACCTCCTCGTACTCAGCGAGGGCGGCATCGTTCATGCGGATGCGACCCTTGTAAGCGCTTCCAATCTCGCGACTGACGAGTCTCAACTCACAGGTGAGTCAGAGCCGCAGACCAAACGAGCTAAGGAAGACAAGGAGCACGAGGCTGGCGAAGAATCGCGCGTTTACGCGGGTTCCAGAGTGCTGGCCGGGCAGGGGCTCTCATATGTCACCGCAACCGGCGAGTCCTCGCAATACGGTCGGATCGCAGGTCTAGTTGCGGAGACAATTTCGGAACGCACACCGCTCGAGCGCAAAGTGGCGGTTATCGTCCGATGGACGGCGACCGTAGGAGTGGCATTGTCGATTGGCGTCTTTGTTCTCGAAATATTTCGCGGAACTCCACCGGGACGAGCGTTTCTCTATGCCATCACGCTCGCGATGGCATCCGTCGGAGAAGAATTCGTTCTCGTTCTGACGCTCTTTCTCACCGTGGGCGCGTTTCGACTGAGTCGTAAAGGAGTCTTGGTCAGGCGAATTAATTGTGTCGAAACGCTCGGATCGGCCACCGTGATCTGCCTGGACAAGACTGGCACGCTGACCGTGGGATCCTTTGAACTAGGCGAACACGTGCCACTTGCAACCGATCTAAGCGAGGAGGAATTGCTCCGATTTGCAGCATTGGCCTGCGAACCGCAAGCACGCGACTCGATCGAAGCGGTGATTGTCGGACATTGCACCGAACACGGAGTAGACGTGGCGCGCGTTCTCAACGACTGGCGACTGGTCTACGACTACGATTTCGATTCTCGCGGCAAACATATGTCACACGTATGGAATCGAGCCGACGGGACAGAGGCGCTGATCGTTGCCAAGGGTGCGCTGGAAGGCGTCCTGGAACATTGCACGATCGAATCCGAGGCTAGGGCGCGCGCGCTACGCGCGAACGCTGACCTTGCTGCACGAGGCATGCGTGTTCTCGCCGTCGCTGGTCGCGCGAGTACCTCGCTGTCCGATTTCACAGGGACGAGGGCTCACGACGAGCGCGAGCTGGAGCTGTACGGCCTATTGGGATTTCACGATCCTGTCAGACCCGGAGTTCCTGCCGCGGTCGCAGAGTGCCAGCGAGCTGGCGTCATGCTCAAGCTCATCACCGGAGATCACCCACTGACGGCCCACGCGATTGCGGACGCGACGGGCCTTGCGCATCGGGAAGACAGTATCATCACCGGTCCGGAGTTGGATCGGGTCGGTCCGGAGCATTTAATCGATGTTGTTCGCAAGAACAGCATCTTCGCCAGGACGCGACCAGACCAGAAGTATTCGATTGTTGATGCTCTGATCAGAGACGGCGAGATCGTCGCTATGACGGGTGACGGCATCAACGATGCTCCTGCGCTCCGTCGTGCGAATATCGGTGTCAGCATGGGCTCCAGGGCGACCGAAGTGGCGCGGGCCGCTGCCGGTCTGGTGCTGCTCAATGATGACTTCGGAGCGTTGGTGGCTACCATCGGGGATGGCCGGCGCCTGTTCTTTAACATTCAGAAGGCGTTCAGATACTTGATTGGATTTAAGGTGATGCTGGTATCGATGGCCTTTGGGGCTCCGCTTTTCGGTTTACCCATCCTCTTAACTCCGCTCAACGTAGTTTGGCTGGAGCTGATCGTTCATACCGTCTCGGCTCTCG
>JBARDN010000251.1:0-4810 GCA_049795175.1 Binataceae bacterium (SeqCode) | reverse complement strand
TCGGCCAGCGCCCACACCGCATGCTCGCGCGATGATCCGTTGCCGAAGTTGGCGCGCGCGACAAGGATCGACGCGCCTTCATAGCGCGGCTTGTTGAGTACGAAATCCGGATCGGGCGAGCCGTCGGGACGCCGCCGCCAGTCGAAAAACAGGCCCCTTTTTAGCCCGCTCCTGACGACCGCTTTCAGGAACTGCTTTGGGATGATCTGGTCGGTATCGACGTTCGAGCGATCGAGCGGCGCGACCAATCCGGTAAAGTTTTTGAATTTCTGCATGTTCCCTGCGCTCCGGTCAGGAGTTGTCCCAATCGCGGATATCGACGAAGTGGCCCGCGATCGCCGCAGCCGCCGCCATCTGCGGACTTACCAGATGCGTGCGTCCGCCCTTGCCTTGCCGCCCCTCGAAGTTGCGGTTGCTGGTGCTGGCGCATCGCTCGCCGGGCTTCAGGATGTCTGGGTTCATGCCCAGGCACATCGAGCATCCCGCCTCGCGCCAGTCGAAACCGGCCTCGCGGAAGATACGGTCGAGGCCTTCTTTCTCCGCTTCGATTTTGATGTTCGCCGAGCCGGGCACGACCATCGCCTGCACGGATTTGCTTACGTGCTTGCCTTTGACGATCGCCGCGGCGGCGCGCAGGTCGCTCAGGCGCGAGTTGGTGCACGAGCCGATAAACACGCGGTCGATCGCGATTTCCTCGATCGGCGTATTGGGCCGCAGTCCCATGTAATCGAGCGCGCGTTCGAGCGTGTCGCGATCGCCGGAGTTGGCGGCTTTGCGCGGGTCGGGAACCTTGCCGGTCACGTCGGCGACCATCCCGGGATTCGTACCCCAGGTGACTTGCGGAGCAAACTCGGCGGCGTTGAACACGATCGAGCGATCGAATTTCGCGCCGTCGTCGGTGCGGAGCTCGAGCCATTTTTTCGCCATCGCGTCGAACTCGGCGCCGGACGGCAGATATTTTCGACCGCGCATGTAATCGACGGTTTTCTGGTCGGCCGCGATCACCCCGGCGCGCGCGCCTGCCTCGATCGACATGTTGCACACCGTCATCCGCTGTTCCATCGAGAGCGCTTCGATCGCGGCGCCGCGATATTCGACCGCGCATCCGGTCGCGCCGTCGGTGCCGATCCGTCCGATGATGCCGAGGATCAAATCTTTCGCGGTAACGCCCGGACCTGCTGTTCCGTCGAGCCGGATCTCGAGCGTCTTGGGCTTTACCTGCCAGATGCATTGAGTTGCGAGCACGTGCTCGACTTCGCTGGTGCCGATTCCGAATGCGAGCGCGCCGAACGCGCCGTGAGTTGAGGTGTGGCTGTCGCCGCAAACGATCGTCATGCCGGGCTGGGTGAGTCCCAGGTCGGGACCGATCACGTGGACGATACCCTGATCGTTGGAGCCGAGGTCGAACAGCGTGACATCGAAGTCGCGCGCGTTCTTGCGCATCATTTCGACTTGCGCGCGCGAGTCGGGATCGGCGATCGGCTTCATCTGATCGACGGTCGGCACATTATGGTCGAGCGTCGCGAAGGTGCGGCGTTTGTCGCGCACGCCGCGGCCCGCAACCCGCAGCGCCTCGAAGGCCTGCGGAGAAGTGACTTCGTGGATGAGGTGCAAGTCGATAAACAGCAGCGCGGGTTTTCCCGGCTCATCGACTACCACGTGAGCGTTCCAGATCTTTTCAAACAGCGTCTGCGGCGTCATCGAAGCGACCCTCCAAGCCGTCGCGAACTTATTATTATCCTCGATCCGCGCATCCGGGCAAAGCCAGGCGCTCGGGTGATTCTTTCTGCCAGTGGCCGCCGACGGCTCGTCGGCTGACGCGAAGCGTCAACTGCGGTGCGCTGATTCGCTGGAGCGGACGTGGTAGCAATCGGGGTCGCGCCGAATGCGCGGCAGATACTCATGGTGAACACGGAGCTCAAGGCACAACTCAGGCTATCGATATCGGCGGGACTGTCGTCGTGTTTCGTTTATTTGTTGTACGAGGCAATCCAGGAATTCGCGACACTCGACCTGCACCATCAGCTCCGGCAGCTGGCGGTGATCGCGCTTACCTCGATCGGGATGCTGCTCGTCATCGAACCGCTGCTGGAGCGTATGCAAATCACCGGTACCGGCGATTCGCACCGGAAGGGCAAAGGCCTTCTGATTCGAGTCTCCGCATTCGCCATTATCGCGGTCACGAGTCTCTTCCACGGCTTGCTGCATCACCTTCTGGGCGAAAACCTGAGCGCAAAGGGATGGGCCATGATTTGGGAACTGGCCAGTATGGTCATCGGCCCGGGCGTGATCACCTTTGCGTGGATGCGGGGGTTGCGGCGGGATCCGCCGAGAGCGAAAAGGTTCGGATTATCGACCGGCATCATAGTCGGAGTCTTTTTGATCTCCGCGTCGATTCTTCAGATCTACCTTCTGATCCCGTCGGCGCCGGGTGCGCCAACCGAATGGGTCAAAATCACGGCAGTGCTATCGCTAGCGGCGCTGTTTCTGTGGCCGATCCTGACGACCTTTGCGATCAGCGGATATCTGGGCGGTCTATCGGCGGAGCGGCAATGGTTCGGGAGACCATGGGAAGAGATCGCGATTGGTCTTGGAATTGCGGGCGCGGTTGGCGCCACCTCGGAATTTTTGGGAGGCACGCTTCTGTCCGCATTCGCCAAAACCAGTCTGACTGTGGGCCCGAGCTTTTGGTCGCTGCTCGCTTCCTCGGAGGCCGCGAACGCAGGTTGGGCGCTGGGTCTGCTGTTCCATGCTGATTTCGTTGCGATGTTTCAGCCGGGGCCGGATCACGTCGGAGGGCCCGATCTCAGGGTGGCGGTGCTGGCAGTTGCCGCGATGTTCGTGCTGGGGCTGTTGCTTTCGTTTGGGAGCCTGAACCTGAGCGTCTTTCTGCTCAACTCCGCGCTGAAACGAACTGCGCCGTAGCTCACGGCGGGCCGCATGGCCGCTACTATCCAAAATTGTTAAGCTCGTGATTCGAATCTTGCGAGGAAGGGCGGGGTGATGAAAGCGAGCAAACGCGAAAACGAACTTCAATCCGCGGTCGGCGACGCTGACAATTGCGCGCTGGAGCCGGGCGCGGTGGCGTGCGACGCATGCGGAGGCGCGATGAAGCCGATGGGGCATTGCAAGTACTGGTGCCTGCGCTGCGGATTTCTGCGCACCTGCAACGACACGATGTGACCGCGCGCGTCGGCGCGGCGCGACCTCAGAACATAAACGTGATCGGCATCGCGATCGCCGCAATCCAGGCGAACCAGGCCGATTCGACTAGCGCGATCACGAGCAGGTTGTTCGAGCGCGAGTAGGTCGAGACCGCGAAGATCTCGAACGCGATGAACTGGAAAATCATGAGCGACAGCGTCAGCATCAGGACGCCCGGCAAAATCCGCAGCGAGACTCCGATTATCAGCATCACGATGATAACCGCGCGTCCGATGACGCACGCGATAGTCGATTCGACCAGACCTCCACGGCGCAGAAGCCATTCGAACGAAAAGAAGAACGGCAGCACGATCGCGGTGCCCGCGATGGCTGCGAGCAGACGCTCCGGGGTCGGCGCGAGGGTGTGAAATACCTCGCCGAAAGGCATTTGCAGCGCGTAGATCGCGCCGAAAGCCAGAAACGCAGCGAGCGCGGTGCGTCTCAGACCTACGGTGACATGGGGCCAGTCGATCTCCGCGCGCGCGGCCATCAGCGCAAGCATCGCGCCGCCGGCAAGTCCGAGCCACGCGAATAAATCGTCGCCGACGATCAGCGAGACAAAGTACGCCGGCTCACCGACTGCCATGAACGGCATCCCGATCAGCAGCGCGATTGCGATCGCGGGGAGTCCCAGCCACATCATCAAACCTGAGGGGCGGCGAAGCGTCTCGGGCGCGATAGCTCCCGCGATTTGGCCGATCCCGATGAGCACGATCAGGAACGCGAGCATCCCGACCGCCGCGGTGCTCAGGCGCGTCGTCTCGAGGCGATAGGGCGCCGTGCGCTGGGTGCCGAAAATACTGTCGAGCCAGCCGAGAATCGCAGTGGCGGCGACCGTCGAGCGCGTGATCGTAATATGATCGGTATGAGGAATCCGCACCGCTTCGAGCGCGGTTCCGTTTGCTGCGTCGCCATAGACTTTTCCGAGCTCGAGCGATCTGTTGTTGGCCAGAATTCCCGCGATCTGTTTGGAGCTGTCCTGAATAAAGTCGGGATCGTTTTGCGCGAAGATGAACAGCGCGTTGCGCGGATGCACCGGGCCGTCAAGCAGAAAGCCGCCCGAGATCATCACCGAACCCTTGATATTCGGGTCGTGCGTCGCATAATCGAGCGCTGCGCCCGCGCCCATCGAATGGCCGATCACGACGATCCGCGAGCCGTCGACGTAGCTCGAAGTCCGCAGAAAATTTACCGCCGTAGTCAGGTCCTGGCGCAGGCCCTCGGCCGCGCCGAAATCGCGCGCGAACGGATTGCGGTTGTGCCCGTGACCGCGCAGATCGATCGTCAGGCAGGCATAGCCGTTTCGCGCGATACGCCGCGCGAGCACGCTCATCAGCGCGCGGTCCGAGGAAAATCCATGGACCAGCAACACCGCGGGGCGGCGTTGATCGGGCGGCGGCGGCTGGACCGCAAAAAATGGATTTCCGGAGCCGGGCAGATAAAGCGTGGCTGGAATTCCGCCGGTGAGTTCGAGGTCCATGTGCGGCGGTCCGCCAGTCTGCAGCGACGCAAATCTCCACGCCTCGATCAGCAGGATCAGAAACGCGATCGCGCATACTACTTTTAAGATTCGCATTGGCCGATGAAACGGCTTGGACGGCGCTAA
>JBARDN010000250.1:0-2031 GCA_049795175.1 Binataceae bacterium (SeqCode) | reverse complement strand
CCGGCATGAAACTCGACTGGCGCAGGGAATGGCCGCAGTGGGTGCTGATCGCCGCGATGTTCGCGCTCGCGGCGCTGATGTGGAAGCGCACGCCCGACACCGTTCCGATTCATTGGGATGCGGCCGGCAACGTCAACGGCTACGGCGGCAAATTCGAGAGTCTGCTGCTCGATCCGATCGTCAGTGTCGGCGCCTACCTGCTGATGGTCGCGCTTCCGTGGATTGATCCGGGCCGAGCGAATTACGCAAACTTCTCGACCGCCTACGATACGATTCGCGTAAGTGTGATCGCGCTGCAAGCCGCGGTGTATTTTTTGATCCTGCTCGCGATCAACGGCTCAAGCGTGAACATCGGAGTGATCGTTCCGATGATTTGCGGAGTCGTCATGATCGCGATCGGCAATGTGATGCCGAAATTGCGCCCCAATTGGTTCGTTGGAATCAAAACTCCGTGGACGCTTTCAAGCAAAACCGCGTGGGACCGCACTCATCGGTTTGGCGGAAGGCTGTTCGTGGCGATGGGATTGGTCTTCATGCTGGGCGTGCTGTTGCCGCCGGAACTCAGGGTGGCTGTGTGGCTGCCGGCGATCTTCATTCCGATTATCGGGCTCTATGTTTTTTCCTACGTTGCGTGGCGCGGCGCTTCGGACAAGATTCCTCCGTCGGGAACTACGGCGGCGTGACATGGAGGATATGGTCGCAATCGTGCCGCCTGAAGCGGCCGCGCGGATTGTGAGAGCGGCGAGGGCGCTGATGGTTCTTGGTTGGGTGACTATCCTGGTAGTGGCTTATTTCCTTGTGTTGACACTACACGACCATGAGCCACACTTCGCGATGTGGGCGCTGATGGGGATCCTGGTTGCTCTCGGCTACATATTTTTGGGAACACGATGCCCGCGTTGCGCGCATCCGTTCTTCGGAGAAAAGCTTGGGTTGGGAGTGATGTTTGGACGATTCTCGTGCGTCGCTTGCGGTTACGATCCGACTGCGCGCGAGAGGTCCGGTGAATTGCCGTGACGGGGTGCTGCTCTACGATTTATTCGCACATAAAGATGATGCTTCGCGTCGGCCGACGGGCCGTCGGCAACCACTGGCAGGAGATCGATTTTTTCGCAAAATCTTGAGCGCTCCCATGGCTGTTCGCACTAATCGCTTCGCGGAGATCCTTCGCCTACGGATCAGGATGACGGATAGACTCGGCGTATAGGGAACAGGCGCCGTTGTCATTCCCGCGCGTGGCTGCCGCGCGAAGGAATCCCGTGCTCGGCCTTTGGCTAACGCATTACCCGGCCGTGAGTGCACGGACGCCTCGGGATTTCTCCCTTCGGTCGAAATGACGGCCGGGGGCTCGGCTGAGAATACGATACTCATCGCCCCACACACTTTCATGGCAGGATGACAACCTCGGGGCTTCTGCCGGAACAATGGACGCGCCAGCACAATCGCGAAAAGTTCCTCGAGCGCTGATCTGAACCCCCGCTCCAGGAACACCTCTCCGTCGCCGATAGGAAAAATTCATTGGCGGGGCGCGCCTGCGGCGCACCCATCCTCCACCGGCGAGGTGCCACCGGCACGCCGCCCGCGCCATTGATCATGAATTGCGGTGACGGCGAAAGACTAGCGCGGGGCGGCGGGTGGGTCGTGGAGGGGGCCGGTTTTGTGCGCGGCGGCGGTTGGAGCGGCGATGGAGGCGGATGATTTCGCTGCGGTTGTATGTGATGCCATCGGACCCATCACGGGGACCTTTTCGTGCATCTCTTCGCCGCGGATCATCAGGTAGGGACCCGAGAGAACGAAGGCGCTGGCGAGCACGAAGGCGGTCAGTTGCGGCAGCGCGAACAGTAACGCGATCACGACCAGCACGGCGATTAGCAGCTCGACCTGCGCGCGGCGCTTGAAGTCGATTCCTTTGAAACTCGGATAGGGTACGCGCGAGATCATCAGCCACCCGAGCGCGAGGGTCAGCGGAACCATCGCGAGGCACAGAATCCGCGGCGAAGTGAATTCGAAGTAGCTGTAGGCAAGCGCGGT
>JBARDN010000249.1:0-3130 GCA_049795175.1 Binataceae bacterium (SeqCode) | reverse complement strand
AAATGGACGTTTATCAAATCATAACCGACAAGATTATCAATCTGCTCGAAAGCGGCGTGGTGCCGTGGCGCAGGCCCTGGACCTCGACTGGATTGCCGCGCAATCTGGTTAGCACGAAGCGATATCGCGGCGTGAATGTTTTTCTGCTTTCGGCCTCAAAGTACATTTCGCCATTCTGGTTGACGATGCGCCAAGCGAACGAGCTTGGCGGACACATCCGCAAAGGCGAAGAATCCACCGCGATCGTCTTTTGGAAAATCGATTACGTGAAGCACAGCACCGAAGACCTCGACAACGAGGAGACCGACGGGAAGGCGCGCCGGCGGTTCCTCTTGCGCTACTATAGAATCTGGAATCTGGAGCAATGCGACCTGCCGCAAGCGATCATCGACAAGCTTCCGAAGATGGAAACACATCAGCACAATCCGATTGAAGCCGTCGAAAAGCTCATCGCCGGAATGCCTAACCCGCCCGAAATAGTACGCGGAGGCTCGAAAGCGTATTACTCGCCCCTCACCGATCGCATCACGCTTCCGCCGCGCGAGCTATTTATCAGCGCCGAAGAAGAAGCCGCCACTGAGACCCACGAACTTGTGCATAGTTCAGGAAGCGAGAAACGCCTTGCGCGAGAAGGGATGTGCGAAGCCACGCCGTTCGGGTCACCCGTTTATTCCAAAGAAGAATTGGTCGCCGAGATGGGAGCAGCTTTCCTTTGCGCCGAGGCCGGAATCTCTAACGCGGTTCTCACCAACCAAGCCGCGTATGTCGCCGGATGGCTGAATAAGCTTCGCGATGATCGCAAGCTGTTGATTCACGCTGCCGCCCAGGCGCAGCGTGCCGCGGATTTCATCCTCAACCGTACCTGCACCGAATAGGCGCGCGCGGCGCCCGCGCTATGCGCGGGCGCCGCATCTGCTCCAATCCGACACCCTTTCGGAGAGACAATTCGACTGCCGAGTATCCACCATCAGGGCGCTCCAATTCTGCATCGTCGCGGAACTCAAACCGCGGATTGCACGCAACCCGAATGAGTTGGTCCGAAGCCGTGGACCAGAAATGAGTGCATCAGATTGCCGACGTTCGCCTGAAATCCTCGTCATCGTTTGGCCTCTCGGTCGAGCGATGCCTTTCCCGACGAGACGGCTGAGGTAGGATTTGCCTAATTACCGTCGGGTTTGCACGCCCAACTGCCTGATGACGCCGCACGACTTTTTTCTGAAGGGATTGGTTTCCCCTTGTTGATAACTCTCGGATGCGGTAAGAATGTGCCTCTCTGTAGGGCGTAATGACAGCCTGTTATTAACAGAACGCGGGACATGCTCGATGCGTTGCGCGTCATCAAATCGCTCCCCTCAATCCATTCGCGCGAATGGCTTTCTGCCAGACATGGTCAAGCGTAAGCGCACCATCAATTGTGATCGAACGGTGGCTCTTCCCGATTTGCGGAGAGCTGCCGCATGCCTGGATCGAATTCAAACCGGCCGGAGAAGTAGTTTATGCGGAACAACATGGACGGCGATGGCAATGGCATCCCCCGTGTGCCGCGCAGGTCGGATGAGGCGGGACTTCATGCGGTCCCGAAGTGGGAGGAACTGCTGGCTAATCCCGGCAGAGCGTGGGTGGTCGACGTGCGCACGGCGCGAATGGTCGCCTTCAAGGCACTGGGCATATTTGCGGCATCGGTCTACTGCCTGATTCAAGCGGCGGCCCCAACCGAGCCCAACGGCGGCCAGGACGGGACACCCACGTGGCGCGATGGTCCGCCGAGCGGCTCCAGATTGGCCGGCCTCGACGACATCGCTTCCGTCGAGGAAGTCGTCGGTGTCATCCGCAAGCCGCGACGCTGGATTATTCGCAACGCGGCAAGCCTGCCGTTCGTGATACGCGTATCGCGCAAGCACTTCGTCTGCTCCAGGAGCGCGCTCGCGCGATGGCTCGCGAGTCGGCCGCGATCGCTGAAGCGACAGTGACGGGCCGAGGCGGTATCGGCGGCACCACCTGATAATGATGTTGCAGTGCGGTACGGCGCGCTTCCCGCGCCAATACCTATCTGGGGAAAATGCGGCAACCAGGGAGTTGATCCGTCAATCGATTGGTCAGTAGCCTGATCGCAGAGTGCAACTGACTTCAGGAAATACGCCGCGATGAAACAAACGCGCGGATTGGGCTTCGTATATCAGCCCGTTTACGTCGATAAACGCACCGGCGAGCGAAAGACCGCGGCGACGTGGTGGGTTCAATATTCCGTCCGCGGCAAGCGTTATCGCGAGTCGTCCGGTTCCTCGAATCGCGCAGACGCGGTGAAGTTGCTCAAGCGCCGGATAGGCGAAGCGGGGCAGGGGCGCACGGTCGGACCGCAGGCCGAGAAGACCCGGCTCCATCAGCTTACGCAGATGCTTCTCGACGACTATCGCGCGAACGGTCGCCGGAGTTTGAAGCGAATCAAGGCCTCGGTCGGCCATCTGCTCGGTTTCTTCGGCGACGAACTCGCCATGGACATAACTGGCGATCGGGTTGCCAGTTACATTGCGTACCGGCAGAACGAAAAGGCTGCTCCGGCGACGATCAACCGCGAACTAGCCGCGCTCAAGCGCTCGTTCCGGCTCGGCGAGAAAGTCGGCAAGGTTATTCAGCGGCCGGAAGTCTCGATGCTTCGCGAGGACAACCGGCGCAAGGGTTTTTTTGAAGCCGAAGAGTACCGGGCCGTCCTCGAAAATCTGCCCGAAGAGTTGAAGCCGGTGATACTGACCGCGTACATCACGGGATGGCGCATCGCGTCGGAGATTCTCACCCGCCAGAAGCATCACGTTAACCTGGAAGCGGGATGGCTCCGGCTCGATCCCGGTGAGACCAAGAACGGAGAAGGACGGAATTTCCCGTTGACGCCCGAGCTGATCGAAGTTTTGGAAATCCAGCTTGAGAAGACGAGAAAGCTTGAGCAAGCGACCGGGCGAATCATCCCGTGGCTCTTCCATCGCGACGGAACCCCGATCAGGGGCTTCCGCTGGGCATGGGCCTCGGCATGTAAGAGCGCCGGGGTCCCGAAGCGAATCCCCCATGACTTCCGGCGCACAGCAGTGCGCAATCTGGAACGCGCGGGAGTGCCTCGCTCGGCGGCGATGGCGATGGT
>JBARDN010000248.1:0-8997 GCA_049795175.1 Binataceae bacterium (SeqCode) | reverse complement strand
CAGTCGAACCTATCAGTTGTGAGTCTTTCCGGCTTCCCTCGCCGGCAATCAACGCCTAGCTGACGACCGGTCAGCTCTCGATTTGTCGTATTCTTTGACCGCAGGCATCTGGCGGAGAGAGACGGCGATGTCTTCAAGCGCGGCGACCATGCGACCGATTCCCCAATACCACCACCAGAATGAGCGGATCGCGAGGAACAGGGCGATGATGAGCGCGAGTACGAGCAGTATGTGGACCGAATCCATTTCTGTCCTCCTAGGTTACACTCCCCTGATGTGTGCGGCACGAGCAGAACGCCACGATCTTGTAGCACCACTCCACGATCATCTCGCCTCGATCACGGCGCGTCGTCGCCTGACGCATCGGCGAAATGATAGGCGGCTCGGCAAACTTCCGATTCTCGCGAAATCAGTTTCACGTCGCAGAAGCTAGCCACTTCTCCATACTCGATGTACCCAGCGGCCCTAGGGCCTCGCGCTCTGACATTTGCGGCCTCGCACATGGGCGATCTGGTCGCATAGAGTCCACTCGCGCAATTTGACAACATGTCCTTCCAACTTTCCGCTTGCGCAGTAGGCCCATAGAGCACAAAGCTCTTCGCCAATTCTTGCGCGACATCAGATTCAGGAATTCCTGTCCCCTCCGCCAGACCGGTCGAAGAAGATTTCGGCGCAGCCGATGACGCCGGGCGATCGCCAGAGATGTAAGCAGCGCGACAGAGATGAAGCTCCTTTTCCAGGTAACCCGCATCGCAGAAACTCGCTACCTCTTCATTAGATATTGCTTGTGTGTCGCCCCAAGCAGCCGTCGCTAGTGTGGCAGCCTTACAGATTGTTGAAGCGGATTGGTAATTCCCGAGGCGACAGCCCTCAGCGACTTGAGGCCAGGTTTCGAGAGAGCTTAGTTCTGGGCCCTTTGCCCAACGCTGAGCCAAAGCTTGGCCAACGTAAGCGCTGACAATCGCCGCGGTATGCACCGACGGCGACGGCCGTCCGCGACCTGAGATGGTCGGCGTGCCTCCAGGAGCGACGGCCGTCGGGGTACCGGCCGAAGAAGGTACAGTACGCTCACCTCCGGGTGGCCTTACGGATCTGCTCGCATCGGAGGCGCTCCATGCACCAAGTAAGTGAGCGGTCCAAAATCCAATCAGAGCGCCTGCCACTAGATTGACCGCCGCGATCCAAACGATGGCTCTGAACGCGGCTGGTGCCTTCCGCCATCGCACGATCGCATAGATGAGCGTCACGAGGACGATTAACCCGGCGGCAATCGCGAGGTCTTGCCAAGAGATCACTCAGTGTAATCTCCGGCGCGATTCCGCACTGCCCCGCGCCAAATGAATCACTGGTGGACAGCAGATCGCCACGTGAGGAGCCCCCTTTCTTTTTGGTGGCGGCGGTAGGAGTCGAACCTACGACACTGCGGATATGAGCCGCATGCTCTAACCAACTGAGCTACGCCGCCACCGTGAATTGCCCACAATAGCGGTACTGGAAATATCGCGAAAGACTCTCAGCGCAGCGCAATCGCGCGCGATTTGACCTGTCGGCTCCCGCGCGAGACCTGGTACAGCACGCCCTCGTTGAACTCGACGCAGGTCAGCTTTCCTCCGTACACCAGCCCGGTATCGATCCCGAGCTTGTACGGCAGATCGATCATCACCCCGCGCATGGGAGTGTGGCCGAAGACCACGGTCGCGTCGATACGATGCGGATTGAAGATAAATTCCTGCCGAATCCAGAGCATGTCCTCGGTCTGCTGCTCTTCGAGCTGGCGCGTCGGCATGATTCCCGCGTGGACGAACAGGTAGGGCGGACGCAGATAGCTAATCGCGAGGCGATTGTAGAAATCGAGATGCTTCGCGGGAAGGTGATGCACGGCTTCCGCCAGGTCGTCTTCGCGCACGCCATAGCTTTCGAGCGTCGCGACGCCGCCGTTGAACAGAAACGACTCGCCGTAATTCCCCGGCATCCCGAGGTACGAGAGCATCATGTCCTCGTGATTGCCCTTTAGAAACACGCCCTCGGCGCCGCTCTTTTCGACCTCCAGCGCGAGCTCGATCACGTCACGCGCGGACGGGCCGCGATCAACGTAGTCGCCGACGAAGACCACCGTGTCGCCGGCGACCGGCGCGATTGCTTTCAGGATCGCGTCGAGCTCGTCGGGGCATCCGTGGATATCGCCGATTGCGAACAGGCGGCCGGCGAGTTTTTGTTTGCGGCTCGACATTCGGGATAGCTCAGCGCTTTTTGTCACCGCTGTCCGAGAGCAGATGCGCGATCGCGTCGCGATCTTCGAGCATCCGCCGCGCCGCGCTGTAAGGATTCACGCGTCCGGACTCGACCTCTGCGACGATCTTGGGCGCGCGCCCGTTTTGCAGCGAGCGGATCGCGCGGTCCTCGAGTTCCGCCGCGAGAATTTCGGTGAACTCGCGCCTGCGCCGCTCGGCTAGCTGCGCGGCGTCGCGATGCGCCAGCAGGTACTCGCGATGCTTCCCCAGCGCATCCACCAGCGCGTCGAGGCCCATGCCGGCCACGGCTTGCGTCATCATCACGAGCGGACGCCATCCGCCCGCCGGCCTGAGATGCACGTTCAGCTCGAGCTCGGCCTTGATTCGGTCGGCACCCTCGCGGTCGGACTTGTTGACCACGAACAGGTCGGCGATTTCGTTCAGCCCCGCCTTCATCACCTGCACCGAATCGCCGCCTTCGGGCACGGTCACCACCACCGTGGTGTCGGCCAGGTCCATGATCGAGAGCTCGGTCTGGCCGACGCCGACCGTCTCGATAATGATCACGTCGTGCCCGAACGCGTCGAGCAGCTTTACGATTTCGCGCGCCGCCCGCGAGAGGCCGCCGTGGCTTCCGCGCGACGACAGGCTGCGGATATGCACGCCCGGATCCTTGTAGTGATCGGTCATGCGCACGCGGTCACCCAGCACCGCGCCGCCCGAAAACGGACTCGAGGGATCGATCGCAAGAACCGCGACTTCCTTTCCGAGCGCGCGATATTTCGCGATCAGGCGATTTACCAGCGTCGATTTTCCGGCGCCCGGCGGACCGGTTATTCCGATCACGTGCGCGCGTCCGACCTGCGGATAGATGCGCTCGATAATCGCGCTCGACTCGGGCATCCGGTTCTCGACCCGCGTCATCAGACGATAGAGCGCGAGCTCGTCGTGAGCAGCGAAGCGCCGCAGATAGTCCTCGAGGTTGAATTTCGCCTCGGTTGCAGCGCCGTCGATTCGGGGATGATCTTGCGACTCAGCAGGCATCGTAGTCCGTCGGGTGATCATAGCCGCACGCGCCGAAAGCACGCAATGTGGCGCCGGCGCCTACGTTGTTTTCCCGATAGCCCGGCCCTATTGTTGTCTTGGTATGACGCTTGGGATCATAACGAGACGGGACTGAAGCCGCGATGAAGCTGCACGACCTTTATACCGATTGGCGCGTGGTGGGCGGACTCGCGCTGGCGATCCTGGGGGCGGGCAACTGGATCATCGGACTCGAACGCACTCAGCAATACAGCCAGATCATCGCGAGCGATCCCAACGGCGCGGCGGGCTCCGACTACCGCAGCTTCGACGAGCTTGACGCCTCGGCCGGAGGCGCGGTGCTCGAGCCGCTTACCGCCCGCGAGCGCGCGGTCTCCTACGCCACGGCGCGGATGGACTTCTATCATGCGACCTTCCTGACCGGGCAGATGCTGGTGCTGGTAGCGCTGATCATCGCGTTCTGGGGCGTGATCGCCGTGATCCAGAACGACGCGCGGCGCGCGATGCACGGAACTATCGTTGGCGGCCCCGGTCCTCCGGCCGCCGGCACGATGCGCCGGCTTCGTTGAGTGAACCTTGAGAGCTGAGCGCCGATGGTAAAAATTCTGGCCGAGCGCGCGCCCGCGAAGATCAATCTGTGCCTTCGCGTGACCGGGCGCCGCGCCAACGGCTATCACGAGCTCGATTCGATTTTCATTCCGATCGATTGGAGCGATCTGGTTCGGATTGAACTTCGGCCCGCATCCGAGTTGCGCGTCGATCTGCGATGCAACCGGCCCGAGTTGAGCGACCCCGGCTTGAACCTTGCCGCGCGCGCGGCAATCGCATTTTCGCGCGAGTACGATCTCAACGCGCACATCATGATCGACCTGGAAAAGCATCTGCCCGCGGGCGCCGGACTGGGCGGCGGCTCGAGCGATGCCGGCGCGGTGCTCAGGATGCTCGCTGCGATGTGCACGGCCGCCCTCGACGCGCGCCTTGCCCGGGTCGCGGTGTCGATCGGCGCCGACGTGCCGTATTTTTTGGATCCGCGTCCCGCGCGCGTGCGTGGTATCGGCGAGCGGATCGAGCTGCTGCCCGCGCTCGCGCCGATTTACCTGGTGCTCGCGGTTCCAGCGATCGAAGTGCCGACCGCGAAAGTATTTCGCGCGCTCGCGCCCGGCGACTGGAGCGGCGAAATTCCGCCCGCCGATCTAGCTGCGATCTTGAGCGGTCAGATCTCGCGCGGCTTGACGGTGAACGATCTCGCGAAGCCCGCGGCCGCGATGTATCCGCGAATCGCAGAGCTGCGGGCAATTGTCGAGGCACGCGGCGCGCTCGCCGCCGCGATGTCGGGCAGCGGGGGCTCCGTGTTCGGAATATTTGCCGATCGCGCCGCCGCGCAAGATGCCGCGAAGCTCATCGCAAGCGACGCGCCGGAGGCGCGCGTCGTTGCGTGCCAGACGACTGCGGGCTAGGCGTCCTGTCCGGCGGCGGCGCGAAGTCCGGAAGCGGCGCGCGGAGAAGCAGCGCCCGCGTCCTCGGTCAGCCGGAAGCATCGGAAGAACGATCGGAAATCCTCGGCGGCGCCGCGAAAGCGCAGCAGGTTTTCCTTCAGCGCGCGCTCGGCGCTCAACTCGCCCCGGCTGACCAGCGTCCAGCTCTCGGTTCCGCAGTAGATCGTCAGGTCAGGCTCGCGCAAGTCGCCCTGGTTGCTGAGGCATCGCCTGTCGCGAATCTCGACGTAGTAGCTGCCCGGCTCCGCGCCTGAAACGACGAACTGGACCGCGAGGCTGATTTGGCTTGCGCGTTTGCGATCGAAAATAAACGGCAGTCCGAGGATGAAGGTCTCCGCGCTGCCGGCGCCGAGCCCGATGCGGTGAATGTAGAACGCGGGATAGGCCAGGCTCAGCGGCGCCAGCACTGCGACGAACACAACTGAGGCGACGACCGCGAGCCATCGAGGGTCTGCGGGCGCGCGATACGCGGAGGCCGCGACGATCGCGAAGCCCGCCGCCCACATCGCCGCCAGATGCCGTGTGATCCGCGCGAACGACGGGCTCTTCTGAATCCATGCCGGATACGCGCGGCGCATCCAGTAGCCGGTGAACGGCTCGGCGCCGAAGAGTTGCGGCAAAATCGCGACCGCTGCGCACGACGCAAACATCCAGGCAGGAGCGTACACGACGAAGCTATCGATCGCGCCGCCCAGGTACGCGACTTGTCCGGCAAAGAAAAAAATCACGATCGCGAGGTCGAAGGTCTTGGTTTCCTCGGCTGCGCTCGCCGCGAGCAGGTAGATCAGATCGGCCACTTCTCCCGCGAGCAGCGCTTGCGCCGCGCTAGCGCCGTATCCAACCAGGGCGCCGGCGAATACAGCGATGGGCGCGATACTTCCGATATAACCGAAGAAGGCATTCCAGATGATTCCGCGGTCCGGACGTGCGGAATCATTGCGCCCCGTCAACGCGAGCGATATTTCCGCGACCGTGCCGCCGCCGACGAAGCTGTGCAGATGAAACTCGCCGTGCTCGCCATAGAACGCGCGCAGCCGATCGCGCAGATTGGCCAGGCCGACGCCGTCGGACTTGCGCTCGCTTGCGCGCTTGAGCTGAAAGCCGACGCCGTTGTCCTCGACCCGGATATGCAGCCGGTCGCCGCCGCGCCATGCCGCGATCGAGATCGTGCCGGCGCAAGTTCCATTTAGCAGCCCGTGCGCGACCGCGTTTTCGACCAGCGGCTGGATCAGCAGCGGAGGCACATGGATCTCGCGCACGTCGGGCGCGATCTCGGTGTGCACGCTTATCCGATCGCCGGAGCGCGCGCGCTCGAGTTCGAGGTACGACGCGACCGCCGCCAGCTCGTCGCTGAGGGGCGCCATCTTGGCCCGGCTGCGGCCCATCGAGTAGCGCAGCACGCCGGCCAGTTGCAGGATGAGTTTTTCCGCGCGCGCGGGCTCGACCGCTGCGGCCTCTGCGATCACGTTGAGCGAGTTGAACAAAAAATGATGATTGAGCTGGCTGCGCAGCGCTTCGAGTTGCGCGGTCAGCGCGAGCTCGCGCAACCGGCGCTGTTCCTGGCTGGCGCTGTCGAGCGCGAGCCCACCCAGGATCATGTACAGTGTCGCCCCTGCGATCACGACCAGATTGACGACTCCCGGCGAGAGCGCGTAGCCCTCGGCGACGGACAGCGGAATGTGCGCGAACCGCGTCCACAGATGGAATGCGATCAGCATCCCATTGCCGAACAGCACTACCCCGAGCATCACCTGCACCAGGATGCGCAAGACCAGCACGCCACGGAGCCGGGGAACGATCCATCGCCAGACCGCGAACGTAATCGCCGCGAAAATTCCTGCGTTCACGAGATGAAACTCGGAGTAGCGGATTACGCCGGGCGTGGCGGCGCCGGTAATCCATTGGCCCAGCAGATCGAGCGGGACGTTCAGCATCCCGGCGACCAGCGCGAAAACGATTTGCGGGTAGAGCAGGCTCTTGGAGGCGGGCCGCATGCGCGCAGTTGTCTTCATCGCGTGCCCACTTCCTAATAATTGAGCATCTCGCTCAGCAGCCGGGCCTGGCGCCGGCTGACTTCGATCTGCTCCTGCGGCTCGAGGCCTAAGAACCGCACCACGTAACGGCCGCCGAACCATGGATGGATTTCGCTGGCCAGGTCCAGGTTGATGAGGGTCGAGCGGTTGGCGCGAAAAAATCGCTTCGGCTCCAGAATCGCTTCGAGCTCGCGCAGCGAGCGGCGCACCGAGAGCCGCCGTCCGCGCACCCGCGCATACACCGCGTCGCCTTCCGCCACAAAGTAGAAAATCCCGGCCGGTTTGGCCAGCACGATATGCTCCTTGTCGTGCAGCGCTATCCGATGCGCCCCCGGCTCTGCGCCTTCGCTTATCCGGCGCAGGAGTTCGCTCATCTGTAGCGGAGGCTCCGCGGCATGAATCCGCGCGCGCACCCGCTCGAGCGCGGTGTCGACCCGCGCCTGCTCGTAGGGCTTCAGCAGGAAATCGATCGCCTCGACCTCGAAGGCCTGGATTGCGTACGAATCGTACGCGGTCGAAAAGATTACGTGCGGGCGGTCGCGCAGCCGCCGCAGCACTTCGAGTCCGGAAATATCCGGCAGCTTGATATCGAGCATCACAAGGTTGGGGCTGGTGCGCTCGACCAGCGCGATCGCTTCGGCGCCGGTCGCAGCCTCGCCGGCGATCTCGACGTCAGGATGCGCGCGCAGAAATCTTGCCAGGCGCGAGCGCGCCGGCGCTTCGTCCTCGACGATTACGCATCGGATCGGCCGCTGGGCGCCGGATTGCTGAGTCTCGTGCATCGCGCGTACCCGAACCGACAATTATCAGCCAAAAGTCCACTAAGTCCACGCCGGTTGGCTAAGCGGCCCGATGCGCGGCGCGGACGGCGCGGTCCCGGCGACGAACGGCGGCGCCTATTTGAGGAACCGGTACACCAGCTTCTGGAAGTGCTGGATCCCCCGTTCGCGCGAGAGCATCAGGTTGCCATGCTCGACCACGCCCGAGCGCATCCCGCGCTGCACCGATTCGCACAGCACGACATCCTCGCGCACCACGAGGTCGCTGAACTCGGCGTAGTCCGCAATCTCGGCGTCGGTGGTGCCGTCGGCGAAAAAATAATCAACCGTCTGGCGCGTATGATCCACGTCGATTGGAACCGCGCGAATCATCTGCAGCGCCATCGGACCCGTCGACGCCGCGAGCATCGCGTTCGGCCACAGCGTCGCGTAGGTCACGCCGGCGCCGCGCGGTTTGAAGTAGGGTCCGTAGTAGGTCGAGAAAAACTCGTGCTCGGTATCGCTCTGATATCTGTCGGTATCGATAAATTCAGAGAACTTCGGATGCGCGATCGGACAGTGGTAGCATTCGTTGAAATTCTCGATCACGATCTTCCAGTTCGCCGCGATGTCGTAATGGTCGCGCCGCATCATCCGCAATCGATCCATATCGATCTCGGCGTTCGCGATGATCTCCGGCAGTTTTCCGGTCATGTCGCCGAACTTTCCCGCCTTGCGATCTGGATTGACGAAGATCAGCGGCCCCCAGGTTTCGAGACCCAGAGGAATCAGCCCGAGCGATTCTTTCGCAAATGATTCCTGTTCATTCGCGCGCGGCGCGCTGCGCAGAGAGCCGTCGAGGTTGTAGGTCCATCCGTGATAGTGGCACTGCAGCGTGCGGCGGTTGCCGGAGCATTCGAGGACGACTTCGCTGCCGCGATGTCGGCATACGTTGGCGAACGCGCGCAGCTTTTCGTCGGCGTCGCGCGCAACCACGATCGGAACCTCGCCAATTTGCGCGGTGAAGAAATCTCCCGGCTTGGCCACCTGCCCGGTATGCCCGGCGTATTGCCAGGAACGATTGAAAATCCGCTCGCATTCGGCGGCATAGACCTTCTCATCCGCGTACCAGCTCGCGGGCAACGTCTGCCCGCGCTCGAGCCGGTCGCCCAGCGTGGGATCGATGTCTAGCGCCATGTTTCCTCCGCTCCAATCCGCCAATCGACAATATCGCACCTGCCAGATTCAGGTAACGGCGCGGACGCCGGGAAACCCCGCCGACTGCCGCCGGAATCCTGCCGATCGCGGTTGCTGCCCGACCGATCGGCGGATATCCATTGTCTGGCCTGATTGATCGGACGATTCTGTTGCCTGATAGTTGGTGACCGCAATCCAAGGAGGCACTGATGCGAGCGAATCGAACGACGAGGATGGC
>JBARDN010000247.1:0-8444 GCA_049795175.1 Binataceae bacterium (SeqCode) | reverse complement strand
GAACTATACATATTCATCCACCGCACCCTCATCCGTCATTTCGACCGAAGGGAGAAATCCCGAGGCGTCCGTGCACTCACTCTCAGTGGCGCAAAAGCCGAGAACCGAGCACGGGATTCCTCGCGCGGCAGCCACGCGCGGGAATGACACTTTAGCCCGGGCTCGGAAACGCCAGCTACCTGCCCACGCCGAGGCGCATGCGGGCGTAGGTCTCTGCGGAGGAATCGAAATCGATGCTGGCGTGCTGCGCGCCTACGTTGATGTTGCGAAACGCGGCCTGGAGCGGGCTCGACTCGTACACCGAATGCGCCCCCGAGCCGGAATAGAGCCGCGCGACCGCGCGGCGGCATAGCTCGGCCGAGTACGCCGCGTTCCACTTCACCTGCGCGCGCGCCGCGAAGTCCATCCCATCGCCGATTTCCATCAGGCGCTCGAACTCGGTTTGCGTGTCGCCCTCGAGCAGCTCGGCGCTGCGAATTTCGGCCGCCGCCTCGGCCAGCCGTATCTGGGTAGGAGCGTGCTCGGCCTTGCTTGCGCCGGTCAGGATAACGCGGCGCTCGCGCGTGCGCCCGATAAATTTTTCCAGCGCGAATTTCGCCGAGCCCAAGATCGCGGTCGCAACCGAATTCGAGAGCATCGCCTCAGCCGACAGCCGGTACAGATTACTCGCATGATTGCGCGCGTGCGGACTCGAGCCGCCAAACAGTACGCGCGTGTCGATCGCGCGATAGGCCGGCACGAAGATTCCGCGCGCGACCAAATCCTTGCTGCCCGAGCCGCGCAGCCCGAGCACCCGCCAGGTGTCATCGACCTCGATCTCGGCGCGCGGGATCACGACATGAACCTTGGGGCCGTGCGTCTGCGGGTCGGCGCATCCGAGCATCACCCAGTTCGCATGATCGATTCCGCTGCCGAATTGCCATCGCCCGTCAACGCGGTAGCCGCCATCGACCTCGGCCGCAGTCCCCTGCCACGAAAGCGTGCCCGCGACCAATCCGTCGCTGCCGCCCGCGAAAACTTCATCCTGCGCCGCTTCGGGAAACGAGCCCATGCACCAATGATGCGCCCCCATCACCATCAGCACCCATCCGCTCGAGGGGCAGCTCATCGAGATTGTGGTGACGGCGTCGGCCAGCGTGCGCAGCGTCAGCTCGTAGCCGCCGTCGCGCGCCGGAATCGGGATACGGAACATTCCGGCGTCGCGCAGAATACGCATGCTCTCGGGCGCGAGCATCCGCGCCTCATCGGATGCGCGCGCGCCCCGCTCGAGCGCGGGCGCAATCTCCGCCACGCGGCGCAGAATTTCCGCACGATCGATTTTCATCGCGGTATTGCTCCTCCTGGACGATTCACTCCTAACCCGTCCCACGACATGCCGACAAGCGGACCGCCTCTAACGCGTGTTTTTCCTTCATTTCGACGGTTCGGCCAAAAGAAGGAAAAATACTTGTTTCATATGATATTTTCCTTCAAAATCGACGTGTGTCATCGATGAAGGAAAATCAACCCAATCTCTTCGAGGAACTCTCGACCGATCAGCTCAGGGCTGTGGTCGATGCTCAGCAACTCTTCGAGGCGTGGGGGGTTGCTTTCACTCGCGCCGAAAGCTTTCGCGGCGGGATGCATTGGAAGACCTCGGGTGGGAAACAATATCTATTTCGCACGCGTGATCGACGCGGCTACGGCAAAAGCCTGGGACCGCTCACGCCCGAAACCGAACGCACTCTCGAGCAATTCAAACGAGCGAAGACGGAAGCCAAGGAACGCGAGGCCGAATTGCGCCGCCGACTCGCTGAACAGGCGCGCTATTGCAAGGCCGCCCGAGTGGCGCGGGTTCCGCGCGTGACCGCGGCACTTGCCCGAGGACTCTGGCGCGCGGGCCTTAACGACGCCGTCCTGGTTGTCGGCACCAACGCTCTTTACGCATATGAAGCGGCGTGTGGCGTACGAATCCTCTCGGCCGGACCTCTCGAAACTCGCGACCTTGATCTTCTGCTCGACTCGCGCCGTTCTCTGCAATTGATCACGAGCGAAGTCCGGCGCGAAGGACTTATCGGCATCCTGCGCAAGATCGACAAGTCGTTCAGCCTGATCGAGAAAGAGGCCTATCGCGCGGTGAATGATCGCGGCTACATGGTCGATTTGATCCGGCCGATGCCCAAGCCGCCATGGAAGAGAGAACTCGACATGGTTGGAAGTGAGTCCGACCTCAAGGCGGCAGACATCCAAAATCTGGAATGGCTTCTCTCCGCGCCAAAGCTTCGGCAGATCATTATCGGCGAGGACGGATTCCCCGCGCGCATCACGGTTCCCGACCCCAGGGTTTTCGCGTTGCACAAACTGTGGCTCAGCCGGCAACCGGAGCGCGATCCATTGAAGAAGCCCAAGGACCGCCATCAGGCTTTCATGGTTGCCGAACTCGTCGCTCGCTATCTACCGCAGATCCGGTTTTCGATCGATGAATTGCGGATGCTGCCACGCGAGGTCGCGGAGCTTTCGGATGAGCTTCTCGATCATCTCGATAGCGGCGGCAAAGACAAACTCCCGCCCGGCTTCGAACCTTCCGGTGACAGATAATCGCGCGCGCCTCGCGCGGCGCGGCGGGGGTGTGCTAACAAGCCGCGTATGGCGTCGATGAAATTTCCCGAAGGCTTTCTGTGGGGCACGGCGAGCGCCTCGTACCAGATCGAAGGCGCGTGGGATCAGGACGGCAAAGGCGAATCGATCTGGGATCGCTTTTCGCACACGCCCGGCAGGATCAAGAACGCATCGACCGGCGACGTCGCGTGCGATTTCTACCATCGCTTCGAAGACGATATCGCGCTCGAGGCCGAGCTCGGGCTGAACGCCTCGCGCATCTCGCTTTCATGGCCGCGGATCATGCCGGACGGTAGGGGGCGCATCAACCACAAGGGAATCGACTTTTACCAACACGTTATCGACGCGTTATTGGCGCACAAAATCCAGCCTTGGGTTACGCTCTATCATTGGGATCTGCCGCAGGCGCTCGAGGACCTCGGCGGATGGACCAATCGCGATCTCGCGAGCTATTTCCGCGACTATGCCGCCGCATGCGCCGACGCGCTGGGCGATCGGGTCAAGCATTGGATGGTTTTCAACGAGCCGTGGATTTTCACGATCTTCGGCTATCTGCTCGGTAATCATGCGCCCGGACGGCGCGATGGCGCTCAGGCAATCAGAGCGACGCATATCGTCAACCTGGCGCAGGGACTCGGGGTGCGCGCGCTGCGCGAGTCACGCCACAAGCCGGCCGCGGTCGGGACAGCGTTCAGCATGTCGTCGGTCGAGCCCAACACCAATTCGCCCGAGGATAAAAGCGCGGCCGAACGATGGCATCGCTTCAACAATCTGTGGTTCCTCGACACCGTAATGAAAGGCGAGTACCCCAAAATTTACGATACCGGCACGGTCGCGGATCGGGTCGATATGCGCCCGGGCGACATGGAGACGATCAAGGCGCCACTGGATTTTATCGGAATCAATCTCTACTTCCGCAGTATCGTCGCGCACGACGACAACGCCGCCACTTTGAATGTGCGACAGGTGCATCCGGAAACCAAAGAGTTGACCGATTTCGGATGGGAAATTTCGCCGCGCGCGCTTTCGGACATGACCAAGATGGTCGCCGCTGATTATCCTGGAGTGCCGATCTATATCACTGAAAACGGATGCTCCTACGGCGACGCGCCGGGCGCCGACGGACGAGTGAATGACACGCGGCGAATCGATTTCACGCGGCGCTACCTTGCCGAGCTATGGCGCGCGATCGATAAGGGTGCCGACGTGCGCGGCTATTTTCATTGGACGCTGACCGACAATTTCGAGTGGGCGGAAGGCTTCGCGCAGCGCTTCGGAATCGTCTACTGCGATTTCGATACACTGATCCGCACGGTCAAGGATAGCGGGCGGTGGTACGGGAAGGTTGCGCACGACAATGCGCTCGATCGCGATCCGGGTGCAGCGTGACGCCGGCAATGAACGGCGCGGAAATCCTGGTCTGGATCCACGTGCTCGCATGGGCCGCGTATTTTGGCGCCCAGTTCGCGGTGATCTATATGCTGATGCCGATGGCCGAGGGCGCGCAGGACGAGACGCATCGCAGAGCGAGCCTGATAACCGGATTCAAGTTCTACAATCCGTTTTCAATCGGTATGCTCGGGATCGTCGTGATCACGGGCGCGATGCGCTTGACCGATCTCAAGGCGCAGATGAAGTTCGATTACTTTGCGCGAATCGGAGAGCCGCTCGCGATAAAGCTCGGGCTCGCGTTCCTGCTGATCTTCCTGCAGACCTACATCACTTTCGGCCTGTCGTTCAGAATCGGCCGGCAGGAAGAGGTTGCCGCGCACGGCGACGGACCCGCGTTCACGGTCGCGCAGTTGAACTCGATGCTGAAGCGGATTCGCCTGATGATCTGGGTGACGATCGTACTGACTGCCGCGGTGGTGCTGGTATCGCTGACTATTGTGCGGCGCGCGGCGGATGAGCCGGCTACTGAGTCGCGCATCTCCGCGCGCGCCGCACTGGATTTCAAACTTCCCCCGGCCGCAGGTTCCGGCCGGTTAGGCGGCGCGCGCGTCGCTGGCGACCCTTGGTGGGTCGCTCAGGCGAGCGCCAGGAACGAGCAGATGATATAGGCGAGCGTGATGAGACCAAACGCCACGCCCGGAAGCTCGGTCAGGAAGCTGTTCTGCGCGTAACGGATATAGTCAGTCGGCGCCGCCGTCTCAGTCGCTGGGGTCAGTTCTGCGAATTGAGTACGGTTGGTGGTCGTCGCATTCATGATCGTAATTCTCCCGTCAGTTATCTTTTCGTGTTATGCCAATGCCAGCAGGGACATTGCGATGTACGCCAGCGTGATGATTCCAAACGCCAGTCCCGGAAGCTCCGTCAGGAAGCTGTTCTGGGCATAACGGATGTAGTCAGTCGGCGCCGCCGTCTCAGTCGCGTGAGTCAATCCTGCAAACTCGGTACGTTTGGTGGTCGTCGCATTCATGGTCGTATTCTCCCTTCGATTCGATTGTTTCGGTGTTAGACCAGGGCCAGCAGGGAAGTCACGATGTACGCCAGCGTGAGCAGCCCAAACAGGAGTCCCGGCACTTCGTCGAGCCAGCTGTACTGCGCCAGCCGAACGGCATCGGTCGACGCCGCGGCCTCTGCCACTTCCTCATACCCAGCCAGCCTTGCCTCATTGGTCGTCGTCGCGTTCATTTTCAGTTCCTCCCGAAACTTGACTTCGGGAGGTAAAGCAGGACCTGTGCCATCCAAAAACTCTCGATTTCAGAAGGATTCATCTTTTGCAGCCTGTGCATAATCTTAGTCGAAAGCCAAATAGTTAAGGATTCGTAAGGATTTTCTATTAATCGCGTTTTGCGATACGCAAATTTATAATTTCTGATATTCGCGTTAATTTTCGGCTTTTGCGAAACACCGCAAGCAATTCAATGCAGCAACTTGGCTGCATTGGACCCGATCAACTCGAAGCTTTTAACCGCCATCACAATCTGCAAAAGTGCTTTCATCATGGACCAGACGCCACCGCCACCTACTTCCACTCCTCGCGCGACCGGCGAACTGATCGCTCCGACCGCGCTCGCGCCCGGCCTCCCCGAAGGCGATCACCGGACGGCATGGAGCCGCGACGCGATTGTGCGCTTCGGCGAGCAGGTCGTCTTCGTCACGGCGGTCGTCGGCGCGGTGGCGCTTGGCCTGGGAATCACCGACTACTTTCGCGACCATCGCTACATCTCGGCCTATCTGATCGCATACATCGGATTTCGTTTTGCGGAATTGATGGTCGGCGAGGATCCGCGGCATCCTGCCGAGGCTGCCGCTGCCCACGCCCAGCGTATCCAGACCCAGATCGCGGTGCTGATATTGTTTGCGGCGGCGCCGTTCGAGCGGACCTATCTTTATGGCGGCGAGCCGCAGAAGTGGGTCGGCGCACTCGGTCTGCTGCTCGAGCTCGGCGGGCTATGGCTCGCGCTCGGCGCGCGGATCCAGTTGCGATTTTTTTCCTCGGACAAAAGCGGGCGCGAACGGATGATCCTGGTGAAGACCGGATTCTTCCGCTACATCCGCCATCCGGTGTACGCCGGCGTCCTGCTGGTGATGCTCGCGTGGCCGCTGGTGTTCGCCGCGCCGATCGTCTTTATCGCGACGCTGGTGGTAGGACTCTCGATCGCGCACCGCCAGATCCGCGACGACGAAGCGACTCTGGCCGCCCGCTTCGGCGAAGAGTTCGAGGAATACCGCCGCACCACCGACGCGCTCGTCCCGAGCATCTGGTAGCGGCTTCGCGCGCCACAATCCGCGACTATGCGGTCCGGGCGCGGCGTTGGCAGCGGGCGTGATTGCAGAACTTCTCGTCGGCGTTCGCGGCGATAAACTCGCTGCCGCATCCTGCGCACTTGACGATCGATTCGCCCGCCGCGAGCTGCGGCGCGGGCGCGGCTTGCGTAATTGCAGCGGTCATACTCTCAGTCGTGGCGCCGTTGGCGCCTAAAGTCGCCAGCGCATCGGCGCGTTCGTTGAGCTCGTCGCCGGCGTGGCCGCGCACCCATTCAAAATCAACCTTGCGCTGAGCGGCCTCGGCGTCGAGCTGGCGCCATAGCTCCTGGTTCGCGTTGCGTTTCCATTGGCGCGTCATCGTGTTGACGACGTACTGGCTGTCGCTGCGCAGAATCACGCGCGCGCCCGGCTGGATCGCGCGCAGGGCTTGAATCGCGGCGGTCAGCTCCATCTGGTTGTTGGTGGTATGCCCGCCGTGGCCGTTGATCTCGCGGCGCGACCCGTCGGGCGCGATAATCACAACGCCCCATCCGCCGCGCCCGGGATTTCCGTGGCACGCGCCGTCGGCATAGGCGAGATAGGAGGCTTCGCGAGAGGGCATCGTGAGATTCTACGCTGCGCCCCGCGTGCGAGTTAAGCTGCCGAACCAATCAAGATAAAGACGCGCGGATTGCGCCCAGGAAAAATCCTGCGCGAAGCAGTTGGCGACAAGTTTGCGCCACGCGGGCGGCTTCGCGAATACGCCAGTCATCCGCGTGATGGCGGCAACCAATTCGCCGGCGTCATATTTCTCGAACACAAAACCGGTGCCGCGCTCGGTCGCCGGATCAAACTCGCTGACCGTGTCGCGCAGGCCGCCGGTCGCGCGGACGATTGGCGCCGCGCCGTACTTGAGCGCGTACATCTGGGTGAGGCCACACGGCTCGAACCGCGAGGGCATCAGGAACGCGTCGCAGCCGGCTTGGATGCGATGCGCCATCGGATTGTCGAATTCCAGGATCACGCGAAACTGATCAGGGTAGCGTTTGCGCGCGGCGCTGAAAAATTCTTCGAGCGCCTTGTCGCCGCTGGCCAGCATCACGAGCTGCACCCCGAGCGCCATCACCTCGTCGAGCGCGTCACGCAAGAGCTCGCAGCCTTTTTGCGTGGTGAGCCGCGTGACCATCCCGATAAGCGCGCGATCGTCCCATCCCGGAAGCTCGAGCGAGTCGCGCAGATCGCGGGCGCATACGCGCTTGCCGTCCGGCATCGCCGGTGTGTACTGCGCGGCGATCAGATCGTCATGCGCGGGATTCCATTCGCGGTAGTCGGCGCCGTTTAAGATTCCAACGAAGCGCTCGCCCTTGTTCCGCAACACGTCCTCGAGGCCGAAGCCTAGTTCGGGATCGGCGGTGACCTCGCGCGCGTAGCTGGGGCTGACGGTCGAGACGCCGTCGGCCAGACCGATTGCGCCTTTCATCAGGTTGATGCGGCCGAAGAATTCGAGCCCGTCGATTCCGAAGTACGCGGGATCGATTCCGAGCAGCGGAAAATATGCGGCGTCGTAAATCCCCTGGAAGGCGAGATTGTGAATCGTAAACGCGCTTGTAGTCCGCGCAAAACGCTCGCGCAGCGCCGGGTCGGCGCGTGCGACGATCGGCGCGACCGCGGCATGCCAGTCATGCGCGTGCAGAACGTCCGGCTGAATAATTTCGGCGGCGGCCATCGCCGCGGCTTTGCCGAAGAAGGCGAAGCGGCGCAGGTTGTCGGGAAAGTCACCGCCCTTGTCGCCGTAAACCCCGTCGCGCGCGAAGAACTCCGGATGATCGATCAGAAAGATCGGCACGCCGTGCGAATCCTCGGCGCGCAGCACGCGAAACGGATGCGCCTCGGCGCCAAGGTTCACGGTCATCGCGGGACCAACCGGCTCCGCCTTAAGCTTCGAGGTGATCGACTTGTAACCGGGGACGATGACGGCGGCCTCTGCGCCCGCATCCTTGAATGCGGCGGGCAGAGCACCTGTAACGTCGGCGAGTCCGCCAACTTTCGCCCACGGAGAAATTTCTGCTGCTGCGATCGCGATCTTCACTACCTGATCAGTAAAACATCAGACAGCATCGCGCGCCAGAGAATCATTGGCAGGGCGGCCGTTA
>JBARDN010000246.1:0-1919 GCA_049795175.1 Binataceae bacterium (SeqCode) | reverse complement strand
TCGTCGGGGCGGCTCGCGCGCCGCCCGTCTTCCGTCGAGACTGGATGCGAAAAGCCATGTTGGTTGCACTAATCGCTTCGCGGAGATCCTTCGCCTGCGGCTCAGGATGACACCCAAACAGCGTCTGCGAGAAGATCGTCCCCCTTCCCGTGCGGGAAGGGTCAGGGGTTAGGTCGGTTCTTTTGCTGATGCGGTCGCGGGCGCTTCAAACTGGGCCGTCCTGCTATAATCGCGGGACTGCGATGCGGTTTATCGATGAAGCGCGAGTGTTCGTGCATGCGGGCAAAGGCGGCAACGGCGCGATCGCGTTTCTGCGCGAGAAATTTCGCCCCTTCGGCGGTCCCTCGGGCGGCGACGGCGGACGCGGCGGCAGCGTGATTATCGAAGTCGATGAAGGCCTCTCGACGCTGCTCGATTTCAAATATCAGCCGCGCCTGGTCGCACGCGACGGGGAAGCGGGCCGCGGCAAGCAGCAATATGGAAAAGCCGGCGCGGACTTGGTCGTCAAGGTGCCACCGGGGACGGTCGCCTTCGACGACGAGAGCGGCGAAACGATCGCGGACCTGGTGATGCCCGGGTCGCGCGCGACGATCGCGCAGGCCGGAGAAGGCGGACAGGGCAATATGCATTTCGTCAGCTCGACCCGGCGCTCGCCGCGAATCGCGACGCCGGGCACGGCGGGGGTCCAGCGATGGGTGCGGCTCGAGCTGCGGCTGGTGGCCGAGGCGGGACTGGTCGGGTTGCCGAACGCGGGAAAATCGACGCTGCTCACGGCGCTCAGCGCGGCGCGGCCGAAAATCGCGGCCTACCCTTTCACCACGCTGGCGCCGAATATCGGGCGCGTGTTTATTTCCGATGAAGAGAGCTTCACGCTGGCCGATATTCCCGGACTGATCGAGGGAGCGCATCTGGGGCACGGTCTCGGAATCCGCTTTTTGCGCCATCTGGCGCGCACGCGGATGCTGGTGTACGTGCTCGATGCTTCAGAAAATCCGGCGCAGGCTTATGCGACCGTGCGATCCGAGATTGGCGCATTCGATCCGGCGCTGCTCGAGCGGCCGGCGGTCGTTGCGCTCAACAAGATCGATCTTTTAGGCGACAAGGAAGCGCGCAAAGCCGCGCGCGAGCTCGGGCGCAAGCTCGGGATGCCGACGTTCGCGATCTCGGCGGAGAAAGGCACCGGACTTAAGCCTCTCATCGCGGAGATCGCGCGCGCGCTTGCGACCCTCGAACCGGTTTCGGCCGTATGTCCCAGCTAAACTACAAGGCGCAAATTCTGCCACGGGTGAAGCGGATCGTGGTCAAGGTCGGAAGCGCGGTGCTGTCCGACGAGGGCGGGCTGCGCGCCGACGTGATCGATCGCCTCGCGGCGGATATCGACGGCGCGATCGCCGCCGGGCGCGAGGTGATCATCGTAACCTCGGGTGCGGTCGCGGCGGGACGCGCGCGGCTAAAGAAACTTCACGGCGCGGCGATCGCGGTGCGCCAGGCGGCTGCGGCCGCCGGACAGATCGAGCTGATGGTGCAGTGGGCGCGCGCGTTCGGCGCTCACGGACGAACCGTCGCGCAGCTTCTGCTGACGCATCAGGACCTGGCCGAGCGCCGCCGCCGCCAGAATGCCGGCGCGACGATCACGGCGCTGCTGGCGGCGGGAGTGATTCCGATCGTCAACGAAAACGACACCGTCGCGGTCGAGGAAATCCGCCTCGGCGACAATGATTTTCTATCCTCGCTGGTCGCAACTCTGGTGCAGGCCGGGATGCTGGTGATGCTGAGCGACGTGGCGGGAGTTCTGACCGGCGACCCGCACAAGCGGCCCGACGCACGGCTGGTCGCGCTGATCACCGACCCCGAAGCCGCGATGAGCGGGCTGGTCGCCGAGGGTTCGGGGCCGCTCGGCAGCGGCGGCGGGATGGTGA
>JBARDN010000245.1:0-22592 GCA_049795175.1 Binataceae bacterium (SeqCode) | reverse complement strand
CGCCTTCTATGGCGGGCTGTTCGCGCAGCGCGAGGGACGCTTTCGCGATTACTCGGACCGCGTGTTCGAGCGCTTCTGGCGCGCCGATCTGGAGGTCGAGGATCGTGGCGCGATTGGCGCCGTGATTGGCGAGATCGGTCTCGACGCCGGCGAGTTCGCACGTTATGCAGACAGCGCCGCGCACGGCGATCTCGACGCGTGCTTTGTCGAAGCCGATCGCGACGGGATATTTGGCGTGCCGACGTTTGTCGTCGAGGGCGAGCCGTTCTGGGGCGAGGATCGGATCGAATGGGTGATAAAAAAGCTCGACGCGATGAGCCTTCGACGGTAGGCGCCGTCAAGCGCCGGCGCCGCTACAGCTCGGGGCTGGTCGGCAGGAACGTCTCGCCCATCAGAAATGCGTCGCATGCGCGAGCGCATTCGCGGCCTTCCCAGATTGCCCACACCACCAGCGACTGGCCGCGGCGCGCGTCGCCGGCCGCGAAGACTCCGGGGACGCTCGAGGCGTAATTCTCCGTCGCGATATTGCTGCGCGCGTCGAGCTTTAGCGAAAGCTCGGAGATGATTCCTTCCGGGTCGGGGCCGAGGAAGCCGAGCGCGAGCAACACCAGATCGCAATCGAGGTCGAACTCGCTGCCCGCGATTTCCTCCATCACGTTGCGCGCGCCGTCGCGCTTCCAGTTGAGGCGCACGCCGTGAAGCTTCTTGACCTGGCCGCCGGTTCCGCTGAACGAGCGCGTGTTGATGCTCCAGTCGCGGAGCACGCCTTCCTCGTGCGAGCTCGAGGTGCGCAGGATCATCGGCCAGTCCGGCCACGGCATCTCGGCGGTGCGGCTCTCGGGCGGCATCGGCAGAAGCTCGAACTGACTGACGCTCGACGCGCCCTGCCGATTCGAGGTTCCCAGACAGTCGGAGCCGGTGTCGCCTCCGCCCAGGATGACGACGCGCTTGCCCTTCGCCGTGATCGAGAGCCGCGGATCGATCGTATCGCCGAAACCGCGTTTGTTCTGCTGCGGAAGAAAATCCATCGCGAAGTGGATGCCGTCGAGCTCGCGCCCGGGCATCGGCAGGTCGCGCGGCTTGGTCGCGCCGAGGGTCAGGCAGATCGCGTCGTGTTTTTTGCGCAACTCGTCGGCGTGGAGATCAATTCCGACGCGGCAGTTGGTGACGAACTCGACGCCCTCGGCGCGCATCTGCTCGACGCGGCGCAGGATGTGGCGCTTTTCGAGTTTGAAATCGGGAATCCCGTACATCAGCAGTCCGCCGATCCGATCCGAGCGCTCGTAGAGCGTGACCGCATGTCCGGCGCGCGCGAGTTGCTGCGCGCAGGCAAGTCCGGAAGGACCCGAGCCGACCACGGCGACGCGCTTGCCGGTTTTGCGCGCGGGCGGCAGCGGCGTGATCCAGCCCTCGGCCCACGCGTGATCGACGATGCTCTTCTCGATCAGTTTGATCGTGACCGGATCGTTGTTGATGTTAAGGACGCAGGCTTCTTCGCACGGCGCCGGACAGATGCGCCCGGTAAACTCGGGAAAATTATTGGTCGAGTGCAGACGCTCGATCGCGTCGCGCCACCTGCCGCGATAAATCAAATCGTTCCAGTCGGGAATGATGTTGCCGAGCGGGCAGCCCTTGTGGCAGAAGGGGATGCCGCAATCCATACAGCGCGCGCCCTGGCGGGCGAGTTTGTCATCGGGCATTTTGAGATCAAACTCGCGCCAATCTTTAAGGCGTTCGGCGACGGGCCGCTTGTGCGGCGTCTCGCGTTTGATCTCGATGAAGCCCGTGATCTTTCCCATCTAAAACGATTCTCCTGCAATCAAATCGCAGCCAGCCGCGCCATGTCGTTGCCGCGGCCCAGATGCTGGCGCTCGAGCACCATGCGGTACTCGGTCGGCAGCACCTTCACGAACTTCGCGGCGGATACGTCCCAATCCGCCAGGATACGCGCGGCGACCGCGCTCTGCGTGTATTGGCGATGACGCGTGATGAGCGCGTGCAACTGCTTCAGATCATCCGGGTCGGTGACGGGGCCCAGTTCGACCATCCCCGTGTTGCAGCGCGGAGCGAAGCTTCCGTCTTCATCCAGAACGTAGGCGACGCCGCCCGACATTCCGGCCGCGAAGTTGCGCCCGGTCTTGCCGAGCACGACGATAAGTCCGCGCGTCATGTATTCGCATCCGTGATCGCCGACGCCTTCGACGACCGCGTGCGCGCCGCTGTTGCGCACGGCGAAACGCTCGCCCGCTACGCCGCGAAAGAACGCCTCGCCGCCGGTTGCGCCGTAGAGTGCAGTGTTGCCGATCAGGATATTTTCCTCGGCCTTGAAGGTGGCTTCCTGCGGCGGACGCACCGCCACGAATCCTCCGGAAAGACCCTTGCCGCAGTAATCGTTCGCGTCACCTTCGAGGTAGAGCGCGATTCCCGGCGCGAGCCATCCGCCGAAACTCTGCCCGGCGGAACCTTTGAAATGAATTTGAATCGTGTAAGGCGGCAGCCCCTCGGCGCCGAACCGGCGTGAGACCTCCGACGACAGCATCGCAGCGGCAGTGCGGTTGACGTTATGAATCGGCAGATGAATTTCGACCGGACGGCGATGCTCGAGTGCGTCGCGCGAGAGTTCGATCAGTTGATTATCGAGCGCCTTGTCGAGACCGTGATCCTGCGATTCGATCGCGTGTAGGGGTTCGTCGTCAGCCACGTCGGGCCGGTGCAGAATCTTGCTCAGATCGAGGTTGCGCGCTTTCCAGTGCCCGATCGCGTCGTTCGCGTCGAGGCATTCGACATGCCCGACCATCTCGGCCACGGTGCGAAAACCGAGCGTCGCCATGTGCTCGCGCAATTCGTCGGCGATGAACATCATCAGGTTGACCACGTGCTCGGGTTTGCCTTCGAACTTCTTGCGCAGCTCGGGATCCTGGGTCGCGATCCCAACCGGGCAGGTATTGAGGTGGCACACGCGCATCATGATACAGCCCGAGGCGACCAGCGCCGCCGACGCGAAACCAAATTCTTCTGCCCCAAGCAACGCCGCGATCGCGACGTCGCGTCCGGTCTTCAACTGGCCGTCGGTCTCGACGCGGATTCGTCCGCGCAGTCCGTTCATCACCAGAACTTGCTGGGTCTCGGCGAGGCCGAGCTCCCACGGCACACCGGCGTGCTTGATCGATTGCAGAGGCGACGCGCCGGTGCCGCCGTCGTATCCGCTAATCAAAACCACGTCGGCCTTGGCCTTGGCGACGCCGGCGGCGATCGTTCCGACGCCCACTTCGGCGACGAGCTTGACGCTGATACGCGCGCGGTTGTTGGCGTTCTTCAGATCATGAATGAGCTGCGCCAGGTCCTCGATCGAATAGATGTCGTGATGCGGAGGCGGCGAGATGAGTCCGACGCCCGGCGTCGAGTAGCGAATCTTCGCGATGAAATCATCGACCTTGTGGCCGGGCAGTTGTCCGCCTTCACCCGGTTTGGCGCCCTGCGCCATTTTGATTTGCAGCTCGTCGGCGTTGACCAGGTAATGGCTGGTGACGCCGAAGCGCGCCGATGCGACCTGCTTGATCGCGCTGCGCCGCCAATCGCCGTTTGGATCGCGATCGAAGCGGGCGGGATCCTCGCCGCCCTCGCCCGTATTGCTCTTGCCGCCGAGCCGGTTCATCGCGATCGCGAGATTCTCGTGCGCTTCTTTGCCGATCGATCCAAAAGACATCGCGCCAGTCTTGAAACGTTTGACGATCTCGGTAGCGGGCTCGACTTCTTCGAGCGCAACGGGCGGCCGCTCGAGCTTGAACTTGAGCAGCGAGCGCAACGTCGCGAGGTTGCGGCTCTGCTCATCGACCAGCCGCGTGTATTCCTTGAACATCCGGTAGTTTCCGGAGCGCACGGAATGCTGCAGCTTGGCGATGGTGTTGGGATTGTACATGTGGAACTCGCCGCGGCGGCGCCACTGGTAGAAGCCCCCGGCGTCGAGCTCGCCGTCGAGGTTCGGCTGGATCTCGTAGGCGTGGCGATGACGCGCCGCGGTCTCGCGCGCGATCGTGTCCAGTCCAACGCCGCCGACGCGCGAGGCGGTCCAGGTGAAGTACTTGTCTATCACTTCGCGGCCGAGGCCGATCGCTTCGAAGATTTGCGCGCCGCGATAACTCTGGATCGTCGAGATGCCCATCTTCGACGCCACCTTGATCATGCTCTTGGTGGCAGCCTTGATGAAATTGTGGACGGCGGTGTCCTCGTCGATATCGGTCAGGCGTCCGTCTTCGATCATTCCGGCCAGAGTTGCGTAGGCAAGGTACGGATTGATCGCGCCGGCGCCGTATCCGGCCAGCAGGCAGCAGTGCATCGCCTCGCGCGGCTCGCCCGACTCGACCGCGATACCGCAGCGCGTGCGGGTGCCTTCGCGAATCAGATGATGATGCACACCCGCGGTCGCGAGCAGGCTCGGGATTGCAGCGAACTCGGAATTCACGCCGCGATCCGACAGCACGATAATCGTAAATCCGTCCGCGATCGCCTTTGAGGCCTTGGCGCACAGGGCGTCGAGCGCGGAGCGCAGTCCAGCCTCGCCGTCGCGCACGTGGAACAGCGTCGGCAGCGTGATTGCGCACAGACCCGGCTCGGCCAGACGCTTGATTTGCTCGAGCTCCTGGTTGGTGAGGATCGGAGTTTTGAGCCGCAGTTGGCGGCAATGCGCCGGCGACTCCTCGAACAGGTTTTGCTCGGAGCCGATCGTCGTTTCGGCCGAGGTCACCAATTCTTCGCGAATCGGATCGATCGGCGGATTGGTGACCTGCGCGAAAAGTTGCTTGAAGTAGTTGAACAGGGGCGGCGACTTGTCCGAGAGCACCGCCAAAGGAGTGTCGGTGCCCATCGAGCCGACCGGCTCCTGCGCATTCACCGCCATCGGCGCGAGAATCAGTTTCAGATCCTCCAGCGTGTAACCGAAAGCCTGCTGCTGTTTCAGCAGATCCATCCCCTCGAATCCCGCGATCGCGGGCGCGCTCGGCGGCGCGGGCAGCTCCTCGAGCTTGATCAGATTTTCGTCCAGCCAGGTACGATACGGCTGGCGCGCGGCGAACGCTTCCTTGATTTCCTCGTCCTGTACGATCCGGCCCAGAGCGGTATCGACCAGGAACATCTTTCCCGGCTGCAGACGGCCCTTGCGCGCGACCTGTTCGGGCGGGATGTCGAGCACGCCGGTTTCGGACGCCATCACGACCAACCCGTCCTTGGTCACCAGGTAGCGCGAAGGACGCAGGCCGTTGCGATCGAGCACGGCGCCGATCCGGATGCCGTCGGTAAATGCGATCGAGGCGGGGCCGTCCCACGGCTCCATCATCGAGGCGTGAAATTCGTAGAAGGCGCGCTTGCTCGCACTCATCTGCGCATCGTTCTGCCACGCCTCGGGGATCATCATCATCACCGCGTGCGCGATCGGACGTCCGGTGCGCACCAGCAGCTCGAGCACGTTGTCGAACTTGGCCGAGTCGGTCTGGGTCGGCTCGACGATCGGCGGAAGCTTGGCGATATCGGCGCCGAACAGCGGCGACGAGAACATCATCTGCCGCGCGTGCATCCAGTTTTCATTTCCGCGCAGCGTGTTGATCTCGCCGTTGTGGGAGAGGAAGCGGAACGGATGCGCCCGATCCCATGACGGGAAGGTGTTGGTCGAAAAGCGCTGATGAACCATCGCGAGCGCGCTTGCGAAACCAGGATCGAGCAGGTCGGGATAAAACTTGGGGATCTGATGCGAGATCAGTTGGCCCTTGTAAACAATCGTCAGAGTCGAGAGCGAGCAGAAATAAAATAGCTCCTGTCCTGCCAACCCGAGAGCGTCAATCGCGCGGAACGCGCGCTTGCGGATTATGTAGAGCTTGCGCTCGAGCGCTTCTTGATCGACGGCGCCCGCGCCGGGTCCGATGAAGACCTGCCGGACCTCGGGCAGCCCGCGCCGTGCGATGTCGCCGCATGCGCTGGGGATTACCGGAACCGTGCGCCATCCGAGAATGCGCTGGCCTTCCTCGCGCACGATTTTCTCGAACGCGGCTTCGCAGGCGCTGCGCTTATTCGCGTCGAGCGGCAGAAAAACCTGGCCGACTCCATACTGACCCGGTGCAGGAAGATCGAAACCGCACTTGAGCGCTTCGCGTTTCAGAAATTCGTGCGGAATCTGAACCAGCACTCCGGCGCCGTCGCCGGAGGTCGGATCGCATCCGCAGGCTCCCCGATGCGTCAGGTGGTCGAGGACTTGCAGCGCCTTGGCGACAATATCGTGCGAACGCTCGCCCTTGATGTTGACGACAAAGCCGACTCCGCATGCGTCGTGCTCATGTGCGGGATCGTACAGGCCTTCGCGCTCGGGAAGACTGCTCCGATTGTGCATGGGTCACATCCGTCTCGGGTCAGGGAGCGCAACCGGCCTCGGCGCGTGACGGCTACGGCGGCCGTGGCCGTTGCCCGGCTCGGGAGCCTCACCACTTTGATGCACCGCGATCTGGCTGCGCTCGGTATGGGTCGAAAGCACCACCATCGTCTCCGTCCGCGCCACTCCCTCGATCGAGCGGATCGCGCTGATGAGCCGCTCAAGCGACGAAGTGTTGTCGGTTTTGATCTTCAGGAGAATCGTGTGCTGACCCGTAACGTGATGACACTCGAGAACGTCGTCGAGCAAATCGACACTCTGTTCAAAAAGCCGGATGGTTTTCGGATGCGCGATCGAAACGCCGATGAACGCGGTCACATCCTTGGCGAGCCGGCGCGCGTCGAGCGCGGCGTGATAGCCGCAGATCACGCCGCTGTCTTCGAGTTTCTTGACGCGCTCGATCACCGACGGCGCGGAGAGTCCGACCTGTTCGGCGAGCTTGACGTGCGCGATACGGCCGTTGGCCTGCAGGAGGTTCAGAATCTGCAGGTCGATGGCGTCAAGCTCTGGAATATTGCCGCCTAATTTCATAAGGCAATCCTCGTTGGGGTTTGACGAAGATAATGGGAAAAGCGGAATGTGTCAAGGATAACAGAGGATGAACGTCAATAAAACATTATTTTACGCGTTCAGCCGACTACTGATCCGAGTTCCTTGAGGCGCAAACGTCGCTGCGCCTTACGAACCGCTTGAGTCAACTGCCGTCCGATAGCTAGAATTCGGGGCGTTTTGAGCTTTACCTTCGGCTGCAAATTCCGAGGTAAGAGACGCGATGACGCGCAAATTGCCGCTGCCGCACGCGAGGTTTGCAGACTCCCGCGTCGCCGATCGATGCGCGCACGATTCGTCCTTAGTGCTTATTGAGGGCTTCCCCGATCGCGTTGAAGGCTACCAGTTGCTCGATGCCCAATTGATCGTCCCAGAAATCATCGTAGGCGCTGGTCTTGACGATGACCATGTTGTACTTCGGGCTGACGTAGATGAACTGAAAAAATACGCCCTCGGCCGAGTAGGCGTGGCCCGCGCCCGGATAGATGAGCCACCATTGGTAGCCGTACGCGCCGGGATCGCCCGGGAACAAATGACCCCATCCGACTTGAGGACTTTGCGGATTGGTCGCGAGCTTGATCCACGAGGCCGGAACAATCTGCTTGCCGTCGACTTTGCCGTCGTGCAGAAACAGCAATCCGAAGCGGCCGAAATCGCGCAGGGTCGCGTTGATACAGCAGTAACCATCCTCGGTCGCATTGGGGCCCGGACCGTCGGTGAGCCAAGTCGCGTCCTGCTCCATTCCGAGCGGCTTCCAGATTCGGTCCGAGAGCATCGTGGCCATCGGCATCCCGGTGACGCGCTTGACGAGCAGCCCGAGCACGCCGGTATCGATGCTGCGATAGACGAACTTGGCGCCGGGCTTTTCGGTGCGGCGGAGCGTCTTTGCGTACTCGTCGAGGGTCTCCGATTGCTTCGTCATCGTCTTGTCCCACAGGATCTGGACGTCGGAGTTTCGGTCGCCGTAGTCCTCGGTGAACTTCACTCCGGAGGACATTTCCAGAATGTCCTTGATCGGCACGCCGTCGTAACCCGAGCCTTTCAGCTCTGGAAGATATTTCGTAATCGGATCGTCCAGGCTCTTGATCTTGCCGTCGGCGAGCGCAAGGCCGACCAGGGTCGAGGTGAACGACTTGGCGACCGACCACGAGGTGAATTTGGTTTTGTCGTCGGCGCCATTCAAGTAACGCTCATCGACAATCTTGCCGTCCTTGATTACGAGGAATCCCTGCGTGCGCGTGCGCGCGAGCAAATCGTCGAGAGTCCGACGCTTGCCTTTGAAAAGATAGCTGAGCTTGATCTGTTGCCCGCCGCCCGGCAACGCCGCGACTGGTCCGCCCCGCTCGATGACGTGATAGGGGAAGACTTGATCCATGGTGCGAAAAGCCTGGACGCGGTTGGCCGGCGACAAAACCGCCGCGCGCTTCGCGACCGCGGCGGCATCGGCCGCGTGAGCTGCTGCCGCTGGTGCAAGGATCAGCGGCAAAAAAAGCGCGAGCAGAGTTCGTCGATTCATGGCGTTCCTCAGTGACCGAGGTTACGGGGTATAGATCTCGGCGGTCTCCAGCGCCGCGATTCCGATGCCTGCTGAGCTGATTACCCGTCCGGCCGGAAGCAACACTTTTCCGGAGGTCAGCAAGGTGGCGACAAAGAAATCGCGCGGCGAGATCATCGGTACGGCTGGAACGAACTGTTCTGACGATGGATCGTAGAAATCCACAGTAGCCACCGATGTGTATGAGGTCACTCCGCTGAATGTCCCGATACTTCCGCCCGCGATCATTACTTCTCCATTCGGCAAACTGACCGAGGACTGGAAGACGCGCGAATTGCTCATCGATCCCGAAGTCGCGGTGAACTGGCCGGTCGCCGGATCGAACAACTCGGCGCTGGCGAGCGAGCTGCCGTTGGCGATCGCTCCGCCGGCAATCAGAACCTGGCCGTTTTTGAGCAGATTTGCGGTCGCGCTCGCACGCAGCGAGGTCATGGTTCCGGCAGTTGCGGTAAACGTCTGAGTCTTGGGATTGTAGATTTCCGCGGTATCAAGCACGTCGGAAAAAAAGGAGCTGGTGCTGCCGCCCGCGAGCAGCACCTCACCATTTTTGAGCAATGTCGCGGTGTGGAGTGCGCGCGGCGTCGTCATCACGCCGCTGGTCGCGGTGAAGGTTGCGGTTTTCGGATTGTAGATCTCCGCCGTATCGAGCGAATCGCCGCCCGGGTCGAGTCCGCCCGCGATCAGAACCGTGCCATCGTTAAGCAACGTCGCCGTCGCGACGGAGCGCGCCGCGGTCATCGAGCCGGTGAGCGCAAAGCTCATCGTCGCCGGATCGAAGAGCTCGGCGGTGGTGCCCGTGCTGCCTCCGTCGATCAACACCTTGCCGCTGGGAAGCGTGACCGCGTTCAAAGACACTCGGGCTACATCCAGGTTGTTCGCGGTGGGCGTGAAATACCCCGTCGAGGGATCAAACACTTCAGCCGTCGCGAGCAGCCCGCTCTGGGTAGCGCCGCCCGCGATCAGAACTTCGCCATTGTCGAGGCGCGCCGATGCGTACGCGATCCGAAGCGAGTTGAGTCCGCCGGTAACCGTGAAGGACGCAGCGGTCGGGTCGTAGATTTCTCCGCTGGGCTCGTAATTTCCGCCGCTGGTTCCCTGATTGTCAATTCCTCCCAGGATCAGAGGCGAGCCGTCCGGCAACACCACGGTGGCCGCGTCCATACGCGCGATATGCAGCGGGGCGGTAGGGGCGAACGAATTGGTGGCCGCGTCAAATGAATCGCAAGTGGCATCGGGTAGTTGGTTCGGAGCCTGGCTGCTCCCGGCGCCGACAATTGCATTGCCATTGGAAAGCGGCGCGGCAGACGCCAGCCTTCTGCCGATGCTCATGTCGTTTGCCGTTAAACTGAATGTGGAAGCATTGGGATCGTACAGTTCCGCGGTATCCAGCACGCCGGAGGCGCCCACGCCTCCCGCCAGAAGCGCGCGTCCGTCGGCCAGCAGGATTCCCGCGATCTCGAACCGGGCCGTGTTGAGCGGCCCGGCGGTCGCGCTGAAGGTCCCGGTCGTGGGATCGTAAAGCTCGGCGCTCGAGAGCGGAGTTGAAGCGTTCAGTCCCCCGGCCAGCAACACCTTGCCGCTCGTCAACAGCACCGCGGTGTGGAATCCACGCGGTCCGATCATAGTGCCCTTGGTGAAGGTAAAGGTTCCTGAAGTGGGATCGTAAATCTCCGCCGTGTCGGTGGTATGTTCGGGCCCGCCGGTATTGTCGTCTCCCCCTGCGATCAGCACGGTACCGTCCGCAAGCGTCGTGGCGGTGCACCCGTAACGCGGGTCGTTCATGGCGCCGGTGGTGGGCGCGAAACTGTTGGTCGTGGGATTGTAGATCTCGGCCTGCAGCAGATTATTGCCAAGGTTGTCCTGGCCGCCGACCTCGAGCGCGGTGCCGTCCTGCAGCGCCGCCAAACATACGTGATTGGCGGGAATCGGCAATTGATTCGCAACCTTTGTGAAGCTGTTGGTCGCTGGATGATAAACTTCGCCGGACGTGAGAACGACGGCTTGGAGCGACCCGAATCCCGCCACCTCGAGCACGTTACCCGAGGCGAGCGTGACTGCGCTGGTGAACCGGCCCGTAGTCATCAGACCCGGCACCTGAACTGTCTGGTTGATCGGCTGCGGTTTCGGTCCGCCGCCGCTTCCGCCTGAACTTCCGCCACACGATGCGCACACGAATGCAAATGCGACCACGCACAAAACTCGGCTCTTCATCTTCCCCCGTCCTCCCGGAATGCTACGAACTGACTATTCTCCCTTGAAATTCGCGGCGCGCTTTTCGACGAACGACTTGGCGCCTTCCAAATGATCCTGCGAGGTTAGCATCATTCGCTGCCCGTGACGCTGATAATCGAAAAAATATGGCAGATTCAGATTCAATCCGACACGCAGCGTTTCCTTGGCAAGTCGCTGCGCCAGCGGCGCTTGCGCCGCGATCTTCTGCGCGAACGCGGCAGTCGCCTCACCGAGCTGCGCATGCGGCACGACTTTGTTCACCATCCCGATCCGCTCGGCTTCAGCCGCGTCGATAATATCGCCGCTTAAGATCAGCTCGTACGCGCGCGCGAGACCGACCAGGCGCGGCAGCACCAGCAGGCCGCCCGCTTCGGGGATCAGCCCGCGACGGATGAAGACTTCACCGAAACGCGCCTGGTCCGAGCAGATACGCATGTCGCACATCAGCGCGATATCACATCCGTAGCCGACTGCGGCGCCGTTGACCGACGCGATGGTTGGCTTGGGATAGGTTACGAGAAAATCCAGCGCGACCGGCTGATGCGTGCGCCACTCCTCGACCTCGGTGCGCTTGGAGGGCTTGGCGTCGCGGAATTCGGGATTAAGGAAAATCTCCTTCACGTCGTCGCCAGCGCAAAATGCGCGGCCCGCGCCGGTGATTACGACCACATGCACCGAAGCGTCGTGCTCGGCTTCGCCGAACGCCTGGCCGATTTCGGCCCAGGTCCGGATGGTGCCGGAATTCATCGCATGCGGACGATTGATCGTTATCGTCGCGACCTTGTCTTGCTTGTCATAAAGAATATCGCTGTAGGCCATGAAACCAACCTCCACGCGTTCGCGCGAATTTGCCGTGATGAAATTGCTATCGCAGATGCATGAAATCGTCGTCAAGCCCGTACCCGGTTCTAAAACGGGGTCCAGCGCAACTCGGGGATGAAATGCGCGAGATACAAACTAAGCATTCCAACCACCGCCGATTTTTCCTGGCTTTGCGCGTAGCCGTTGAGTCCGAACTGTCCGCCGAGCGTGATCTGGTACGCTTCGGACTGATAGCCGAGCTCCGGCGTGATCAGAAATTCCGGCGGCGTCTTATTGGCGCGTCCATCGAGGATTTGCTGATAGTCGAACTCGACGATCGGGACCAGCCGCGAGACGATCGGCAGGCGTGATATGGAATCTTCCGACGCTGCCAGATACGGCATCGAGTACGACAGCGCGATATCGGCCTGTCCGATATCGCTCTCGTAGCCATTCCACGTGGGCAGGTATCCGGCGTCGGCCTGAATCGCGATCGGACGCAGATAAAACAGCGGTCCCTTCGAGCTCAGGTCGCCCATTCCCTTTGCGAGCATCAATAGCGGTCCGCCGCGCGTATGGCCGTCGGCGCCGGCCGAGATTTCACCGGTCGGTGGATCGATCTCCGCCCCGATCGCAAGTCTTAATTCATGCTCATCCGACGCGAAGAATGCCCACTTCGGCAGGATCTGGAGGTTCGACAGTCCGGTGCTGGAGCGCAGCCTTCTCCGTAGAGGATCGTTGATCGCTTCGGAGAGTTGGATGCTGGTGTTCGCGCTGAGCTTTTTCTCGAATTCGAAGGAGAACGCGAAACTGTCCTGGCCATTCTCGCTCGCCATTCCGGGCAGCAAATCCAACTCGTTGGAGGGATCGGGATCCTGCGTGACCAGCGTATCGGGAAAGTCGCGCGCGCCGACTTGCGCACGCACGGCGCTCGCCGAACTCGTAAGCCACAGCGCAATCGCTAATCCGGCCGCGGCCCGGATGAAACTCCGCTCACACGTGCGGATACGCGTCGCTGCCCATCTCAAGCGCGTCGAGCCCCGACCATTCCACTTCCGCCAGCACCCGATTTCCGATCGTGCGCTCGACTATCGAAAAGAAGATCCACGCCAGTCCGAATATCACGACGATGTTCGCCGTGACACCGATTAGCTGCGCGACGAATTGCCCCGGGTCGCCGTAAAGCAGGCCGCGCACGGGGCCCGCGACGGCGTTCCATCCGTCGCCGTAGCTGCCGTCGGCGAAAATTCCGAGCGCGAGCGATCCCCATATTCCGCAGGCGCCATGCACCGCGATCGCTCCCACCGGATCATCGAGCCGAAAGCGCCGTTCGAGCTCGATCACGGCTGCGACCACCACCAGTCCCGCGATGATCCCGATCAGCACCGCCGCCGAAGGGGTCACGAACGCGCACGGCGCCGTGATCGCGACCAATCCGCCGAGCAGGCCGTTACACGCCATCGCGATGTCCGGTTTTTTGTAGCGATGCCACAGGTAGAGCAGCGCGGCAAGCGCTCCCGCCGACGACGAGAGCATCGTGTTCACCGCGATCACGCCGATCCGCGAGTCGGTCGCGGCCAGCGTCGAGCCGGCGTTGAACCCGAACCATCCGAACGCGAGGATCAGGGTTCCCACCACCGCCATCGGCAGGTTATGCCCGGGCAGCGCGCCGATCGCGCCGTCGCGGCGAAACCTTCCGATGCGCGGTCCGAGCTTCATCACTCCGGCCAGCGCGATAACTCCGCCGGTCATGTGCACTACCGAAGAGCCCGCGAAATCAACGTGGCCGTGGCCCAAGCCAAGGTTGACGCCAAGCTGCGAGAGCCATCCGCCGCCCCACACCCAGTTGCCATAGAGCGGGTACAGAAACATTGAAATGAAAAATCCGTAGATGACGAACGCGGAGAACTTCCACCGCTCGGCCATCGCGCCGGTCGGAATGGTCGCGGCGGTATCCAGGAACACCACCGCGAACAGGAACATCGCGAGGCTCGCGGGATCGTGGCTGACGCTGGCGAGGGTGAATTTGCTGAAGCCCAGGATTCCCCAGGCGTGGCTGCCGATCGTGAGCGCGAGTTCGTGATGCCCGATCTCGGCCGAGCCGAGCGAGGGCCACTGATGCACTCCGCCCATCATGAACGCATAGCCGGTCAGCCAGAATCCGATTACGCAGATCGGATAGATGACGAGGTTCATCGCCATCGTGTTGACCGCGTTTTTCGCGCGCGTGAAGCCGGTCTCGACCATCGCGAAGCCGACCTGCATGAACATCACAAGAAAGCCTGCGATCAGAACCCATGCCAGGTTGAGCGATTGATCGAACGGGATCGCGGTCGCTGCGGCCTGGGCATGCGCGCGGCTGGCGCCGAGCAGCAGCGGCGCGGCGACAGCGATGGCCAGCGCGCAAAGGGTGAGACTTAAGCGGCGGCGTGTCATCTCATTTCCCCCCGGAAAGATTTACGCGGCGCGACATGCGCCGCGGGGTAGCGGTTGGCGATCCAGATCAAGAACACGAAGAATGCGATAAGCGAGACGAAAAACAGCACGAACCCCGCGCCGCGCCGGAATTTCTGCATCCGCAGGCTGCGCGGCTTCAGATGCTCGGCACGTCCGTGCGCAACCACTCGCGACGGATCGCGCAGGTCGGCAAGCATCCCAGCGGCACTCGCGTAGCGGTTTTTGGGCGCAGTCTCGATCGCGTGCAGGATGATCTCTTCGAGCCGGGGATCGAAATCCTTTACGAACTCGGACGGCGGATGCGGATCCTCGTTGGTCTTCGCGCGCATCACGTTGTAAACATTCGGCCCCGAAAACGGCAGATTCCCGGTCAACATCTCGTACAGGATCACGCCCAGCGCGTAGATGTCCGTGCGCGCGTCGCCGCGCCGGCCGCTGACCTGCTCGGGCGCCATGTAGTCGGGCGTGCCGATGGTCGACGACAGCCCAGACCACGTAAGCCGTCGCGCGGATTCGTCCAACGCGATTCCGAAGTCCATGATCTTGAGCGTGCCGTCGCCGGTGACGAGGATGTTTTCCGGCTTCAGGTCGCGATGCACCACTTTTTCGCCGTGCATGTAAACCAGCGCTTCGCAGATCTGGATCGCGTAGCCGAGAGCCTTTGCGGTTTGCATCGGCCGCTCGCGCCGCATCAACTCGCGCAGCGAAATGCCGTCGACGAACTCCATCGCGATATACATCCGGCTCTTGTGCCGCGGGGTCATGATCTTGATGACGTTGCGATGGTCCAAGCGGCGGATTACTTCCTCTTCGCGCTGGAAGCGGCTGTAGAAAATTACGTCGCTCTCGAACTGAAGGTAGGGAACCTTGATCGCGACGGTCTGTCCGCTGGTGATGTCGATCCCTTTGAAGATCGACGCCATCCCGCTGCGCGCGATCACCTCGGTAAGCTTGTACTGATCGAGGGTTTCGCCGACGCTGACCTCGCGCATGGAATCTATGCCTGGCAGAGAGAGGGTCTGGGCGCGAAAGTTACCATGCCATTACATCCCAAACCAGCCGCAAGAGGTGGCCGCCTACGCGCCTCTTCCGAGCATGCGCGAAAGCCTCGCGCGCCATCCGGGCGTGGTCGGAGTGAGGCCGGTATCCGCAAGCATCATGAATACCGCGACGGTCAGATTGTCGGCGGTACCGCGCTGATTCGCGGTCTCGACCAGCGTGCGGCAGGCGGCGGCCGCGTCGATATTGCGCGTCAGGTGCTCGAGTTCGTTGTCGCGCAGCACGTTGTGCAATCCGTCGCTGCACAGGATCAGGCGATCGCCCTGCACCAGCGGAATCGAGATTCGATCGACCGAAACGATCAGCTCCTGCCCGATGCTCCGCACCAGCATCGAGCGCTCCGGATGATTGCGCGCGCGCTCGGCGGTGAGCAGTCCCATCCGGACCTTCTCGGCAACCATCGTGTGATCTTTGGTAAGCTGCGAGATGGTGTGGCGGCGCGCCAGATAGAGCCGGCAATCTCCCACATGCGCGGCCGCGAGCATCCCCTTGTCGATCGCGACCGCGGTCAGCGTGGTGCCCATCCGGCGCAGCTCCGGCACCGCGAGCGCGCGGTTGTGAATCTCGATATTGGCGAACTGGACCGCGCGCGCCAGGCGTTTGGCCGCTCCCCACGAGGCCGGGCTTTCGCGCCACGCCGCAAGCGTCAGCTCGATCGCCATCGAGCTTGCGACTTCGCCGCCCTCATAACCGCCGATTCCGTCGGCGACTGCGAACACTGCCGCGTCAGGCGTGTCGATCAGATGGCCACAGCAGTCTTCGTTGTCGGGACGATTGGTTCCGACATCGGACAGCATCGCCAAATCGAAATTACCCGTCTGCGGCGCGGGTTCGGCGCACGGATGCTTGTGCTCGGTTTCAGTCACAGACCGATACTATACAAATCTCGCAAATGGATTGGGGCGGACGGCGCCGAAACACCGTCCGCCCCCGGGTTTACGACCGGCGTGGCTCGCTACGCCGTCTTGGCGACCAGTAGTGTTGATCTTCCCTTCTTCTTCGAATTGCGGATGAAATATATCGCTCCGTAGATTCCCCAGATTGCCGCAATCGCGACGGCGATCAGCGGTTCCTTCACGCTGCCCAAGCCTTCGAGCGGTCCGATAATGTAAAAGGCGAGGCATGAGAAGTTCGCGATCGCGCCGAACACCGGAATCACCACGTGCTTGAATCCGTGGAAAGATTCGTGCTCCCGGAATGCCACGATACATACGATGTTCGTCAGGCCGTAGAGCAGGAAGGTTCCGAAGTTCGAGGTCAGCGTAACCAGCAACAACCCGTTGGGCAGCGACGAGAGGCTCGCGTTCGAGCTCATGCCGATCGCGTACCAGAGGTTGTGCGGCAGCGTCGCGATCGTCTTGTCGTCGGGCGCGGAGCCGCCGGCGAAGTAGAACAACGCCGCGTATGCGCCGAGCACCGCGGAGATTACCGCCAGCGTCCAGATCGCGCGATGCGGGGTCAGGTTCTTGCCGTGCAGCAAGCCGAAGTGCTCCGGCACTTCTTCATCGCGGCCCATCGCATAGGTCACGCGCGCGCCGGTGTTCATGCAGCTAAGCGTGGTGCCGATCAGCGCAAGGAATACCGTCAGCGCTTCGACCAGCATGAAGGCCTGCCCATGCCCGCCCATCAGTGCATTGCCGACCAGCACCATCATGTCGCCGATCGGAGCGGCCGAGCCTTTCGCTGCGGCCAGGCTGTAGGCGCTGTTCATGAAATAGTTGGCGGCGAAATATTCGATCAGGTAGCAGAACAGACCCTGGATGGTCAGCGACAGCAGCACGCCGCGCGGAATATCCTTGGTCGGGTTCTTGGCTTCTTCGCCCAGTGACGTGACCGACTCGAAGCCGACCAACAGCAGGATCGCGACCGTGGCTTGCAGCATCACCCATGAAAAATGATGCGGCAGCAGGACCGACAGCGCGCTCGGATGCGCCGGGGTGGCGCTGTTGAATGCGTAGCTGAGAGTCGAGGTGACGACGTTGCCGCTCGCGTCGAAACCAAGACCCGCGGCACCCGCAGGATGCGACATGCGGTAAGCGATCGCCAGCGCGGAGAAGAACAGCAGCGCGACGATCTGGATTCCATTGATCGCGATATTAACCATCGTCGAGCCGTTGACGCCCTGGAAGGCGATCCACGCGACCGCGAACGAGAAGATCACCGCGATCAACGCCATGAACACCGGACCCGGTATTCCCGCATTGATCGAGTTTGGCGCAAGATTGCCCACGATGTACCCGATCATGATGCCCATCGTCGCAACCATGACCCCCGGGTACATCCAGTAGTACAGATGCGAGGCCCATCCGATTACGAACTTTGCGATCCGCGAGAATTTGTAGGCGTGCGTCGTGTTCAGGAATGCTTGCTCCGCGAACAGGTACGAGCTACCCGCGCCCGGGTAGAGCTTGGCCAGCTCCGAGTACGAGACCGCCGTCGCATAGGCCAGCAGCAACGCGACAAAGATTCCAGCCCACATCGCCATCCCCGACGGAAACGCGTAACCCGCTTGCTGGACGAACGTGATCCACAGGAAGGCGCCCGGCGCGATTAGCGCCATGGCATTGACCGTCACCCCGGTCAGCCCAAGTGTCGCCTTCATCTTGGGTGCTTCGTTTGACTCTGCCATCTCTCCTCCTTCGGCTTAGCCCGCCGACTCGGGCTGCGCCCTAAGGGCAAGAGGAGTGCCATCGATTTGCAATGAAAAATCGTTGCACTTTGCAGTGACGATGCTCACGCGATGAGCAAACGCCCGCCGCACGGTCATCAACTATAGATCGGGGGCGAGTTTGCGGTCGCTAAGGATGGGATCGTGAATCGAGGAAGTTTCGCCAATTATCACGCGTCGTCAGAGGAGCGTGTGCGCGGCACGCCGATCGCGACCATCAGGATGGGACTCATCCCAGCCGCGCGCGGCTCGAAGAATTTGCTCGTGTCGTCGTCGTAGAAAGTAAGCCCCGTCGCTCCGCGCCCGAGCGCATAAGCGCCCAAGTATGCGCGTCCGCCGTGGATGCCGGCTTCGAGGTGCGCATCGCGATAGCCGCGATTTCCGAGCGCCGCAAGCGCGCGCTCCAAGTCCGCCATGTAAACGATCAGCGCAGAGCAATCCATCCCGAGCGGCTGCTCCAAACACAGATATCCCGCCTCGCCGCGAAACTCGCCCGCCTTGACCAGCTCGAAGCCGGCGCCGACGTGGTCATAGAAATAGGCCCCCGGCGCAAGCCCCTCGACCGCGTTGACGATCAGGTAGGTGTCGATGAGCGAAGGAAAGTCGGCGCGCGGATGCGTGCGGCCCGCCGCGAGAATCGCCTGCAGCTCCTCGCCACGAATCGGAGCGTGCGCGAACTGGCGCGTCGAGCCGCGGCGAAGAATCGTCTCGCCGAGCCCCATCGCCTCGGCCGGTTTCAGCGGGTCGAAACGAATCAAGTCAGGCCGCGGCTCCGCTGCGGTCACCGTTGCGTCGGCGATTTCAGAAACCTCCGCGCCCGTACCGAGGCGCGACTCGCGATGAAACTTCACGATCGGCTCATAGCTGACTTCGCTCTGCGAAAGCGCGATCGACTCGAACGGGAACGGCTCGAGCGTGGGAGATTCGACGGGCGCCGCGGCGTCCGCGCCAAGCGCAATCAGGGCGACTGGGCACTCGCGATCCGGGTCGAGCCCGAGCAACGACTCGACTTGCGGATCCTCGAACGCGGTTACGATTTCCGCGCTGATTTGTTCCGCGCCCGCCGCCGCGAGCAAATTTGCGATCATCGTACCGGCGTCCCAGAAACAGTAACGGTACGCGCGCGCATGGTACTTCCACGCGCTGCGCCAGAAAATCGAGGTCAGGATAATCACCGCGCGCGCCCGCGCGATCGAGGGACGCTGCGCCGCGGCCCGCGACAGCATCGCACGCCAGTCGCCGCGCCGCAGTCCACGCAGCTTCAGATCCCCGGGCGAGAAATGATACAGCGCCGCTTCCAGACCCTCGACCTCGCCCGCTGCAACGTACATCTCGACCGGATAGAGCGCGCCGGCCGACGCGGCGGCGCGGAAATGATAATCCTCGCCGCCGACCTGCTTCGACCGCGTGAGCCCTCCGGTGCAGAACAGAACCCGCGTCAGCGCTTCAAGTCCCAGCGCTCCATCCTGCCCCGACGGAACCGGCGCGGCGATCGCCTCGAGCGCAGGTATCGCCGAAAGCTCCAATTCGCGCGGCAACGCGAGCGCTCCCGCAGTCGGATAGATTTTGTACGGCGCGGGCCGATTGTCCCAATCCAGCCGATAGGTTCCCGACGATCGCACGCTGGTGTACGAATGCTTGGTAATCTCGTGATAAACCCGAGCCGCCTCGATGTACTGATTACCCATCTAAGTCATCAGTCCAATATACCTCTCCCTCCGGGAGGTGCCACCGGCACGCGGGCGGCGCGATGCTTGCGCTCTTTTCGCAAGCATCGTGACGCGCGGGTGAGGGCGGCCATGCACCATCCATGATCAATCGCGCCTCGCCAACATACCGATCGTTTAGTTACCTCGCATGCCGCCTGCTGTGCTATACGGACGAGCGACGGAACCCACGCCGGAGAGACTATCATGGCCACAAGAAGCACGCCCGCAGAAGTGATCGCGATGTTCGAAACGTTCAGCAACTGGAGCCGCTGGGGCAAGGACGATGAGCGCGGCGCGCTCAACTTTATCACCGACGCGAAACGCGCCGGCGCCGCCCAGTTGGTCAAGTCCGGACAGGCCGTCTCGCTCGCGCTCCCGCTGGCGACTATCCCCGCTGCGGACAATCCGACTCCGGTCACTCACCTGATGGTGCAGGCGGGGCTCGACTCGCACGAAATGCCGCTGCCTTACGCGGGCGATTATTTCGCGATTGCGCCGCACGGGATGGCCAATACTCATATCGACGCGCTATGCCACGTCTTCTGGCAGAAGAAGATGTACAACGGCTTCGGCGCCGGCGAAGTCGGCTCTCACGGCGCGAAAAAATGCGCGATCACGGTGGCGCGCGAGGGAATTATCAGCCGCGGCGTGCTGCTCGATATTCCGAAGATCAAAAAAATCGAGTGGATGGAACCCGGCGATCGGATCTTTCCCGAGGATCTCGATGCCGCCGAAAAAGATCATCGCGTCAGTGTTGCGGAAGGCGACGTCCTGTTGATTCGCACCGGCCGCGCGGCGCGGCGCAAGGCCAAGGGCGGATGGGATCCGAATCGGGTCGGACTTCCGGGCCTCGATGCGACCTGCCTCGAGTGGCTGCACTCGCGCAAAATCGCGGTGCTCGGCTCCGACAGCGTAAGCGACGTCGTGCCCAGCGGTTACGAGGGCGTGCCGCTGCCGATTCACGTCGGCACGCTGGTCGCGATGGGCGTGCATCTGATCGACAACGCCGATTTCGACGCGCTGGCCGCCGCCTGCGCGAAGGCCGCGCGCTACGAGTTCCTGTTCACGATGGGGCCGCTAATCCTCGAGCGCGGAACCGCCTCGCCGATAAATCCAATCGCGATTCTGTGACTATGGAGAACCGGTTATGAGCGAAGCACTGGTAATCGATTGCGACGGCCATATTCTCGAGCCACCCGACCTGTGGGAAAAATATATCGACCCCAAATATCGCGACCGCGCGATGCGCATTCGCACCGGCGACGACGGCTTCGAGTATCTCGAGATCGATCGCAAGCGCGCCGAAATGACGCGCCCCGGCCTGCTCGGCTCGCTCGGCGGGATGGGCAAACGCGTCGAGGAGACCAATCGGATGCGCGAGGCCGCGACCCGCGGAGAGCGGCTGCGTCCCGAAGACCTGCGCGCGCTACAGCCCAAGCCCGAGGACACTTATCTCAAGGGCGCGGCCTTCGGCACCATGAACATGAAAGAGCGCCTTCAGCTTCTGGACAAGGAAGGGATGGCGAAGTCGATCCTCTATCCGACGATCGGGTTGCTATGGGAGGCCGAGCTGTTCGACGCCGAGTTGTCGGCCGCATACTGTCGCGCGTACAACCGATGGATCGCGGATTTCTGCCGCGACTCGGGCGGAAGGCTGATTCCGATCGCGCATCTGTCGCTCGGCGATCCGGCGGAGGCTGCGCGCGAGCTCGAACGCGCGGTGAAGGACGGATGCAAAGGCGCATTCGTGTGTCCGTTCACGATCACGCGCGTACCGCACGGCGATGCGGCGCACGACCCGGTGTTCGCCGCGGCGCAGAATCTGGGCGTGCCGCTGGCGATTCATCCGACCTTCGAGCCGATTTCGTTCGGAATCCATCGCCGCTACGACAACTTCGCGTGGGCCGCATGGTACTTCGACCTGTTCGCGGGCCAGGGCGTGCAGCATGCCTTCGGCACGATTTTTCAGCTCGGAGTTTTCGATCGCTTTCCGAAGCTCAAGCTGATCGTGTTGGAGTCGCAGGCCGGATGGATTGGCTACTTCCTCGATCGCGGCGACGCGATTTTCTCGGGCACCACTCTCGGCCTGACGGTGCGGCTCAAGGAAAAGCCTTCGTACTATTTCAAGCGTCAGTGCTGGATTTCCGCTGACCCCGATGAACGCACTATTGCCGGGATGATGCAGATCGTCGGCGAGGACAAATTCTTCTGGGCCAGTGACTATCCGCATCCCGACCATCCAGGAAATTATCTCGAAGAGCTAAAAGGCCTGGTCGCGCCGATGACCGAATCGGGCCGCCGCGCAATCCTGGGCGAGAGCGTAGCCAAGGTGTACGGAATCTAGACGAAACGAAATCAACTACCCTACAAACCAAAGCGGCGCCCGCAACACGCGAGCGCCGCTTCTCTTTCGTGTCTTAGTGTCTTGGTGGCCGGTTGACTATTTCGCCGCGGCCTCCACCGTCACTGGAATCTCGAACTTCACGGCTTGCGGTATCTTGCAGATATTATCGTTGCACTCCTGGAACTTGAATGTGCCCGCTATTTGATAATCGCCCGGCTTCGACTTCGGATCGATCAGCACGGTCCCGGCCGCACGCACTGAGTTTTCATAGACCGGCAGCGTCTCGCCAAGTCCCTTGAATGTAACCGGGGTCGGCGGCGGAAACTTGATTTGCTGCTTCGCGATCACGGGGCTGTCGAACGCGACGCTGGTCGCAACGAAATCCTCGGGCACCGGATTCCCGTAGATGTGCCATCCGGGCTCGATCGCGATATCCACGGTCACGCCGACGGCGTGGCCGGGAGCGACCTTAAGGCTGGCGAGCGCAATTTTCGCTTTTACATTTTGCGCCTGCACCGCGGTTGAGGTATCGGATGCGAGCGCCGGTGCTCCCAGCGCGAGAATCGCCGCGGCAATCACTGCCGAACTGAATGATTTGCGTAAGGTCATTTTCATCGACAATCAGAATAGCGGAGCCGCCACCCGAAATCATCGCCCGGCGCTCCCGGTCTCAAGAGCCTGGTCGATATTCTCGCGGATGCCCAGTTAGTGTCATCCTGAGCCGCAGGTGAAGGATCTCCGCGAAGCGATTAGTGCAACCAGTGTGGGGTCTCCGCGCTAATCGCTTCGCGGAGATCCTTCAC
>JBARDN010000244.1:0-7211 GCA_049795175.1 Binataceae bacterium (SeqCode) | reverse complement strand
TGTTACTTTGGCGGACGGTTCGGATTTCTCAATCGGCAGCTCGGCAGCGAAAACGTCGGACGATTTTTTGGATCGCTGGGCGCGATGGCGCCGTGGTACTACGTCAAGCCGCTGTTTCTAAACTCCGCGCCGCTGAGCCTGCTCGTGCCCGTCGCGGTGGTCGCAGCATTGTGGCCACGCGGCGCGAGCGAGATTCGGGAAGAACCGGAAGCCGAGCTAAGGGTCCGCGCGGCGACACGCTTGTTCGCGATCTTCTGGATCGTGACGGTCGTGTTCTTCACGCTGGCGGCGTACAAGCGGCGCTCGTACCTGCTTCCGCTATGGCCGCCAGCGGCAGTGATGCTCGCGTGGCTGGTACTGTCAATCCGTCAGGACTTTTGGGCGCGCGCGGCGAAATGGGGATTCGCCGCGATCTGCGCCGTTCTGATTGTGTTTAACCTACTCTATATTCCGCGCAAGGAGATTCGCGATTGCGCAACCTCCAGCTATCGCCCCGCGGCGGAAGAGATTACGCGCGCGGTCGGCCCGGGCGATCCGCTATATACATTCGGCTTCGATGAAGAGCTGGCTCCCCTACTCTTCTATCTCGATCGCAACGCGCCCTCGTTCAAGGGACGCCTCGGCGACGCTCCTCCCGGTTATGTGATCGTTCCCGAGCAGGTATGGAAAGCCCAGCAGGGGCAGGCGCTCGATCTCACTCCAGTCCTGACCAGCAGGCACGGCACGCGCCGATTGATCCTCCTGCGCCGCGGTAAAACCTACGCGAGCACGACTGAGTAATCACTAGCTATTAGCCATTCTGCGCGGCAGGTTTCGGGGCGACTGGAGCGGCTGCGGTCTTGGCGGCTTTTGCTTTCTGCCTTAGTTGCGCGAGCATCTGGCGGAGCTTCTGCGGATTGACTGGCTTCTTGAAGATCGCGCCTTCGAGGCCCTTCAGGCGCGCGCGCTTCATGATGTGATCCTTGTCGTAGTAGTACGCGGTCATCAGGATGACGGGTAGCTCGGGCATCTCGCCTTTGACCGTCATGTAGAAATCGTAGCCGTCCATCTCCGGCATCACGACGTCGGATATGACCGCGTCGACTTTGACGTTGCGCAGGATTCCCAGCGCGGCCGAGGGGCGCGTCGCGCAATGCACTACGCATTTCTCGGCGCGCAGCACGTCGCCTAGTGAATTTACCACTGCCAGATCGTCGTCGAGCACGACCACCGACATCCCGGCCAGCGGCAAATCCTCGGTTGGCTGCGAAACCGAAGCCGGCGCTGGCGCGGGTTCGTGCGGCTGCGGTTTTTCGCGCGGATTCTCCCGCGGCGCGAGATCAGCCATCCGCTTCCCTGCAAGGTAGTCTCGGGTCTCGTACACGCCCTTGCGCGCCATCTCGTCGAGGCGGCGCACGATCGCCTGCACCCGCTCGATACTGCCGCGAATCGAATCGACGCGCTCGTTCTCGACCACTCTCTCCGACTCGTTCAGATGGGAGTCCATCGCGCGGGTAACGAGATCGAGGTTGTTCAGAATCGATTCGAGCGGGTTGTTGATCTCGTGTGCGAGGCTGACCGCGATTTCGCCGGCAGTCGCAAGCTGCTGATGCAGGCGCATCCGGCGGATGTCGCGCGCGAAACCGATCGATCCAATCTCGTTGCCCTGGTCGTCGTGGATAAGGCCGCCCGAGATCATCACCGGGATGGTCTGGCCGGCCTTGTTGCGGAAGGCGGTTTCGAAACTCGCGATCCGGTTTCCGTTCGGCGACTCGCGCATCGCGCGCATCACGCGACGCGCTTCTTCGAGCGACGGATAGATACTCTCGGCGCAAGGCTTGCCGATTACTTCGTCGGGAGCGTAGCCCAGGTTCTGGCGCGCGCCGTCGTTGTAATAGGTAATCACGCCTTCGCGATCGACCGCGATAATCATATCGGGCGAGCTTTCCACGAGGCGTTGGAGATACTTGGTATCGAGCGGTAACATCGATTTGTGGGTATTAAGTGAGATTATAGTTTGGAATTATGCTTTATCGACGCCAAAGCGTGAAGCAATGGCTCAGGCGCGTGCTCGCGGACGAAACTTTGGGATCATCACTTCATCGCTTGCGCGCTCGAAGGTCACTTCCACCGGCATCCCGATCTTGATTTCGTGCGGCTTGATTCCAACCAGGTTGGAAATGAATTTTGGACCTTCTTCAAGTTTAACCACGATTACCGCGTACGGAACCTCGGCGGCAAAGGCGGGATGATAGACCTGATGCATGATGTTGAAGCTGTAAACCTCGCCGCGTCCGCTGACCGGCACCCATTTCGCCCCGGCTGCCAGACAGGAGGCGCACATATCATGGGCGGGAAAGCGCAGCGTCCCGCAATGGTCGCATCGCTCGACCATTAACTGGCCGCGGCGCGCGCCCTCGTAGAATCCCGCCATGTCGGGAGTGACGGCGGGGATCGGTTTGCCAATACCTGGTTTTGCAAGTGATGCCATGGGAATTATATTTTGACTACTCAAATGAAATCAGCTTCGCCGCCGCGTGAACCGCGAGAGTACTGATATATTCAGTTTATGGATTTGCTCCGAGAACCAGCGTCGAATGAGTAGAGAGGATCCCGCCGTTGCCTGAGACCAGCCCGATATCATGCCGCGGCACCTGGCGCTCGCCCGCCTCCCCGCGCATTTGCACGATACCTTCGGCGACCGGGGTCATGCCCCACATATAAAATGAGCTGAGTTGTCCGCCGCCGGTATTTACCGGCAGCGAGCCCTTGGGACCGATTCGCCCGCCCTCGACGAATGGACCGCCCTCGCCTTTTTTGCAGAAACCATAGTCTTCGAGCGTCACCAGCACGGTGAAGGTGTAGCAATCGTAGAGCTCGGCAAAGTTGATATCTTTAAGCTCGATTCCCGCCATCTTGAACGCGGTCTTTTTCGCCAGCGGAGCGCCCGACACCAGCGTATCCATCGGATCGCCGCCCGGATGACCCTGGCCCATGCCGAGAATATAAACCGGAGGACGCTTGAGCGATTTCGCGCGTTCGGCGGAGGTCACGATCACGGCCAGCCCGCCGTTGGAGACCAGGCAGCAATCGAAAAGATGAAACGGCTCGACCACCCATCGCGCGGCATTGTAGTCGGCCATCGTCATCGGCGCGTCATGGAACTGGGCGGCGGGATTGAGGTTGGCCCAATCGCGCTGCGAGACCGCGATCGCGCCGAGCTGCTCCTGCCGGGTGCCGTACACATTCATGTGGCGCTGGGCGACGAAGGCGTACGCGGCATTGACGCCGAACTGCCCATAATATGCGTTAAGTCCGCGCGCGAAGCCGTAGGCCGCCGCGGATCCTGCCGCTTTGCCCTTGTCGGGTGATGGCGGACGCAGAGGAGCGTCGGCAAATACGCATGCGACGACGTTGGCCATCCCGGCCTCGATCGCCTGGGTGGCATGCATGATCATCGCGGCGGCGGTCGCGCCACCAAGGTTCATGGTCGCGGTCAGGGTCAGGTCGGTCAGGCCCATCGCCTGCTGGAGCGAGAACGAAGCCATCGCGTTCTCCATCCAGGTAACCCCCGGATTGACCAGCAGCCCGTCAAGGTCCGAGCGCTCGAGCCCCGCGTCGGCCAGGGCAAGCTCGATCGCTTCGACCGCGAAGCCCATCGCGTTGGGATGGTCGAAATTCTTGCCCATGCGAGTCTGGCCCAGACCCGCGATGGCGCATTTTGCTCTCAAATCAGTGGACATAACGGTCTCCGTATAGTTCGCGAAGGGCCCATGATGCGATCCCGGATCATAGCCCAACCGGTCCCGCGGCCAAAACGGGCGAAACCCGGCGTCGTAGCCTCCGGCCCTGCTCTTTCGTATTGTTTGTAGGAATTGGTTGGCAAGGCTCAGGATTGGTTGCCAACAGTCGATTGATGCACTTACAATTGACGGCGGGAGATCTACCAGATGGCCGAACCGGTAAGCTTCGAGGCGCTCGCGAGCAGTCAGCACGTGCTGTCCAGCGCGGAGAATTTTGTCCTCTATGTCCTGCTCGAGGCTGTTGCCCGCGGCGCGGGTGGCGGCGGCGGTAGCAGGCTGCCGCTCAACCTGAGCGTCGTGATCGATCGCTCGGGCTCGATGTACGACGAGCAGCGGCTCGAGTTCGTGGTCGAGGCGGTAAAGTTTCTCGCCGCCAACCTGACCCCGGAGGACAAAGTCTCGATCGTCGCGTTCGCCGACAAGGCGAAAGTGATCGTGACGCCGGAAGAGGCGACCAACCGCGACGCGGTCAAGCGCGCGATCGACGATATCGACATGCTCGAGATCGGCGGCGGCACGCAGATGGCGCTCGGGATGCGCGCCGCGATCGATGAGGTCAAGAAGAACCTCGACACCTCGCGCCTCAACCGCGTGCTGGTCCTGACCGACGGCCAGACTTACGAAGAAACCGCCTGCATCGATCTGGTGCAGCAGAACCGCGACAAGATTTCTTTTTCCACGATGGGCGTCGGGGTCGAGTTCAACGAAAAGCTGCTGCAGCGCCTGGCGCAGGACTCCAACGGCAAGTATCACTTCATCGGCAACCCCGGAGATATACCGACCATCTTCGACGACGAGTTGCAGGGACTGCGCGCGGTCAGCCTGCGCAACGTGCGGATCGACGTGACGCTGGCGCAGGGCGTGCGAGTGCGCGAGACCTTTCGCGCTTCGCCGGAAATCTACGCGATGGGCGCGCCGATTATCGGCGACGATCGCAAGATCGCATACGAGATCGGCGACCTCGAAGCCGGCGTTCCCGGCTCGGTGCTGCTGACCCTGGTGCTGCCGCCGCGCAAACCCGGCACCGTCAGGATGCTCCAGAGTGGACTGCATTACACGGTTCCCGGAGGCAGTGAAGGATCGGCGAGCTGCGATCTTACCGTCGAATACACGCTCGATCGCACGCTGACCAGCAAGCGCAACGGCCGGGTGATGAACCTGGTCGATCAGGTATCGATCGCGAAGTTACAGGCCAAGGCGGAAGAAGAGCTCAAGGCCGGCAATATCGATCGTGCGACGCGCCTTTTGGGCAATGCGATCCAGGGCACGCAGCGGATGGGCAACAGCAAGGCGACCCAGGCTCTGGCCGGGCTGCTCGATCAGGTCAAGAAGACCCAGACTCTGCAGACCAAGGCGGCCAAAACTACGCTGTTGCAGGCGCAGGCGGTGGTGCGCAAAACCCAGATGCTCGATCCCGATGCGTTGAAGGATTTCGGCAAACCTGAATAGTTAAACCGTTTCCACATTCGACAGGGGACAGGCGAAAAATCTCCCGCAGCCGAAGGACAGGGGCTCAAGACATGATCAAGTGCAGCGAGTGCAGCTACGAAAACATGGACGGTCTCGATTATTGCGACGGATGCGGCGCCAAGCTGACGGCTTCTGCCGATGCGGCGCCAGCGGCGCCCGAGGCGCCGAAGCCTGACGCTGCGCCGGCCGAAGCGGCGGCGGCCGCGGACGAAGCCAAGCCTTCGGACGCACCCACGGGCGAGATCAAGCCGCAAGCCGCCCCCGCCGAGGCTCCCGCTGCCGCACCTGCTGCAGCGGCGCCGTCGGGCGCTCCGATGTCGTTCAAAGCGACGCTCAAGATCGTTCGCGGTGGACGCAAGGATCAGGAGTTCTCGCTCGAGGACGGCAACAATCTGGTCGGCAGATGGGATCCCGACACCGGCTCGTTCCCCGAAGTCGATCTCGACGCCGACGACCCCGAGGCCAAGATTTCGCGCAAGCACGCGCTCATCCGAATCGCCGACGGCAAGATCACGGTCGAGGATATCGGAAGCTTGAACGGCACCTACGTGAACCGTGGCGCGCGCCTGGTTCCCGGAACCGCGGTCGAGCTCAAGACAGGTGACGAAGTGATTATTGGAAAGACCTTCCTTAAGTTGACGGTCGATCCGATATCCTGATTCGCCGATATATCCTGATTCGCTTCGCTCTGTCGCGGCGCACCATCCGGCGCCGCAAAAAGAGCCGAGGCCAGCAGACGTGGACGCATCATGAACCCGGGTGAGCCGCTGTCGGAGGGTCATCTCCTGGACGGGCGCTATCGCGTCCGAAAAGTTCTTGGCGCGGGCGGCATGGGCAGGGTCTATCTGTCCAACGACACCCGTCTGGCGAGCCGTCCGGTCGCGGTCAAAGAGATGATCCTCGGCGACGGGATCGCCGAGAAAAAAGCGATCGAGGACTTCACTCGCGAGGCGACGGTCCTCGCGCGCCTGACCCATCCAGGCATCCCGACGTTGATCGATCATTTCGCCGAAAACGGACGCCATTACCTGGTGATGGAATTCGTCGCGGGCGGCACACTCGAAGACGCACTGACCAAGGCCGGCGGCAAACTCTCGGAAGGGCAGACGCTGCGCTACGCGCGCCAGATGCTCGAGGTGTTGGATTTTCTGCACGCGCAGACCCCGCCGATCGTCTACCGCGACATCAAGCCCGGCAACATCATGATCGACAAGGACGGCCGCGCGATGCTGATAGATTTTGGTATCGCGCGCTTTCTACCCAAGGGCGGCAAGGCCACGATGATTGGTTCGCCGGGCTACGCGCCGCCCGAACAATACGTCGGCAAGGTCGAGCCGCGCTCGGACCTCTATTCGATCGCCGCCACGATGCATCATCTGCTGAGCGGGCGCGACCCCGCGCTCGAGCCGCCGTTCAGCTTTCCGCCGCTTAGGAGCATCGCGCCGCAGGTTTCGGAGCAAACCGCCAAGGCCGTGGATCGGGCGCTGAATCATCAGATCGATCTGCGCTTTGCCTCCGCGCGCGAGATGCTAAATTCGCTGCCGCTGCCGCCCGAGGACCACTCGCAAGCGGAAGCGTTCGCCAACGGCGGCTCTTCGATGGGTTCGATGCGGACGGTGGTGCTGGCAAACCCTGTCGGCCAATCCGCCGGAGCCGCAGCGGAGCAGCCGATTCGTCCGAGCTCGCCGACGCCGGGAAGGCTGACCTATCCGCCATCGACTCCAACCCCACGCATCGGATCGGGGTCATCACCGTCTCTTACAAATATGCCGACGGTTGTACTGACGCGTCCCGCGTCGGGATCGCAGACGCCGTCGACGGCAACGCCGCCGGCAGGATCGAAGCCACTTAACCCTTCGATGCAAAGGGCGATCGATCTTGGCGTACGCGCCAAAGCGCTATTCGAGCGCGGGCTCCGGTCGAAGATTGTCTCAACTGTGATGCAGGGCGGATCGAACC
>JBARDN010000243.1:0-2561 GCA_049795175.1 Binataceae bacterium (SeqCode) | reverse complement strand
CCGCGGCCGCGCCCTGTCCGCGTAGCCATTCGCATGCCGCGTCCAGCACGGCGCGCGCAGCGCCGTTCGCGCCGGCAGCGGCCTCGAACAACATCAGATGCCCGAGCTTTTCGCCCCAGCGCTGGGCGTACTCCGGATCGAGCAACGCCGCGACGCGCGCGACGACCTCGCCGCCCTCGCGCGCGACGAACGCACGCAGCGGCTTGCCCAACATGAACGCCGACAAGCCCATCAGCATCGGTAGCTGCATGTCGGCCGCGGCTGGCCACCTGGCAGAGAGCTCCGGACGCACTTTATCGGCGAAGGTTATGAATTCGGTGAGTCCGTTTTGATCGTCAGGCGATTCGATTTTCAGTGGCATGATTGTGCGGCGGCGTCTCCGGGAAAACCTGTCGGATGGCAGATTTGCGTGGCTTGGTTTGGTCGGCACGCGGCCAGTCACCTTGTTTCGCAGAGCCGCGTGCGCTAACACCACGCATAGAGAAGCGTAGCGCCGCATCGCAAAGCGCGTCAATTAAGCGGCGCGCGCGCAGTGCCAGGAGATCAGGAAGAGAGCTCAAAAATTATGGTCGAAAAAACCATCGAGCTTACCGGCATCTCGTCCAACTCGCTCGAAGATGCCGTCCAGATCGCGGTGGCGCGCGCGGGGGTGACCATCTCGGGCATCCACAGCGTGCATGTCGAAGACGTGTCGGCCGCGGTCGAGAACAGCAAGGTCGTGCGCTGGAAAGTACGAATCAAAGCGACCTTCCAGATCAAGGATGAGTTGCACGAGTGACGCGCCGCACATTCGCTGCGCGTACACATCACCAAGGCTCGCAAACGGCGGCGGATCGCAAGGACAGCGTGTTCGGCGAAGCCGGCCACTGAGAAGTTGATGGGATCAAAAATCGTCGAGGTTCACCCGGGTATCTACGAGATCTTTCTGCCGCTGCCGATGCGGCCGACGATCATCAATGTGTACCTGGTCGATTGTCACGGAGCGTGGGCGCTGATCGATACGGGAATGAATTCCTCCGACAGTATCGCCACGCTCGAAGATGCGTTTACGCAAGTCGGGATCAAGCTCGAGGATCTCGATACCCTCATCGCAACGCATCATCATATCGATCACTTCGGCGCCTCCGGAGAGATCCGCCGCCGCAGCCACGCGGTGACGCATATTCATCGACTGGAAGCGGCGCGCGCGGATAGGATGCTGTTTTTCGGCAAGATGAGTCCCACCGATCGCCCGGAGTCGCGGCCGTTTTTCGAGAAACACGGCTTTCCGATCGCCGAGCATTCCTCGGCCGGGATGCGGCCGGCGTGGATGGGTACGGATATGTATTTTCCGGTGACCGAGCCGGATCATTTCATCGACGACGGCGACGTGATCAAGGTCGGCGATCGCGAGTTCGAAGTCATTTGGACGCCGGGCCACTCGCCGGGACACAACGTAATCTACTTACGCAAGGAAAAGGTGATGATCGTCGGAGATCACTTGCTTCCGAAGATCACACCACACGTTGGAATTTATCCCGACGCCGACGCGAGCGCGAATCCGCTCGGCGACTTTATCGACTCACAAAAAAAGGTCCAGCGCTTCGACGCCGAACTCATTCTGCCGGCACACGGCGGCGTCTATCAGGACCATCGGCATCGCGCCAATCAGATCATCGAGCACCATCGATATCGCGAGGCCGAGATGCTCGATCTGGTGCGCAATAAACCACAGACCGCGTTCGAGGTGGCGCAACAAGTCTTCGGCGGCGAAGAGCGACCGATCTTTCACGTGATGGCGGCGACCTTCGAAACCCTGGCGCATCTCGAGTATGCGCGAATCGAAGGACGCGCCCGTAAAGTCGAGCGTGATAATCGAGTACTTTTCCAAGCCTTATAAATATGTTACTAGGGGTTTGCTAAATTTTTCATTAGGTGTATTTTGACGCTGCTTTGACTTGGGTGGCGGATTGGCCGTGCGGGCCTAGTTATCGGGGGAGGCCCCCAGAGTGAAGGAGGATGCCATGAGACGCACGATTGGGATGTTGCTGGCCGGTGGGCTGGCAGTTATGTTCGCCGCGGGATGCGCAAGCACCAGTGGCGGCAGCAGCAGCGCCGGTACCAGTCCTACGACTGCTGCGGCGGGAAGCGGGGCAGGTCAGCAGACGGCCAGCGCGGATTCTTCGCGGGTTTCTCGCGACTTTAACCTCAGGGTTAAATGTCCGGGAGTTCATGAGGAGAAGATCCACGGATGGACCGATCAGCAGATCATGGCGCAGGAGTCTGTCGTCGAAGAAGACATTCCTGCCTGCATGGCCTGGGTCGCGGAGCAGCCAAAGGGATTCGTTCCCCCTCCGCCGGCAGGCTATGTGCCGAAGGCCGCGCCTAAGCTTGGCGCCACGCCTGGAGCGGGAGCACCGGCTGCCGGTGGCATGGCGCCGCCTTCCGCGCCCCCTGCGAGCCATTAATCGGGTCTAATTGCGGCACGGTATCGTGGCGTAAGCTTGATGCTTACGGCCACGATGCCGCGCGCGCCATTTCGTAGCGGAAACGCGACGGCGCAGCGTGTATGAGATACACGC
>JBARDN010000242.1:0-2368 GCA_049795175.1 Binataceae bacterium (SeqCode) | reverse complement strand
GCGCGATACTACAGCCCGACGTTCCAGCGGTTAGTATCGCAGGATCCGATTGGCTTCAGCGGGGGCGATGTAAATCTCTATGGATACGTTCAGAACGACCCTTTAATTTACGCCGACCCGGAGGGATTGTGGAAATACTATGGTTGTTGGGGCGGTCCAAATTGGAGCGGTTGTCAGACGACGCCCCTTGAGGATCTAACGCCCGACGAATGGTCCGACCTAGCGCCCCCTATAGATCGCCAAGACCAATAATACTATTACCATGACTTTTGTTACTCCGACTGCCGAGTAGAACACTCCACATGCCCGGCCGATCGGCAAGCGTGCGGACAAAAGTGCGACACACAATTGGTTGCGTGCTTGTCACGTCTCGGCAGCGATCCTTCAAACCACGCATGGGCAGGTCCTGCTTGGGAGATCTTCCAAGTGCTTCACCCTGACCCCGGTGGCCAGTAAGGAAATCACGGACAGTTTCGATGCGTTGCTCTACCTCTGATACAGCGGTGCTCAGTACCCTCGAGCGGCTGGGGGTCGTTTCGGCGACGGTCGCGGTGATCAGCCTGGGATTCAGTATTCTGGCGGCGGCCTTCGTATTAATGGAGAGCGGAAAGAAAAACGCGTCCCTGTTATGCGATTCCCTGATGTATTTGGCGTATTGGCCCAGCATCTTAACCGGACAGATGGATCAGAATATCGCCTCACCCCGACAGCTTGCCACAAACGCCATAGGATGGTCAGCGGTCGCAGTTTTGCTTGTAATGCTTTCGCGGACGAGACGGCGAAGACCGCGAAGCCTATAGACTCGATCGCCGCGAGCAGGCAGAAAGTTCAAGCCGTTCCGCGCATCCCTCCGGATGTCAGGACTTGAATGTTCTGACCGCCGAGTAGGCACCCAATGGCGGGTTCAGCTGCGGCGGAGCCTGTGTCCTGAGCGAATGCGAGGGAACAACGCGGGGCCGGCTGAATGTACCTGCAACGAGCATCAGCCTCCCTCCTGCGGCGGCAATTCGCCAGAAGGGTTGCCCTTCCCAGGTTTGCCGCCGGTTCCTGGCGTTCCGTGAGACGTCGCCCTAGCCGCTTCCGTCTTGCGTGTCGCAGACGCGCTGCTCTGGCGATTGTCGTCTGTCGATGTGCAACGCCAATGAAAAGAGAAGCAAATCAATATGACGGGTTTAGAAATCGGCGGGCTCTATTTTCGGCTTCAATATGCCGATCACGAACGTCTCTTTCTCGTTCCGGAATCCGTAGTGTTTTTGGGCGAAAACCTGGAAGCGAAAGTAGCCGAGGATAGATGGTACTTCCAGGACTCTAGATCGTAATTGTGTCTACGGTCCGGAGACTTATTCGGAGCCCTTTGACAGGGAGGTTACCAATGAGGAATTTGCCAAGATTGCTAGCGAGAAGCTGCCCACCACGCTTGTGACTCTGCAAAGAAATAATTTGTATGAAGTAGTGGATTGCGAAGGGCTAGCGAAAGCGGCGTCAGAGTGCGCTCTTCGGCGATCCAAGGCGGGTAAGTCTGCATAAGGGGTCACTCTGGACGAGAAGATGCCTGGGCCTTGGCCTGGTCGCAAGACCCGTTCGGTAACGCCACCAATTTTAGTTACTCGCCGCTCGAAGACCTTACCCAAATCACGGACGCCCTCGGCGGAATCAGCGTTTGTCTATGATGGTGACCTCAATCTCACGAGCGTGACCGACGACCCGATGGACTGCATCGCTGTGCCGAGCCGAAGCCCACTCATCCACCGCGCGCCCTGTGAACTCCGGGCCGTTTGTCGGTCACGATTTCTTCGGGTACTCCGCGCAGCTCCACTCCAGCATTCAGACTACTTGCGGTCGCGGCGCGGTCTGGATCTTGTGAGTCGGCCCACATCGGTGAATGGGAAGTGCTCCGCGGCCAACGGCATCAACCACGCCGACACGGACTTCCGCCGCTCCGAAGCGCGGCAGAGAATGAATCAAATATTCGGCGGCCGGCGCCAACCAAGGACTGCGTTCGGAGCGGAGTTCCGTATTGTCGCCTATCATGCTACATAGCTTATCATGCAGACACTCGGACAGTTCATCGTAGAACGGCGCAAGGAACTGGGGCTGGCGGGGCGCGAGGTGGTGGCGGAGGTGCGCAACGCCGATGGCAAACCGATCTCGATTCCTTACCTGGTTGATCTCGAACACGACCGGCGCAAGCCTTCCGACGAAGTCCTTGAGCAACTTGCAAAGGTTCTCAAGGTCGACTCGGATGTGCTCTACTTTCTGGCAGGACGGTTTCCAGCCGACCTCAGCGCGACGACCGTCAACAGTGCGCAGGAGCTCGCCGCGGGCTGGAAGGCATTTCGGCGAGAAGTAAAGCGCAGGAAGAAGCCGT